>NZ_JACBYC010000086.1 GCF_013415425.1 Gemella sp. GH3 | reverse complement strand
GTGATATTTGATAAATTAAAAAATAACGAATTAATAATAATATTTTTATTGTATATTATCAATATAATAATATATATTATTCCTATGTTTAATTTTGGTTTTGTCTTTGTAATTATCTACACGTATTATTTGTTTTCACACAAGAAAAATAATAATATTAATTGGTATCAAGCTGCCGAATATGATAAGAATAGAAATGAAAGTTATTTAAAATTTATTAATATGTTTGTTGATGTACCTATTAATGTAGTAAAAATATCTCGAAGAAAATATTTTGATGTATTTCTTCCTAAGTTAAATGTTAATAATTTTAATGTTAGTAATTCTTATAACTATTACTATATTCGTTCTTTTTTTAGACAGGAGAATACTATATTTTTAGTGTTGAGATTGTTAGCTTTAGCTTTGTTTGTTGTAATTAGTTTACATAATATATATGTTAGTATGTTTGTTATAATATCATATAATTATTTAGCTGTATTACAATTAATGGCTATATATAAAAAAATGAATTCAATATTGTGGTTTTATATAATACCAGTAGAAGATAATTTGAAGAAAATTAGTTTTAATAAATTAATTTCAAACATTTTATTAATTACTACTATTATATTAGTACTTGTGTCGATTGCTATTAACTTTAGTTTAATTAATTTATTATTAATTTTATTTACTATATTTGCAACTATTTTCTTCAATAAGTATTTTTTGAATAAGTTGTAAATATACTCGGTACTAGGAGGTGATAATTTGAAAAATATAGCTATAATAGGTGGTGGTATATCTGGTCTTAGTGTTGCGTATTTTTTGGATAAATTAGCTACTGTGAGATCTAAGAAAGTAAATATAAACTTAATAGAAAAAAATTCAGAATTTGCTCATGATAAGATTAGTAAATTTCAATATGGACAAGAGATATATGATAATGGTTGGCATAATTCTATATCAGGCAATAGTAGTTTATTTCAGGTTATGCTAGAGTTAGGACTTTATAAATATTTGATAAAAAGTAAATCTACATCAAAAGTTTTGTATACTAATAGTGGCTTAAAAGATTTTCCAGAAAAAATATTGTTCGGATATCCACTAGATAAAGGAAAGTTACTTAGTAATGATATTTTATCTTTGAAGGAAAAAATATCAGTCTTAGTTAAGTTGCATAAGAATAATAAATTATATAGTATAAATACATCAACTGTAGAAGATTTCTTTTTTAGTAAAATAAATAGTAATGTTTATGAGAAAATAATAGAGCCACTATTAACAAGCTATTATGGAAGTGATATATCTAAGCAAAGTTTTTCTTTGTTAATGCCAGAATTAGCCTTTGCAACAATTCAAAATTCTGATGTTGAAAATGTTGTTACAGAAATGTATAAAAATAAAATAGAGGACAATATCTTATCTGGTAGCGAATATAGATTGAAATTTACGCTTAGTTCTTTTTTGGAAAATTTAGAATCTTATTTTAGTAACAATGTTTTTGTAGATTTGAGCAAGGAAGTACAAAAAATTGAGAAAAAAGGTAACAAATATTTACTAACTATAGAAGGAAAGAAATATCATTATGACTATGTTATAGTTGCTGTAAAACATACAGAGTTTTTAAAATGGTTTGAAGATGATGTAAGATTGCAAAGATACTATAATGGCATAAAGTTTGTATCTAATATAGTAGCTACAATTATTTATGATAGGGAAAATTTACAACTTAATCCTGATATAGGAGAAATTATCTTTGATAAAAATCTAGATAAATATATAACTAATATAGAATATACAAGTAACAAATGGCCAGAAATAAAATCTCAGAATATACATATGGTCAGAGCTTATATTAAGCGACAAAATAAAGTTAATGAACTATTAAAAAAGACAGATACAGAAATAGTTAGTATAATAAGAGAAGAATTAGAAGATATTTACGGAAAAATTCAAGTAGAAGAAATATATATTACTAGAGTAGAAAACAACTATATGTATGCTGATATAAAATATAGTAAATATATTCACGAGATTGATGAATATTTATTAAAGAAATATAAAAATATGTACTTTATAGGTAATTCAAAAAAATCAATAAATTTTGAACAAACTATTCTAGAGGCAAAAGAAGTCGCACATAGAATAGTAGAAAATATAATATAATTGGAGGATATAAAATGAAATTTCAACTTAATGATAATATAGGGGTACAAGTAAAACAATTTTTTGTAGAAAGTAATAATGATACATCTTTATACAATTATGTAAAAAACAAAGGGTTATTTTCTGGTAAATTAGGAGAAGTTTATTTAAATTTACCATTTAATGATACTAAAGAAGCTTTTGTTGGATTAGGTCATGAAGATATTGTAACTATTGATAATTATAGGGAAGCTTATTGTAATTTACTAAAAAGATTAATAGATAATAAAGAGTATGAACTGACTATTTCTGTAGAGAATATAGAAACTTTAAAAGCTATAGTTGAAGGTCTATATCATGCTACTTATAAATTTGATAAATATAAAAGTAATAGAGTAGAGTTGCCAGAAATTATAGTAAATATAAATGCTAACTTTACAGAGAATGAATTTGTTGATGCTATAAAAGAAACAGAAGATGTTATGGACTCTGTATTTTTTGCTAGAAATTTAGTAAACGAGAGATCAGAATATTTGTATCCAGAAACATTGGCAAATATTGTTGTGGATAGTTTATCACCATTGGGTATAGATGTTGAAGTTTATGATGAAAAACAATGTGAAGAAATGGGATTAAAAGCTTTCTTATCTGTCGGTAGAGCTTCAGCTAGAAAACCAAGATTTATAGTTATGAAATATATGAATGATAGTGAATCTAATGAAGTTATAGGTTTTGTAGGTAAAGGAGTTACTTATGATACAGGAGGTTATTCGTTAAAACCTACTTCTGGTATGACTACTATGCACTGTGATATGGGTGGAGCAGGTAGTGTAATAGGTGCTATGCGTTTAATTGCTAAAAGAAAGTTAAAAGCTAATGTAGTAGCGGTAGTTGCAGCTTGTGAAAATATGATTAGTGGATCTTCATATAAACCGGGAGATGTAATATATTCGTTATCTGGCAAAACTATAGAGGTAGATAATACTGATGCTGAAGGTAGAATAACTTTAGCAGATTCAGTTTACTATGCTACAAATAAATTGAAAGTTAGCAAAATTATAGATCTTGCTACTCTTACTGGGGCTTGTGTTGTAGCTTTAGGAGAGTTTTATACAGGTTCTGTAACAAACAATCAACAATTCTTTGATGAATTAAAATGTGCAGCAGAAAATGCTGGAGAGAGAGTATGGCAAATGCCAGTAGATAATAGCTATAGAGCTTTAAATAAATCTAGCGTAGCAGATGTAAAAAATACAGGGGGACGCTACGGAGGAATGATTACTGCAGGATTATTTATAGAAAATTTTGTAGATAATAATATACCTTGGATTCATTTAGATATAGCTGGAACAGCATATCTTACAAAACCTGAGAAATATTTAGCTAGTGGAGCAACAGGAATACATGTAAAAACATTATTTAATTTATTAAATACAAAAAAATAATAAGAATTACAATTGAATTTATTAATAGACTGCTAATTAAACAATTAGCAGTCTTCTTTTAATATGGGGATTACTGGAGGTTTTTAATTTTAATTATTTGAAATGAAAATGAAAAAACATTAATGAAAATATTCAACTTAATGTTTTCATTAAAAATAATTTGTGTATCAATTTAAAAATATACAGCTAATATATTTTTGGTAAACAGTAACAGTTTGTAGTGTTTTTATAGCAATATTAGCCTAGAAATCATATATAACAGTTTGATAGTTTTAATACAGCACAATTCATTTCTTGTAACAGATACAAAATAAAAATAATGTATTTTCATTTTGTAAAACGATTGCAAAATGTATTTTTTTGTGCTAATATATAAATGTAAATAAAATACATAAAAAAATTAAGAAAGAAGGAGTAAAGGTTATGATTATAGGAGTACCAAAAGAAATTAAGAATAATGAAAGCAGAGTTTCTGCAATCCCTGGTGTAGTACAGGAATTAGTTCTTGATGGACATACTGTTTATGTAGAAAGAGGAGCAGGTGTTGCTTCTGGAATTTCTGATAGTGAGTACGAAGCTGTAGGAGCTGTACTGTTGGATTCAGCAGAAGAGGTATGGGGCAAAGCAGATGTAATATACAAAGTTAAAGAGCCTCTAAAAAGCGAGTACAAATACTTCAGAGAAGGACTTGTTATCTACACTTATCTACACTTAGCAGCTGAGCCTGAGTTGACTAAAGCTATGATAGATTCAAAAGTTGTTGGTATTGCATTTGAAACTGTTCAAGTAGGTAGAGGCTTACCATTACTTAGACCTATGAGTGAAGTTGCAGGAAGAATGGCAGTACAAGAGGGAGCTAGATTCTTGACTAAGCCTAACGGTGGAAAAGGTATATTGTTACCAGGTGTTCCAGGTGTTAACGTAGGAAATGTTGTAGTAGTGGGAGCAGGTGTTGCTGGTACTGCTGCAGCTAAAATAGCAGTAGGTATGGGAGCAAAAGTAACTATACTAGATGTTAATTTAGACAGATTAACAGAATTATCTCATATTTTTGGAAGAGATGTAGAAACGTTGTATTCTAACAAATTTAACATTGCTAACAGCGTTAAAAATGCTGACTTAGTAATTAGTACAGTTCTTATTCCAGGGGCTAAAGCACCAAAACTTATTACTAAAGATATGGTAAAAGAAATGGAAGAAGGAAGTGTTATAGTAGACGTGGCTATTGATCAAGGTGGATCAACAGAATATACAGAAAACAGAGCAACAACTCACTCAGAGCCAATATTTGTTGAAGAAGGAGTTCTTCATTATTCTGTAGCTAATATCCCAGGAGCTGTTGCTAGCACATCTTCATATGCTCTATGTAATGCTACATCAAGATATATAAGAAGTATTGCAAAATTTGGAGTAAAAGAAGCGTTGGTAAGACACCCTGAATTAGTCCCAGGAGTTAACGTAGCTAATGGTAAAGTTACTTACAAAGCTGTAGCAGAAGACTTAGGTTATGAATATGTTGCAGTAGAAGAAGCTCTGTAGTATAATAAAAAGGGGCGTATAAAAATAGTGACGCCCCTTTCTTTTAATTGACATAGAAACGTATTGATTTTAAAAATATATAGAGAGGTGATATCAAATGAGTATCTTTAGAAAAAAATCAATAGATGCCATATTGAGTGAAAGTGGCAAAAAAACACTCACCCCTACAATGAAAACAATAGATTTAATATTGTTTGGTATAAGTGCTATTGTTGGAGGAGGAATTTTAGTACTTACAGGAGTAGCATCATCAAAAGCAGGACCAGCTGTAGTATTTTCATTCTTAATAGCAGGTTTAGCGTGTGGACTAGCTGCACTTTGTTATGCAGAGATGGCGTCAGCAGTTCCTTCTAGTGGAAGTACATATACATATACGTATTTATCAATAGGAGAAATTGTAGCTCACAATGTTGGTTGGGTTCTTGTAGGAGGTTATTTACTAACTGCTGCAACAGTAGCTAATGGTTGGTCAGGTTATTTAAAAACTTTAGTTACAGGTCTTGGAATAAATATACCAGAGAAATTTACTAAGTTGCCTTCAGAAGGTGGATATGGAAATATTTCAGCTATATGTGTTGTATTATTAATTACATTTATTCTTTCAAAAGGAACTAGTAGTAGTAAAAATACTAACAATATTTTAGCAGCAGTTAAAATAAGTATAGTTTTACTATTTGTTATAGTTGGAGTTTTCTATGTTAGTCCAGAGAACTGGACTGCAAACTTTGCACCTACAGGATTTAAAGGAGTAATGTTAGGAGCAACTACAGTGTTCTTTGCCTATCTAGGATTTGATGCTATATCTACATCAGCAGAGGAAGCTATAAATCCACAAAAATCTCTTCCTAGAGCCATCATTATAACATTGTTAATTTGTACTGCTTTTTATATTGCTGTTTGTTTGGTTCTTACAGGTATGGTACCTTATCATAAATTAGGTATAGGTAATGCTTTAGCATTTGCACTTACTGAAGTTGGACAAACAAAAGCTGCAGGATTTATATCATTAGGAGCAGTAATAGGTCTGATGGCAGGGGTATTATCATTCATGTTCGCAGGAACAAGAATAGGTTATACTATGGCAAGAGATGGTTTATTACCAAAGTCATTAACAAAAACTAATAAAAATCAAGTTCCAGGTACTTTAACTTGGACATTAGGTATTGTAACAGCATTGTTATCAGGATTTTTACCGCTAGGACAACTAGCAGATTTAGCTAACGTTGCAGCAATTATATCATTTGCATTAGTTAGTTATTCAACTATAATATTTAGAAATACTAATCCAGATGCTAAGAGGGGATTTAGAGTGCCAGGGATGCCTATAGTTCCTATAATTTCTATAATTTTATTCGTAGCATTACTTGCAAGTATTTCATTAACCACTTGGTTAATTTTACTAGTATGGGTAGCAGTAGGTACAGTTATTTACTTTGCATACTCATATAAAAATAGTAAACTTAAATAATAAAGACACTTCATTTACATATTATATTTAATTTTTATTTTATTAATCTACTGTTTGCTAATCAATGATTGCAAATGGTAGATTTTTATGCTATAATTATAGTCGGGCACTCAATGATTGAGAACATAAGAGTGAATTTATTAATTATTCCCCTATATCTTTTGATATAGGGGAATTTTGATTTTATTAATTTTTATTTTAATTAATATATAGAGTTTTTTATAATAAAACAATCTTTAGTATTTATTAATATAAAATACTTCCAAAATTTCATGTAAAATTGTAGTTAAAGGAGAAATAAAATGACTAAGTATATTTTTGTAACTGGTGGAGTTGTTTCATCGTTAGGTAAAGGTATTGTTGCAGCATCTGTAGGACGTGTTTTAAAAAATAGAGGATTAAATGTTACTCTACAAAAATTTGATCCTTATTTGAATGTTGATCCAGGGACTATGAGTCCTTATCAACATGGAGAAGTTTTTGTTACAGAAGATGGAGCAGAAACTGATTTAGATTTAGGTCATTACGAAAGGTTTATAGATGTTAATTTAGGTCAATACTCTAATGTAACAGCGGGAAGAGTTTATTCAACTATAATAGAAAAAGAAAGACGTGGTGATTACTTGGGAGGAACAGTGCAAGTAATTCCACACGTAACAAATGAAATAAAATCAAGAGTTTTATTAGCTGGAGAATCTAGTGATGCTGATATAGTTATAACAGAAATAGGTGGAACAACAGGAGATATTGAATCTCTACCATTTTTAGAAGCTATACGTCAGATTAGAAGTGATTTAGGAAGAGAAAATGTTTGTTACATACATTGTACGCTACTCCCTTACATAAAAGCTGCAGGAGAAATGAAGACAAAGCCTACACAACAATCTGTAAAAGAATTACGAGGATTAGGAATTCAACCAGATATAATTGTAGTTAGAAATGAAAAGCCACTGACAGATGAACTAAGATCGAAAATTTCGTTGTTCTGTGATACTCCTAAAGGAAATGTTATTGAGAGTAGAGATGTTAATAATTTATATGAAATTCCTCTTAATATGAAGAAGCAACGTATAGATGAGATATTATTAAAACATTTTAATCTAGAAACTACTAAAAAAGCAGATATGAAAGAATGGCAAGCATTAGTAGATAAAGTAAACAATTTAGAGAAAGAAGTTAACATAGCTTTGGTAGGTAAATATGTAGAATTACATGATGCGTATATTTCTGTAGCAGAATCTTTAAAACACGCTGGGTATAATAATAATGCTAAGATAAATATTTCGTGGATACAATCTGAGGATATAACAGAAGAAAATGTAGAAGAGTATTTGTCTGGTTATGATGGTATTTTAGTTCCTGGTGGATTTGGCGATAGAGGTGTTGAAGGTAAAATAACTACGATAAAATACGCACGTATTAATAAAGTACCATTTTTAGGTATTTGTTTAGGGATGCAACTTGCCACAGTAGAATTTGCTAGAAATGTTTGTAATTTAAATGGAGCTCATTCTTCGGAACTAGATCCAAACACTCCATATCCTATAATAAGTTTATTACCAGATCAAGAAAATGTGTCTGATATGGGAGGTACTTTACGTTTAGGAAGTTATCCTTGTAAATTATTATCTGGAACAAAAGCACGTAAGGAATATGGAGAAGAATTAATATCTGAGAGACATCGTCATAGATATGAATTTAATAATAGCTATAGAGCTATTTTAGAGGAGAAAGGATTAGTGTTATCTGGAACTAGTCCAGATAACAGATTGGTAGAAATAGTAGAGTTAAAAGATCATCCTTGGTTTGTAGCTTCACAGTATCATCCTGAATTTAAATCGCGTCCAGAAAAACCACATCCATTATTTAATGGTTTTATACGTTCAAGTATAGAAAGTAAAAATTCATAATGAACTTAAACAATATTATAGATGAATTATATAGCAATAGAAATGCTTCTCAATCGGATAGTATGAAGGCGTATATGAAAAATCAATTTGAATTTTTAGGTATTCGTGCTCCTCTAAGAAATAAAATTTGGAGTAATTATTTTAGAGAAGCAAAGAAAACAAAATTAGTTGATTGGGATTTTGTAAATAAGTGTTGGGAATTGCCATATCGAGAGTTTCAATACACAGCAGCGTACTATTTAAGAAATATGCAAGATTTTTTAGATGATAAAGATATTATTAAAATAAAAAATTTGATTTTAAAAAAATCTTGGTGGGATACTATTGATACTTTGGATAAAATCGTTGGTCATATCTCTTATAAATACCCTGAAGTTGTTACAACTATTATTGAATGGAGTACATCTGATAATATTTGGCTGAGAAGAGTAGCTATTAATCATCAACTACTAAGAAAAAGCAAAACAGATACAGAATTGTTAGAAAAAATTTTAGTAAATAATTTTGGAACTAATGAATTTTTTATTAATAAAGCTATAGGATGGGCGTTAAGAGATTATTCAAAAACTAATCCTAAGTGGGTAGAAGATTTTTTGCATAAATATAGAAATGAAATGTCTAACCTTAGTATTAAAGAAGCGAGTAAATATTTACAAAAGAAAGCCTAGTTGTAAAGCTAGGCTTTTTAATAAAAAAGTGAAAAATTAATTGTTTATTATTATTTTAGTGAGGAAAAAATTTATGGATAAGAGTTCTTTAAGAAAAATAATATTAAATAAAAGAAATCTATTAAGTAGTAATTATATAGAGAATAGTTCTAAAATAATATTTGAAAAAATAGAAAAGTTAGTTGAATTTAAGAAGGCTAATTCAATATTTATTTATTTGAGTTTTGGAAGTGAGGTAATTACTGATTATTTTATAAATGACTATATTGACAAGAAAGATATTTTTGTTCCTAAAATAGTAGGAGATGATATGAAGTTAGTTCGTATCACTAGAAATACTAATTTTTCAAAAAATAAATTTGGTATTTTGGAACCTAATAATGATGATTTCTATGATGGTATTGTAGATTTAGTAATTACTCCTTCTTTGGTGTTTGATAAATCTGGTTATAGATTAGGCTATGGAAAAGGATATTATGATAAGTATTTTTCTTTGAATAAATATAAGTATTCCATAGGAGTCTGTTTCAATGAGATTATTGTTTCAAAAGTTCCTAGAGAATATCATGATGTTAAGGTTAATAGATTGGTTACTGAATCTTTAGATAAAGTATTTAAAAATTTTGTTGTTACTACAAGTGTAAAAATTACAGATGATTTGAGAGAAAAAGCTCAAAGTATAGCTACTTATTTTGATATCGATTATTTAGAAAGAAAAAAATTGACTATTAAAGAGATACTAAAATTGTATGAAAATGTACTAGTGGTATATAAAGATAATATAATATTTATAGACAATGATAATAATAAATTATTCTTTCATTTAGATACTGCTATGATAAGAATTAAAAATAACAATGAACCATTAATAGAAATAATTTCAGAAAAAGAGCAAAGCATTTTAGATTTAACAATGGGACTTGCTAGGGATAGTATTGTTTTAAGTTATTATGGTCATAATGTTACATCATTAGAAGAAAATGAAATAATTTATTTCTTAGTTAAAGATGGATTGGAAAATTTTTCTTCGGGTATTAATGAGATAGATAAAGCCCTTAGAAAAATAAAAGTCTATAATATTAATAATTTAACTTTCTTAAAAGAGTGTGAAGATAATAGTTATGACGTAGTATACGCTGATCCTATGTTTGATATAAAAATAAAAGAATCAACTAATTTATCCACTTTAGAAAAATTAGCGAGTCAAGATAGAATTAGTGAAGAATTATTTGCAGAGATGACTAGGGTTGCAAGAAAAAAAGTAATTATAAAAGCACATAATCTTGATCCTGTGTTTGATAAGTTTAATTTAATTAAGTATAAAAGAGCAGGAGCAAAATTTAGTTTTGGAATTTTAGAGTTATAGGGGGATATATGTATAAATATTTATTATTTGATTTAGATAATACATTATTGGACTTTGATTTGGCGGAAGATAAAGCTTTAAATATGCTATTAAAAGAACAAAATGTAGATAATATTGAAGAATTTAAAGAAAAATATACATCTATAAATAAGCAGTTATGGCATCAGTTAGATAATAAAGAAATTAGTAGAGAATTTTTGATTAATAATAGATTTAGAAAATTATTTTCTTGTTTTGATATAGAAGTAGATGGGAAACACCTTGCTAAACGTTATGAATATTTTTTGAGTATGCAAGGTTATTATCTAGAAGGCGCAGTACAATTACTGGATAAATTGAAAGATAATTATGAAATATATGCAGCTACTAATGGCTTTTATAATATTCAAACAAATAGATTGGAAAACTCATCTTTGCAAAAATATTTTAAAGAAGTCTTTATTTCAGAAGTTTTTGATGTTCAAAAACCAGATAAACGTTTTTTTGAAATTGCTTCAAGTAAGATACCGAATTTTGAAAAGGAAAAAGCACTAATGATTGGAGATAATATTTTTGCTGATATTCAAGGAGCAAAAAATTTCGGAATTGATAGTGTTTGGTGTAATTTTAAAAATATTGAAAATAATACAGGTATATTAGCAACTTATGAAGTGAAAAATTATGATGAGTTATTAGAATTATTGACAAACAGTAATAATTAAAAAAGGTAGTTTATTGATATAGTCAAAATATTAAAACAAATATTTTGACTATATTTTATTTAGAAGTTATAGTATATCTTTATAATACATATTATTTAAAGGAGATAAAACTAGAAATGATAAAATTGGTTGAAATATATTTGATAACAAATAATAACGGATTAGAAGCTGTAGAGTTTTATAAAGATGCTTTTGGAGCTAAGGTAATAACTTGCACGACTTTTGGAGAGGCTATGGAAAATGTTCCTGATAACATGAAAAATTATTTGCTAAATGCATCTTTAGATATAAATGGCATTCGTATTCAAATATCAGATAACGGTAATGAGCATCCATATATAGTAGGTACTAATATGACTGCTTGTGTACAAGTAGATAATGTAGAGGATGCTAAAAATATTTTCTCAAAATTATCACTAGATGCGCAGGCTATTAATATGGAAATTACTGAAACTCCTTGGAGTCCAGCTTATGGTATTGTAGTAGATAAATTTGGTATGACTTGGCAAATAAATACAGATATTCCAGGTTTTGTATCGGAAAATGTTAAATTTTAGTAATACATTTATTTAATTTTGCTATGACAATATTTAAAAATAAAGATAACGATATATTTATATTATCGTTATCTTTATTTTTTTATTTCAAACTCAAGTTGTTTTGATCTTGATGATAGTATTTTAAAGTTATTGTTAGTAATTTCTGTGAGCCAGTTTAAAAATAGCTCCTCCTCATCTTCTATTACAAAAATAGTATAAGTTACTTTTTCACTATAAGTTTTATTGTTTACTATGAAATTGGTTTTTAGAATTTCATATTCTATTTTATCATTTAAACTATAATCTAAGTCTATATTGAATTCTATGGCATTCTTTTTTTCCACAAGTGTAGCTTTTTTTAAACAGTTAATAATACCTCCAGAATAAGCTCTTACTAAACCACCTGTTCCTAGCTTAGTTCCTCCAAAATATCGAATAACAATAGCACAAACATTTTTTATGTTATTTTTTGTTAAAACATCCAACATAGGAGTACCAGCAGTACCACTAGGTTCACCATCGTCGTTAGCTCTAGTTATTTCGTTATTATTTCCTATAACATATGCAGAGCAGACGTGGGCTGCATCGTAGTATTTTTTCTTGTTTTCTTGTATAAAACTTCTTGCATCTTCTTCTGAGTTTATTCTTATGATTTTAGTGATAAATGTAGACTTTTTCTCTATAAAGGTATCATCAATATTTTCTTTTATTGTAATAAATGGTGTCATAATTTATTCCTTAATTTAATTATATTTATTTTATATCAATATTATTAATCAAATATATATTATTGTCAATATTAATGTTTAAAAATAATTTGTTTGCTAAGTTTTAATAAATAGTATATAATTAGATTATAATATGTTGTGTATAACAATATATTACAATAATAATGTATTTTATATTTCACTAATAAAGGGGAGTTAATAATGGCAAAAATAAAAATAATAACAGATTCAACTAGTGATTTATCTATTGAAGAAATTGAAAGATATGATGTAGAAGTAGTACCTATGACTGTAACTATAGATGGAGAAGAATTTATAGATATGGATAATAAAGAATATATTTATAAAATGCGAACTGCAAAACAATTTTTTACTAGTCAACCGTCGGTAGGTAAATTTTTAGAAATATATAAAAAGTGGACTGAATTAGGTTATAAAGTTATATCTATTCATGTATCTAGTGTTCTTAGTGGGACTTACAGTACAGCTCATTCTGCTTCTAAAGAATTTGATGGAGTTTATGTTATAGATACAAAGACTGCGTCTAGAGGAATAAAGTATGTTATAGAAAATTGCTATAATTATATTTTGGAAGGTGTAGAAATATTAGAGATAATTAAAAGACTTAATAAAAAAACTAAAGATATTTTAACTTATGTTACTATAGATAAGTTGGATAATTTAGTTAGAGGTGGTAGGATAAAGAAAACATCTGGTCTAATAGGAGGAATATTAAATTTGAAAATTCTAACTAAACTTTGTGAAGAAGAGTTAATGGTTGTAGATAAAGTTAGAGGTAAGAAGAAATTAGTTCAAGCACTAATTAAAACGATTTTAATTGATATTAAAGATAGGACTGTAAAACAAATAAGTTTAGTTGATACTATATCAGATGAGTATATAAAAGAAATAAGAGAAGCTATTTATGATAATGTGGGTTATTTAATTCCAGATAATAATATTAGAACTACTACCCCTGCTGTATCTACCCACGCAGGAGAAGGATCGGTGGGAGTTATAATAGAATTACATGAACAGTAAGTAAATAATTTATTTTGAATTCTTTTTGTCATATGACAAAAAGAATTTTTTATTTATTAATATAATTATAAAATATAAAATAAAAGAGTAATGTTGCAAAGAGAATAAATTTGCCTAAAGAGAAAAAATAATCGTTTAGAAAATATTTTTCATATTTATAATCTTTGTTGTAACAAGGTTTTTAATGGGTTATATTGTTTTGCGTTAAAAATTAATGTATAAATCTATTTACTTCATCAGAAAAATAATTTATAATTATTTTTGTAAAGATACATTTTTTACAAAATAAATTTAGAAATAAGGAGAAATATGATGAGAAATAAATTTTTATCAATATTAGTTTCAGTAGTAGCTGTTTTATTAATTGTTTCTGGGTGTAGTAAAAAAAATACTGGAGAAAATAATAGTAATACTGGAAATAAAAAAATTCATATTGTCACTACAACTACTATGTTGAAGGACTTAATAGAAAATATCGGTGGAGATAAGATAGAAGTAGAAGGACTTATGGGAGAAGGAGTCGATCCACATCTATACAAACCTACTGCATCTGACGTAGAGAAGTTAAAGAAAGCTGATGTTATTATATATCAAGGATTGCATCTTGAAGGGAAAATGGAATCTATATTTTCTGAATTAAAAGATAAAAAGATTATTAATGCTAGTGATGGAATATCGAAAGATAAAATCAAGTTAGAGGAAAATGGAACGCCTGATCCGCACATTTGGTTTGATATAGATATTTGGAAAGAAGTAGGGGATAATATACAAAATAAACTTTCTGAATTTTATACTGATAATAAAGATGCATTTAAGAGTAATTATGATAGTTATAAAAAAGAACTAGATAATCTTGACAAATATGTCAAAATGAGAGCAGAAGAATTATCAAAAGAACAAAGAGCTTTAGTAACCGCTCATGATGCTTTTAGTTATTTTGCTAATAGATATGGTTTTGACGTTTTAGCAATTCAAGGAGTAAGTACAGAAGCTGAAGCCACTACGTCTGATATTGAAAACTTAGCTAAAGAAATTACAGATAGAAAAATAAAAGCTATTTTTGTGGAATCATCGGTGCCAGAAAAAACTATTAAATCATTACAAGAAGCTGTAAAATCTAAAGGTCATGAAATAACTATAGGTGGAGAATTGTATTCTGATTCATTAGGGGACAAAGCAAACAATAGTGAAACTTATATAAAAACAGTTAAAGCTAATATAGATACAATAGTTAATGCTTTAAAATAGTATATTTAAAAAGTCCAGCGTACTTTGCTGGACTTTTATAAATATGTTGGAAATTCTATATTTGATTTATAATAATTTTGATGATATTATTTTATAAAGAGAAAGGAGTATTAATATTATGATAAAAGATTTAGGACAAGTTATGTTATATGTTAAAGATCAGGATAAAGCAGCTGATTTTTGGAAAAATAAAGTTGGATTTGAAAAAGTAGTACGAGTAGATAATATTATGGGAGGTTATTCTTATGAAGTAGCTCCTAAATTAAATGGAGCTACTGAGTTTGTATTACACGATATAGAGCAAGTAAGAAAGATGAGTCCAGAAATTAATTTAGGAACACCATCTATTTTAATGGCTACAGATAACATAGAAGAAACTTACAATAAATTATTAGCTAATGGTGTTAATGTTAATGAAATAGTTAGTTTCGGAGATATTAAAGTTTTTAATTTTTCTGATGATGAAGGAAATTATTTTGCTGTAAGAGAAGTTTAATAAATATTTTATGGATAAGATTAACGGTAATAAAAGTGTTTAATCAATAGAAATATTGATAAAATGCTTTTTTTATGCTATTATATTTGAATGAATATATATGGAGGATATTATGTCAAAAATAACCAGAGAACAAATTGAACATATTGCACACCTTGCAAGATTAGAAATAAAAGAGAATGAAATTGAAGGATTTGTTGAAAAAATGGAACAAGTAGTAACATTGGTAGAAAATCTTTCAGTAGTTAATACAGATGATATAAAACCTACTTACCATGTTTTAGATTTAGTAAATGTCTTCCGTGAGGATGTTGCAAAGTCTGGTCTTGATAGAGATGAAGTTTTAAAAAATGCTTATGAACAAGAAGCAGGACAATTTAAAGTACCAACTATTATTGAATAAGTAGACGAGGAGAATTTTGATGGATTTAATATACAAATCGATAGAAAGTTTAGAAAAACAACTAATAAACAAAGAAATTAAACCTTCTGAATTAGTTAATGCTTCACTTGAAAGAATTAAAAATACAGATGAAAAAGTAGGATCATTTATAACTGTTACAGAAGAATTGGCATTAAATAAAGCGAAAGAATTAGATGACAAACAATCTAGAGGAGAAATATCAGGTAGTTTATTCGGAATACCTATGGGTATCAAAGATAATATAGTAACTAAAGGTATAGAAACTACATGTGCTTCAAAAATATTACAAGGATTTAGTCCTATTTACGATGCTACAGTAATGCAAAAGTTAAATTCTGAAAATCCTGTTTTGATAGGAAAGTTAAATATGGACGAATTTGCTATGGGAGGATCAACAGAAACTTCATATTATAAAGTTACAAGAAATCCGCATGACTTGAATGCTGTACCTGGTGGTTCTAGTGGAGGAAGTGCTTCAGCAGTAGCAGCAGGACAAGTTCATTTTAGTTTAGGTAGTGACACTGGAGGGTCAGTTCGTCAGCCTGCTTCTTACTGTGGAGTTGTTGGGCTAAAACCTACCTATGGACGTGTATCTCGTTTTGGTTTGGTTGCTTTTGCATCCTCACTTGATCAGATTGGACCTATGACAAGAACAGTTAAAGACAATGCTAGAGTTTTAGAAGTTATTTCTGGTGTTGATAGTAATGATATGACTAGTGCACCTATATCAGTTCCAAAGTTTAGTGAAATTATAACTGGTGATATTAAAGGAATGAAAATAGCATTACCAAAAGAATATTTTGGAGAAGGTGTAGATGAAGATGTTAAAAGTAGTGTTTTAGAAGGAGTTAAATGGCTAGAAAGTCAAGGAGCATTAGTAGAGGAAGTTTCGCTACCTAATGTATCTTATGGTATAGAAACTTACTATATAATTGCGTCTGCAGAGGCTAGTTCTAATCTTTCACGTTTTGACGGCATACGTTACGGTTATAGAAGTGAAAATGCTACTAACTTAGAAGAGGTTTATAAAAAAACTCGAGGAGAAGGATTTGGAGCAGAAGTTAAAAAACGTATTATGCTAGGAACATATGTTCTTTCATCTGGATATTATGATGCTTACTACAAGAAAGCTCAAAAAGTGAGAACATTAATAAAAGAAGATTTTGATAGAGTATTTGCAGAATATGATGTTGTGATTGGTCCTACATCTCCTACAGTAGCTTTTGGTTTAGGTGAGAAATCTAAAAGCGGTGTTACGATGTATACTAATGACTTGTTGACTATACCTGTTAATATGGCGGGACTGCCTGCTATAAGTATACCTTGTGGTATGAAAGGAAATAGACCTATAGGTATGCAAATAATAGGTAAACCATTTGCAGAATCTACTATTTATGATGTAGCTTATGCATTTGAGCAACACTACAACTTACAAGATAAAAAAATAGAACTATAAATATATTAGGAGATAATTATGCATTTTGAAACAGTAATCGGGCTTGAAGTCCACGTAGAATTAAAAACAGATTCAAAAATATTTTCTTCATCTCCAGCGCATTTTGGAGCAGAACCTAATACTAATACAAGTGTAATAGACCTAGGATATCCAGGAGTATTACCAGTAGTAAATAAACGTGCTGTTGAATGGGGAATGAAAGCTGCAATGGCTCTTAATATGACTGTAGCTAAAGAATCAAAATTTGATAGAAAAAATTATTTTTATCCAGATAATCCAAAGGCATATCAAATATCACAATTTGACCAACCTATTGGAGAAAATGGTTGGATAGATATAGAAGTGAATGGTGAAACAAAAAGAATAGGTATTACACGTGCACATTTAGAAGAAGACGCAGGGAAACTTACTCATAAAAATGGATATTCTTTGGTAGATTTGAATCGACAAGGGACACCGCTTATAGAGATAGTATCTGAGCCTGATATTAGAACACCAGAAGAAGCGTATGCTTATTTAGAAAAATTGCGTTCTATTATTCAGTACATAGAAGTTTCTGACGTTAAAATGGAAGAAGGATCTATGCGTTGTGATGCTAATATATCAATAAGACCGTATGGGCAAACTGAATTTGGAACAAAGACAGAATTAAAAAACTTAAACTCATTTACATTTGTTAAAAAAGGGTTAGAGTTTGAAGAAAAACGTCAAGAGCAAGTAATTTTATCTGGCGGAGAAATAAAGCAAGAAACTCGTAGATTTGATGAGACTACTGGAACAACAAAACTTATGCGAGTAAAAGAAGGTTCAGACGACTATAGATATTTCCCAGAACCAGATATTGTACCTATGATAATATCAGATGAATGGATGGAAGAAGTAAGAAAAACTATTCCAGAGTTACCAGATGCTAGGAGAAAAAGATATCAAGAAGAATTAGGATTACCCGCATATGATGCTCACGTATTAACTTTAACTAAAGAGATGTCTGATATGTTTGAAGAAACAGTAAAATTAGGAGCAGATCCTAAATTGGCTTCTAACTACTTAATGGTTGATGTTAATGCATATTTAAATAAAGAACAAAAAGAATTAAGTGATACTAAATTAACTGGAGAATCTTTAGCAGGAATGATTAATCTAATTACTGATGGAACAATCTCTAGTAAAATAGCAAAAAAAGTATTCCAAGAACTTATAGAGAATGGTGGAGATGCTAAAGAAATAGTAAAAGCTAAAGGATTAGTACAAGTTTCAGATACAAATCAACTTAGCGCATGGGTAACAGAAGCATTGGATAACAATCCACAATCTATAGAAGATTACAAGAATGGAAAAGATAGAGCTATAGGATTCTTAGTTGGACAAATAATGAAAGCATCTAAGGGTCAAGCTAATCCACAAATGATAAACAAAATGTTATTAGAAGAAATATCTAAAAGATAATAAAACATAATTTAATTTTTAAAATATACAGTAAAATAAAAACAGTCTATCTACAAAGACTGTTTTTATTTTAAAAATTATTAACTATTTTGGATAAGATAAGTAAATTGTGTTATAATTATTATAATTATACGATAAAAAGGGGTACTATATAAATTTATGGATATGTTGTTTAAATTGTTAGCAGAACATGTATATTTAATATTATTTGTTTCGCTAATATTAGAATTTGTTGCGTTACCTATTCCTGGAGAAACTATGATGGCTGTTGCAGGAGTTATGGGATATTCTGGTCATGCAAACTATTTTCTTATGATATTGTCAGGTTCTTTAGGTACTATAATAGGGATGCAATTATCATATGAAGTAGGTCGTAGATTAGGGAGAAAAGCTATTGATAAATACGGCTCTTATATAGGTCTTACTAAACCTAGAATGAATCAAGCTACAAAGTTTTTTAATAAATATGGACCTATAGTTATTTTTATAGCTTATTATTTGCCAGGTGTTCGTCATATTTTGGGGTATTTTTCTGGTATATCCAAAGTAGATGCAAAAAAATTCCATATTTATTCAACTGTTGGTGGGATATTGTGGGTTTTTACGTTTATTACAATGGGCTATATTTTAGGTCCTAGTTGGAAATATGTATTTCATATAATTCATAAATATGGAGTTATATTATTTTTAGTAGCACTAATAGCTTTGATAATATTTTTAATTTATAAAAAATTAGGGAAAAAAGATTTTTTAATAGAGTTGAAAATACAAGCTAAATATTTAACACCTATAGTATTATTGATTGTAATAGTAGCAGGATTTATTGTAAATAAATTAGGTAACAATATGAAAGCAATAGATAATGTTATTTATACAGCTCTCGGTTTATTATTGGCTATTGTACTATTTTTGTACATAAAATTGAATTTGAAAAATAGAACGACAGATAATTTGTTGGTAGTTGTTGACTATCAAGTTGATTTTGTTGATGGTTCCTTAGGATTTTCAGAAGCTAAAGATATAGAAGATAATATAGAAGATAAAATAAAAGATTATTTGTCTAAAGAGCAAGATATAGTATTCACCCTAGATACCCATGATGAAGGATATTTAGAAACTAGAGAAGGAAAACATATTCCTATTGAGCATTGCTTAAGAGATAGTAATGGTCACAAAATATATGGTAAGATAGATAATTATAAAGGTAGTGCTAAGAGAATTTTTGAAAAAGATACTTTCGGTAGCTTAGAGTTAGCTAGGTTTATATCTAGGAGTGATTATAAGAAAGTAGAGTTTGTAGGTTTAGTATCCAATATATGTGTTTTAAGTAATATAATTTTAGTTCAGAATTATAATAAAAATATCGATATAATTGTAGACTTAAATTCTACATTAAGTGGTGATAAAGAAATTAACGACACGTTACATATCTATTTAAAATCTTTAGGGGTTAAAGTTAAATAAAAATATATAAAAGTAGACTCATACAATATTACTTAGTGTGAGTCTATTTAATTTTTATATTATTGTTATACGTAGATAAATTTGTTATGTAAAAAAATAGAGTGTACAACACATATGTTGATATATTGTAGATATAAAAAATATTTTTCCATCAGATAGAAGAACTAATATATAGTGAAAAATATAATGTATATAAATAAAACATTATAAAATTGTCCGATTTATAGATGATACTAGGAAATGATTTGTAAAATATTATATTTTCAGAAACTAAAAAATTGATTTTCGTTACTGTTAAATATTATAATATTTAGGTACAGAATATTATAAAGGGAGTAGTTAATAATGCTTATAAATCAATTGAAAGAATTGGCTAATCATAATATAAATGCTCTTGTAGCAGTGTGTATATGGATTTTAACGGTTTACATTTTCTATTCTTTATTAAATCAAACTAGGGAAAATTTCAAGCAACAAATGCTACATCATTTGAAAAATTATAGGTTGCAACTTGAAGATAAAAATAAAGAGATAAAAGAAAAAAACATAAGAATTAATAAATTAGAAAATATGATTATTACTAGTTCAAAAGGAGGTAAGAAGAAATGAATATTTTAGTTTATTTTACTATCCTTATTATAATTACAATTCCGTATATATATTTTAAGAAAAGAAGTTTGCAAACTTTAGTAGAGTGTAACTTTTTAAATATATTGTATACAGCCAGATTTAATAAGATGAATATAGATTATTTGGAGAATGATTATCCGAATTTTCATAGTATAATCAGTAATATGTATAATGTCACCAATAAAAATATTACTTTTGAGAAATTAGAACAATCTAGTATAAAATTGTCTGATAATATAATAGATGATGTCAATAAGGAATTAAGGCATATTATAAAATATGGGACTAGTATGGATAGAAGTATATTGAGATGGTATTTGAGTTTGAATTGTCATATGCATGTATTTAGAAATCCTTATAAAATTTTATGTTTAAAACTTGTTTTCAAATTTTTACCAAAGCATAAAATAGCTGAAGTAAAAAGAGAAAAATGTAAAAAAATAAATAAAATAAATTTTTGCTTAGTATAGTAAAATTAAATAAATGTAAGAAGTCAACTATGTAATAGTTGACTTCTATCTATGGAGATAAAACATGATATAAAATAAATTTCCATTAACACAATTATAATAGCTAAATATTTAGGATATAGTTTTTTATTTTAGATGACTTGAAATTTCTTATTATGTAATCATTTATCTTATAAAAATTATTATTAGAAGTTTTTTTTATAAAATGTTAATTTTAAAAATTAAGTTCATACAGCTTGGTATTTTATAATTTATTTTGGTATAAAATATACCTTGACAATTAATTAAAAACAATATATAATTATCTATATTCTGAAATATGGCGGCTGTGGCGAAGTGGTTAACGCATCGGATTGTGGTTCCGACATTCGCGGGTTCGATTCCCGTCAGCCGCCCCATTAAAAATGTTTTATGGCGGCTTAGCCAAGTGGTAAGGCACGGGTCTGCAAAACCTTGATCACCGGTTCAAATCCGGTAGCCGCCTTATTAATAATGTCAAAAGTACTCAATATAAGAGATATAATCTTATATTGAGTACTTTTTATTTATATCATATATTATCATATTTCCTTAACTTTAAAATAAAAATTTATGTAAAAAAATATTGTTAAATAAATAGTGAATATATTTACAAAAGTTATGTGATTTTTTAATATTATATGATATAATAATTTCGTAAATGATAGCGATATTATTTACAAAAAAATAAGACAAATTAGGAGGGAATTTGTGTGAAAAAATTATTAAGTATCATAGTAAGTTTATGTTTAATCTTTGTGCTAGCTTCTTGTTCTAATAATAAAAAAGAAGAAAAAGTTATAAAGATGGGGTTTGTTCCTTTAAATAATAGTGAAACATTAATAGAGGACGTTAAACCAATAGCAGATGCTTTAGGGAAAAAACTAGGAGTAAAAATTGAAGCATATACTGCTAGTAACTATATAGGATTTGTTGAAGGAATAGGTAGTGGTAGTGTAGACTTTGGATTTATGCCACCTTTCGCATATTTATTAGCGAAAGAACAACAAGCAAAACCTATACTAACAGCTAAAGGTAAAACAGGAGAACCAGGCTATTATTCTTATTTATATACAAGAAAAGATGCAGGTATAAACTCTTTGGAAGATGTAAGAGGTAAAAAAGTAGCATTTGTAGATCCTAGTTCAACTTCAGGTTATATTTATCCAGGAGCTATGTTAGTAAAAGAAGGGTTATCTTTGGAAAATGATGTCACTACACAATTTACAGGGGGGCACGATAAAAGCTTGCAACTTTTAGTTAATGGTGATGTCGATGTTATTGGATCTTATGATAGAATAGTTGAACGATATGAAAAAGAATTTCCTAGTGCCAAAGAAAATGTAGTAGTTTTAAAACAGTCTAATCTTATTCCAGGAATAACTATAGTAGCATCTAATTCTTTAGATGAAGAAACTCAAAAAAAATTAAAAGAAGCATTTAAAGAATTAGAAAATGACAAAGAAACTATGGAATTGTTTACTAAGTTATTTAATATAACAGGATTTACAGATGTAAATGAAGATTATTACAAAGAAGTAGAAGAAACTGCTAAAATAATGAATGTAGACTTGAAGAAAGTTAAATAATTCACATATATTTCACTATAATAAATATATTAATAAAAAAAAGTAATTAGATTAATCTAATTACTTTTTTTTACGAAGATACCAAAAGGCTTACCTAACGGTAAAAATTCATATTTGAAATGTGCATTTAAAACATTTGCTGCAAAACCATAGAAAGCAGCGATAGATATTAATAATTCACTATATGCAGCTAGTAAGTGCATTGCGTGTTCTGCAATTCCAAATGTAGATAAGCTAAGTCCTATAAAAAGAAAATCTATTAAGACAAATATAATAAACAGTACTTTATTTGTTTCTACTGCCGCAATAGTCATAAATAGTGTAAATACTAAATATCCTAAAAATGCAAAAGCTAGTTGTTTTACATCTGAATTTTTTGCAAGAGTACTACCAAAAACACCATTTTGTATAAGCCAAGTTGCTCCTACACCGAACCAAAACAAAGCATAAGCTCCAAATGCTGTTGCTCCGAATGTATTTTGCTTTCTTGCATCGTGTATACAAGCAAAAAGTTGTGCAAAACCACCTAAAAATATAGCCCAAGGTATAACTAATGATACTCCTGAAGTAAGACCTAATTTTTGAGATGATGCAACTAATGTTACCATAGCTAATCCAAATAAACCTAATGCTGAAGGATCGGCAGTAGCAATTTTTATTTGTTTGTTTTCCATAAAAACCTCCGTTATTATAATGTTACATTCGGTATTAGACTATCAAAAAAGTATTGATTTGTCAATGATAACTATGATTGAAAATATTGAAAAAAACTATTGAATTAACTATAATTATATTAAGAATCCTAATTTTTAAGAACTTTATAGGAGAGTATGATGGACTACATTAAATTTATAAAATTGGCAATAGGAACTATGTTGGCGATAATTCTAGCGAGATATCTTCATTTGAATAATGCATATTCAGCGGGAATAATAACTTTAATAAGTATTGCTGATACTAGAAAAACCACCTTAAAAATAGCATATCAAAGAATAATTTCTTTGTTGTTAGTTTTATTTATAGGTATAACAATTTTTTATTATGTTGGATATAATTTATTGTCATTTATTTTAATATTGATTATATTTATACCTATTTCTATGAAATTTGAAATTATGATAGGCCTTGTTCCTAGTTTAGTTCTTCTAGGTCATATTTTTGAATTGCAAAAAATATCAAAAGATATTGTATTGAATGAAATATATTTAATGTTAATCTCCGTAATAATAGCAAGTATTTTAAATTTATATATGCCGTCTAAAGAAAATGAAATCATCTTGTATAAAAATAAAATTGAAAATCAAATTAAGACAATTTTATATATTTTTTATTTTAAACTTACGCCTTCAGAAAAAAGATTTTCATTTATAAAAGAAAAATTACCTAAAGAAAATTTATCTTATATATTTGATAGCCTAAACACAGACATAGAAAAAATGGCAAGTATTATTTCTGTTGAAGAGGATAACAAACTTTTTAAGTATAAAGGATATGATAAACAATATTTAATTACTAGAATGAAGCAATATAATACGTTAAAGTATATGTATTCAAGTATAGAATTGATTAAAATTGATAGAAAAGAAAGTGAAAAATTAGCTGCTCTATTTTATTTAACGGCGGAGCAAGTATCGGAATTTAATTCTTGTGAATATATTTTGAAAGATTTAGCAGTATTAACTGAAAATTATAGAAAAGGAGAGTTACCAAAAAATAGAGATGAATTTGAGGATAGAGCAATTTTATATAGATTGCTAACAGATTTCAAAAGATTTTTAGAAATTAAAAATACATTTGTAAAATTAAATTCTAAATAGTAATTGTTATAATTTTAATCATATAAAAAAGGATAGTTAATTTATTAGCTATCCTTTTTTATCCAATATCTTTCTGTCATAATATTATTATCTGTTGGATCTGTTATTATATTTTCTAGTATTCCTCCACAAGATATGATAAGTTTTTTAGAGGCAATATTATTTTCATTACAAGTTATAAGAACTTTATTTAATCCTAATTCATTGAAAGCATAATCTAAGCAGTTTTTCAGCAATAATTTTCCATAACCTTGATTGCGAAATTTCTTGTTAATACTGTAGCCGATATGCCCTCCAAAATTAAATAGATAATCATTTAACTCATGGCGTAGATTAATAATTCCAATTATTTCTGTATTATTAGTTAGTACAAAAGTATGAGCAGTTACAAAATTTTTATTGGGAATAGTTTTGTAACTCTTGAATAGAGGCTGATTTTTAAGCCATACAAGTGAGTCAGTTTTTTCCAATCCCGATGCTCCATGTATTGACTCTTCATCTTTTAAAAATGAATTTTTATAATCTTCTACCATTTTTAAATCATTGATGTTTAATTCTCTAAATAACATACTTTACCTCCACCTAAATTATTTTTAATTAATTTTACCATTAACTGCTTTGTTTTTCAAGGCATTGTATTATGTTTAATTTAATTATTTTTCAACTAATTTGAAAAAATATATTGACAAAACAAAATAAAGACTATATAATAGTCAAAGTCTTCTTAAGAGATAAAGATTTGAAAAACAACTAAAAAAAGTTCAAAAAAATATTGACAAAAGAAAAAGAAGATGATAGAATATTAAAAGTCTTGACGAGAGACGAACAATAACTATCAAAAAATAATAAAATGTTAAGAAAAACTCTTGACAAAAAATTATGTAAATGATAGAATAGATAAAGTCTTCAAAAGACAAAACTTAATAATAAACAAAATGCGGGTGTAGTTTAGTGGTAAAACCTCAGTCTTCCAAACTGATGTTGTGAGTTCGATTCTCATCACCCGCTCCATTATTGAAAAAAACTTGAACATTGAAAACTAAACGAATAAAGTCAACGTTAATTCCGAGAAAAGAAGTTGAAGAGAAGACAACTAAAAAAAACTTTTCAAGAGCAAATCAAGCGAGACAAAGAAATTTGGAGAGTTTGATCCTGGCTCAGGACGAACGCTGGCGGCGTGCCTAATACATGCAAGTCGAGCGAAGATATGTAAGTACTTGTAC
>NZ_JACBYC010000092.1 GCF_013415425.1 Gemella sp. GH3 | reverse complement strand
GAAGGGAGTAACGCTTATCATGAATCAAGTCATGAATATTATTTCATCTCTATTTGAGCCATTAACAAAAATAGAAACATATGAAAACATTGCAACTAAAATCGCTATGATTGTTATTTATATTATCGTAGCCCTCATAGTTATTAAAATACTGAATAAAATGATTGAACAGGGATTTAAGATTCAAAATAAGAGTAAAAAGAGTAACAAAAAGCGATCTAAAACTTTAATATCTCTTGTTCAAAATGTAGTGAAGTATATCGTTTTGTTTATAGTTATTACGACGATTTTAAGTAAATTTGGCATTAGTGTTGAAGGTGTTATTGCAAGTGCTGGTGTCGTAGGTTTAGCAGTAGGTTTTGGTGCTCAAACCATTGTTAAAGACGTTATTACTGGATTTTTCATTATATTTGAAAGTCAATTTGATGT
>NZ_JACBYC010000231.1 GCF_013415425.1 Gemella sp. GH3 | reverse complement strand
TTTTATCAATAGCTTGATCTTTAAGTTTTTGAACTTCAGCTTTAGCTTGTTCTTTTTGCTGTTCGGTTAAAATTTTATCATTATCAATTTCATCTAACTTTTGTTTAGTAGCTTGATCAATTTGTTGTGATGCTTCATCTTTTGCAACTTGAAGTTCTTTTTCAATAACATCTACAGGGACATCGACAATAACTGATGTATCGTTCGCAAGAGTCACTTCAACTTTCGCAGTTAGGTTATCTGCAACTTTACCTGTGTTAGGTAATGAAATGATTCTTACTTTAAGACCATCAGCTAAAGTCATGGCACTTTCAATTTCACTAAGTGTAATCGTAGCACCTCTATGCACGATGACTTTTCCTGTAACTAACGCATTTTGTAAGCTTAAATCAGGACGATGAAGTATTGATGGCTGTTGATCAGTATCCCAT
>NZ_JACBYC010000065.1 GCF_013415425.1 Gemella sp. GH3 | reverse complement strand
CAATTATTATGAGCAAATTGTTGTTATTAATCACTTAAGCTATTTAAAGGTTTTGAGGTCATAGATAAGCCTAAAACGCTACTTTTGAAAAGAGGTATAAAAATGAATCTACTTGAGTTTGAAAACAAAAATGTGTTAAATTAATACCTGGTATTAAAAATTTATTTAAGAAGGTGTACGACCATGAACGTGGGTATTAAAGGTTTCGGTGCTTATGCTCCGGAAAACATTGTAGACAATGCCTATTTTGAACAATTTTTAGAAACTTCAGATGAATGGATTTCTAAAATGACTGGTATTAAAGAAAGACACTGGGCAGATGAAGATCAAGACACATCTGACTTAGCGTACAATGCGAGTGTTAAAGCAATTGAAGATGCTGGAATTCAACCAGAAGATATAGACATGATTATTGTAGCAACTGCAACAGG
>NZ_JACBYC010000095.1 GCF_013415425.1 Gemella sp. GH3 | reverse complement strand
TCTTTTACTTCACTTAAAGGAACCATAGTCTCTTCACCGTTGCGTAATATACGTGCTTCTTTAGCTTGTAAATTCAACAATTTACTTAACGCATTTGTTGTTTGTGTTTTAGCACGTGCTTCTAAATACTTTCCGAAAAGAATTAAAGTAATTAATACAGCACTTGTTTCAAAATATAGGTGTGGCTCATAATTTGTATTAATTAACCACTTAATCGATTCATAAATACTATAAAAGAAGGCTGCGCTTGTACCTAAAGCGACAAGAACATCCATATTTGCTGACCCATTACGAAGGTTTTTATAAGCGCCTACATAAAATTGCCAACCAATAACAAATTGAACAGGCGTTGCTAATACAAATTGGAACCACGGGTTCATAAATATATGTGGTATTTGAATACCAAATAAATGAACGAACATTGTCATTAAC
>NZ_JACBYC010000230.1 GCF_013415425.1 Gemella sp. GH3 | reverse complement strand
CTTTTGGTACAGTCCAACACCAATTTATCAAACTCCTGTTCTTTTCTCATATCTACCATAAACCACTGTCCCGGAGCTTGAAGAGCTTCTGTATCCCATCGGGTTTCATCATCATAATCTATTGCATTCTGAGCCGCATTCGTATTATTCGATGCCGAAGCAATCCATCCTGTCATATCCAGAGGAACTTCCTCGGCTACTTCTTCAGACTTATAAACATAAAATTCGTGGATTGACCAGTACAAGTCTTTCGATCCTGTTTGGTTTATTTTTATATATCGTCCTTTTACTGTTTGGTCTAAGATAACAAACAACATGTTGCTATTTCCTTTTCCTGTAGCTACGCTATTCCACGAAGCCCCATCGCTTGACACGAGAATCTCATAACCTACAGGATAATCTCCCGAGCTGGCTGAATAATCAAGAATAATAG
>NZ_JACBYC010000226.1 GCF_013415425.1 Gemella sp. GH3 | reverse complement strand
AAACAAAGTAGTGATTATATTAATGAAGATCCTACTCAAAAAGATGCTTACGATAAAGCAATTCAAGCTGCTAAAGATTTAATCAATGCTCAACCTCCTACTATGGACAAAGGAGAAATAGATAAAGCTTTAGCAAATGTTAATCAAGCACTTAATAATTTACATGGTAGCGATAAATTGCTTGAAGCCCAAAAAGAAGCCTCATCACAATTAAACAACTTTAACAATTTGACTAACGGTCAACATGGCAAGCTAGTTGATGACATTTTCAATGCACCGACTAAAACTCAAGTTGCTCAAGTATTGGAAAATGCAAAACAACTTAACAACACAATGAAAGCACTGAGAGATTCAATTGCTGATAATGAACTAGTTCTTCATAGTAGCAAATATATTAATGAAGACCCTGAACAACAAGCAGCTTATAATCAAGC
>NZ_JACBYC010000145.1 GCF_013415425.1 Gemella sp. GH3 | reverse complement strand
CAATCAAAATACATCTGACTCTATTAGCGATAATAGTGTTAAGAAAACGAGTACTTTACACTTTGTAGTCGTTGACAAACAAGGTCAAATGACGAGTACGACAAATACACTATCAGGATACTTTGGGTCTGGTAAATATATGGATGAAGGATTCTATATGAATAATTCCATGACGAACTTCTCTGATAATAAAGATAGTAACAATTATCATGCTAAAAATAATGTGCCAAGGTCATATATATCTCCAACAATTATAGTTGGACCAGACTACTATATGGGAATTGGTAGCCCTGGTGGAAATAAAATACCAACTATTCTTAATGAAGTAATTATTGATTACCTTAGAGGTAATGGATCGTTGCAAGATAGTATATATAAACCTAGATTTTATAATGATGGTAATACAGTACATTTTGAAAAAGGGATGAATAAAAAG
>NZ_JACBYC010000193.1 GCF_013415425.1 Gemella sp. GH3 | reverse complement strand
CCCAATATACTTCATTTTAAGAATAGTTAGAAACGCATCTCATATGTAAATGAATACGTTAATTTAAATAATTCTTCGTGATACTATTCTTATTTATTAAAATTATTTTTTCTTCCGATTATAAGTTAAACAGTGTATAACCAAAACAAAAAATAATTACAAAGAAAAACTGATGGTTATTATCTTAACCATCAGTTAACTATACCATAGTTTAAAAATTGATAAAAGTTATATAAACCTAATATCACTAGGTTTTACAGACTCGATAAGTTGATAAATTGTCTCATCATCTTTATTTATATATCCTAAGTGTTTTATATCATTATTTTGTTCATTAAACGAACTAATCTCTAAAATGTTATTTTTCTCAATTGGTGTGTCTACTATCATTTCTTGCAACTTATCTGAAATCAATTGCGTATCACGTAGAATCACTT
>NZ_JACBYC010000133.1 GCF_013415425.1 Gemella sp. GH3 | reverse complement strand
GTATGGTACTCAAGTTTATATTTGACTTAATTTATCCTCTCACGCCATTTGAGATGGTTGAAGTTTCAGGTATTGGTGTTGTCATTCCAGGAATCATTGCAAATACGGTTCAAAAGCAAGGTGTCGTAATTACATTATCAACTACAATGTTATTAACTTGTATTACTTATGTCATCTTGTTCTTATATAGCTTTATCAACTAATCACGAACAAGGAGCGCGTATTAATGAAAAAGAAAAAACGATTATCGCCCAGTGAGTGGTTACTTAAACAGTCTAAAAGACATAAAAGAAGAAACACGCTTTACACGGCGATTGTCCTTTTATCAGCTTTAATTCTATTAGTATCTGCGATCAGAGCAATACATGTCGATCCTGTCAAAAGTGATGCCAAAAGTGGAAATAGCCTTCGATTTACATACTTAGGCAACATTACTT
>NZ_JACBYC010000225.1 GCF_013415425.1 Gemella sp. GH3 | reverse complement strand
GGTTAATCTTCTCAGGCGGCTCGGAGAGTATACCCGGAGAAGATCATTCCGGGCATACACATGAGATGACTACCGATGAGAACGGCAAACAGGTTTGGACCTGTTCAATGCACCCACAGATAAAGATGGATAAGCCAGGCAAATGTCCGATTTGTGCGATGGATCTGATTCCGTTGAAAACAACAGGCTCGGGAGATGCGGCAATCGATCCGTCGGCTATCCAGATGTCGGCAGAAGCGGTTGCACTGGCCAATATCCAGACAACGGTTGTAAGTAAACAAAATCCGGTAAAGGAACTGCGCCTTTACGGAACCGTTCAGGCAGACGAGCGTTTGTCTCAATCCCAGACCTCTCATGTCAACGGACGTATAGAAAAACTGTTTGTAAATTTTACAGGAGAACGTGTGGGTCAGGGTCAGACTATAGCGACTATTTATT
>NZ_JACBYC010000093.1 GCF_013415425.1 Gemella sp. GH3 | reverse complement strand
TAATTCTAGATAATAATATATTAGTAAAATAATTTTATAAAAGTAACTATAAATAATTACTTTGGCTATTAAGTATGATATAATTACATTATAAAATTAGAACACAAATAAGGAGATTGTTTTTATGAAAAGAGATAAAATTCAACTTTTTTCTTTGAGGAAATTATCTGTAGGTTTAGTATCTACATCTATAGCTAGTATATTTTTGTTAGCAAATTCTAATGTATCTTTAGCTAGCAATAATAGTTATATAGAATATAAGTATGTTAGCGAGGATGAGCTTACAGACTCAGAAAAGCAAACTATTATTAAAGAATTGCCGACAATAAGTGAAAAGGATAGAGAAATTTATTATTTAGTTTATCGTCCTAATAAATCTGATAAATTTTTACCTAATACAGGAATGGATAGTGATTTAAATGTTATTGCAACTTCTGCTGCTATTTTGTTTTTGGTTGTGGCAGTAACTATTAGTAAAAAAGGAAAAAAGAAAATAACATCAGTAGTTTTAATAACTACTCTAGGGAGCGCAATATTATCACCAGAATCGGTTGCTGTTTACAGTAAGTTATTATCTCAATATAATGATTCTTTTAACGTAGAAAAAGGAAATAAATTACCTATACCTAATGATATACCTAATTATAAATATGTAGGCTATATTAAAATATCTGATAATAACAGTGATAAACTATTAAATAAAGAAGAATTAAATAAAATAGATAATGAAAGTGATAAACATAATCCTGTATTACCAGAAGTAGATTATCAAGATATAGTTTCTAAAGAAACAATACCATACGAAACAGAATACCAAAGAGAAGACGAGTTAGCGTATGGAAAAAGAGAAACAGTTCAGGCAGGAGTTAACGGAGAAAAAGAAATAGTTAAAGATGCAAGAACTAATGAAATAAAAAAAGAAACAGAAACAAAGAAAGAAATAAATGAAATAATAAAAGTAGGGACAGAACCAACAGTAACGGTAAAAGAATTACCATATGCAACAGAAGAAAAAGCAGACAACACGCTTTTTGCAGATGAAAGACAAGTTGATGTAGTAGGAAAAAAAGGCCAAGAAAAAACGACAACTACTTATGAATTAGATACAAAAACAGGAAAATTAACAGCCAATCAGCCAACAGTAGAGAGAATAGAACCAACAACAGAAGTAGTAAGAGTAGGTACAAAATCAACAGAAACAAAAATAGTAGAAAAAATACCATACGAAACAGAATACCAAAGAGAAGATAAGTTAGGGTATGGAAAAAGAGAGACAGTTCAGGCAGGAGTTAACGGAGAAAAAGAAGTAGTTAAAGATGCAAGAACTAATGAAATAAAAAAAGAAACAGAAACAAAGAAAGAAATAAATGAAATAATAAAAGTAGGGACAGAACCAACAGTAACGGTAAAAGAATTACCATACACAACAGAAGAAAAAGCAGACAACACGCTTTTTGCAGATGAAAGACAAGTTGATGTAGTAGGAAAAAAAGGTCAAGAGAAAACGACAACTACTTATGAATTAGATACAAAAACAGGAAAATTAACAGCCAATCAGCCAACTGTAGAAAGAATAGAGCCAACAACAGAAGTAGTAAGAGTAGGAACAAAAGATAGAATAAAAACAACACCTACAGTTGCTATAGCATCTATAACAAAAGATGAGGATAATAAATCAGTTACAGTTAATTATAAGTTAAATGATATTGATTCAGCTTATGTTTCGGCTAAAGCATTACTATATAAAGGTGATGAATTAGTGAGAGAAATAGCTATTAATAATATTTCTGATTCGTTGACTATTAGTGGATTAAATTATTTTACAAATTATACTTTAAAAACAGAACTTTCATATAATATAGGAAAAGGTAATGAAAATAAAGTACAGGAAAGTAATAAAGATATTTATTTAGAGTATAAAAAGATAGAGTTCAAAGATATAAAATTTGTAGAATTATATGAAAAAAATGGTGATACAATAAAAAGAAAAGAGTTACTAGATAGTATTCCTACAAACGTGGATAATTACTTTATTAAAATAAAATCTGTAGATAATAAAAATATTAATTTACCAATTGCATCTATAGTAGAAGTGACAGAAGGTGGAGATTCTGTTTACAAAGTCAAAGTAGAATTACCAGAACTTGTTCAAGATCAACAAGGTAGATATAAACCAAATGCAGAATTTTATATTCCTAAAAATATTGATTCAGACAACGATTTATTAAATAAATATAAAGTAGATTATCAAAATGTGACTAACTCAGAATTAGGACGTAATGTTGTTTATAAAAATGTAGAAAAGTTAATTCCATTTTATAATAAAGAATATATAGTCGAATTAGGTAACAAAATCGATATTTCTCATAAATTGTCTAAGGTTGAATTGCTAGATGTAGTACCTATGCTAGATAATGAAGTAATATTAGATGTTAATACTAATAAATCGTTTATAAATAGATTAATGCTACATTATGCTAATAATACAGTAGATTATGTTGATTTAACTTATAAAGGAGATTTTAAAAATAATAAAATTGCAGAGTATAGTATACAAGGTACTGATTTGATATATACTCCAGAAATGTTTTTAAATTCATATAGAGATATTATTGATACAGTAAGTCCAATATTATCTTCTGTTCAGCTTTATTCAGAAGATGTACATAAAGCTTTAAAAATAGATAATGATAGTACAGCATTAATAAATGAGCTATATTTTGAAAAAACATTTAATAATTTAAAAAATAATTTATCTGAAGAATTAGCAAAAATATTATCGGTAGATTCTGCTATAAATACACCAGAAGGAGCTGTCAAAGATAGTATTATATCTAAAATTAAAGATAATGCTACTCCATTAATGTTAGGATTATCTTACTTAAATAGATGGTATAACATTAATTATAATTATATTAATATAAAAGATTTATCAGCATATAAGACAGATTTCTTCGGAAAACAAAGTGATTCGATATTAGATAATATTATTAAGTTAGGTAATTCTGGAATATCTAGTTTAAGAGCTAGTGCAAATGTATCAACTTTTGCAAATACTATAGGAAAATATAAAGGAATTGATAACTTGTTTGACTACTTAGAAAAATATAGGGAATTATTTTTACCAAATAAGAGTAATAATGAGTGGCTAAAAGAAAATAGCAAAGCTTATATAGTAGAAACTTTGTCTTCAGTTCCAGAAGCTAGAGAAAAACAAGAAAATAATTATGGCCAAAAAAACAATAAATATTCAGTAGGAGTTTACGACAAAATAACTAGTAATAGTTGGAGATATAAGCAAATGTTACTTCCATTAATAACATTAGAAGATGAAAATACCTACATAATCTCAAATATGTCTTCACTTAGTATGGGAGGTTACGAAAGGTATACAAATTCTGTTCCTAACGATATGACTTTGTCATCTTTTGTTAGAAAGAAAGTAGAAGAAGCAGCTATTTGGCAAAGAAATCACTTAGATTTTTGGTACAAAGTGTTAGGTGAACAATCTAAAGATAAATTATTTGATACTATTTTAACTTATGATGGGTTCCAGTATTCTAATAATGGAGGAGGAAGTAGTTGGAGAACGTTATATGATAAAGATAATTCAATTCAACAATTCTTTGGACCAGTAGGTAAATATTATAAGAATAATGGTTCAGGAGCGTATGCTACAGGACAAATTATAAACTATGTAGTTTATAGAATTTTAGACTACGCAGGATCTTCAACATATACACATGAAATGACACATAATTTTGATGGTAAAATTTATTTTGAAGGAAAAGGACGAAGAGAAGGTCTTGGAGCAGAACTATTTGCTACAGGATTGCTACAAACTGCTGAGGCAAGAGGACATAATGTTTTAGGTCTTAATACTATGTTTGTCCATAGTAAAAATGCTTTAGATAGATATCATACAGCTAATCCTAATGAACGATATCAAAGTATGAAAGATGTTGATGATTATGTACATAGAATGTTTGATGTTATCTACACTTTAGAATATGCAGAATCACAAGCAATATTAAAACAAAATACTGATATTAAGAAGAAATGGTTAAGAAAAATAGAAAATAAATATATTACTGATAGAGATGGTAAGACGACACATGCAGGTAATGTTATAAGACCATTAACAGATGATGAAGCAACTTTATTAACATCGTTAGACAGTTTAATTGATCAAGATATTATTAATCGTCGTGCTTATCGTAATAATGAAGAGTTAGGAAGAAATGGATACTATGAAGTTTCTTTATTCTCACCTATTTATTCGGCTCTTTCAAACAGTAATGGTGCTCCAGGAGACTTGATGTTTAAACGTATGGCTTTTGAACTTATGGCAGCTAAAGGGTATGTTGGTGGATTCTTACCATATGCATCCAATCAATTTTCTAAAGATGCGTTTGATTCTGGTCAGAAAACATGGTCTTCTTGGCATGGACGTTATGTAGGACTTGTTACAGACGATTTAGTGTTTGATAAAGTTTTATCTAAAGAATATGATTCTTGGGCATCTTTTAAAAAGGAAATGTACAAAGAACGAATCAATAAAGTTTCCAACTTAAAACCTATCACTATTGAATATGAACTAGGTGTTCCAAAGTCTACTAAGAAGGTTACAATTACATCATTTGAGCAATTACAACGTTTGGTAGATGAAGCTATGGCATTAGATATAAGTAATGTAGATCGTACGACAAGTCATGTTCCTGCAAGTTGGGTTCATCTATTACACTCAAAAATTTATAATGCTTTCCTAAGAGAAACAGATGATTTTAGAACAACTATATATAATTAAAATTACTTTTATTAATAAAAAATCAAATATATTATAAATTAACAAGATATTTAGAAAGATAGAATTTGTCTGCCTACCGGCTTATATTACTAGTATATAAGGGTGCGAGGAATTCGGCAGTTCCGCCTAAATCTCTTCTATAGTTAACTAATAGTAAAAAGTCGTATTATTTTAATACGGCTTTTTTTGTCTTTAGATATTTAAAAATATATATTAGGAAATATATAATCAAAATTTTAAAATTGCTTATATATAATTGTACCCATATAACATTTTTTATAAAAAAATATTAAGTATAACTCTTATGATATACCTTTCTTATTAATTTACAACTACAAATCATCTAATTAACTTTAATTTTAAACGTTTTGTTTGTTTTAAATGTAATTATTATATTACTATAATAAGATTTTTATATTTATCTTAATTTCATTTGCTTTTTTCTATAATTTATTTTATTATTATTATTATTGGTATGAAATAAAGAAGGGGAGGATTATTTTATGAATAGTAGTGTATTACATCTATTTAAAAGAGATAAAACTAGAGTATTTATTGTTTCTATTACTTCTATTATAGGTAATCTGCTAACACTTTATCCTATTACGAGAGTTTCTTTTATTATAGATAATATCGCATCTGAAACTATAACGTATAATGATGTAGTAAGAGAAACAATTATTTTGCTTTTTGTAGGATTATTAAAATATATTGTAATGTCTCTAAACGATTTTTTTACGTTTTTTGGTTATGATAGAAACATAAAATATATGGGCGAGGATATTCAAAAATCTATTTATAAGCAAACACCTATATTCTTTAATAAATTCAGTATAGGAGAAGTAATAAGTAGATCAACAAATGATATTTCTGACTACGTTAGCCCGCTAGTAGCTTTTGGTCTTTTTTGCTTTTTGGAAGGTGTTATTTATAACGGATATATTACAGTTTTAATATTTTTAAAATCGAATGTTATTTACACACTGTTAGTTATTTTACCCTATATAGTGCAAACAATTTATTTATCAAAAAGAAAAAAAGGTCAAGAAGTTTATTATGACAAGATGCTAAAAACTATGGATACTATTACCGAAGAAACTCTAGAAAATGTTAAAGGTATTCGAGTTATTAGAACATATAATTTACTTCCTAAGGTTAAAAGAAGTTTTATCGCTAAATTAAACACTTACTCTGAGAATAATGTTGAATATACTAAGAAAATTAAATTATTTCAACCTATCAATATGATATCTTCGGCGGTATCTTATTTAATAGCTATTGTTTACGGTTTTTATTTAATAAAAATAGGTTCTATGACATTAGGTGAATTAATTTCGGTATTTTTAGTTTTAGCATGGATACAATGGCCATATATAGCATTATCACAATTTATTATATCTTATGTAGAAGCTAGACAAGGTTTAAAAAGAATTTCAGAAGTAACTAATTATCCTGTAATAGTTAATAATGATAAAGCAAATGGTAATTTTGAATTTCTTGAAAATATAGAATTTAAAAACTTTAATTTCAAATATGAGAGTGATTATGTATTAAAAGATATTAATTTTGTTATTAATAAAGGTGAAACAATAGGTATAGTAGGAAAAACAGGAAGCGGAAAATCTACTTTAGTAAAACAACTTTTAAGATTGTATCCTACTGAAGAAAATACTATTTTGCTAGATGGTAAAAGTATAGAACAATTTTATGATTATTCTATTAGAGATAAAATGGGAGTAGCACTGCAGGAACATCAATTATTTTCTAAGACTTTAAAGGATAATGTTCTTTTTTATCGTTATGATTTAGAGGATAAACTAGAAGAATCACTTATAATATCAGATTTGAAAAAAGATGTTGCAAGCTTTAAAGATGGTATTAATACTCTTATAGGGGAGAATGGATTGTCACTTTCTGGAGGTCAGAAGCAACGTATTGGTATAGCTAGAGCTGTTATAGGAAATCCAGGAATTTTAATATTAGATGATAGTTTGAGTGCAGTAGATGCATCAACAGAAGAAAATATTATTAAAAATATTCGTAATTCACGTGTAGATAAAACTAATATTATAGTATCTCATAGAATTTCTGCAGTGCGTCATGCAGACAAAATAATCGTTCTTAGTAATGGTATTATAGAGCAAATAGGTACTCATAATGAACTTTTACAAACTTGTAAGTGGTATAATGAATTAAATGAATATCAAAATAAGGAGGTAAAAAACGATGAAGAATAGTAATGTATTATTTCGTTTTATTCCTTATATGAAAGAAGCGAAAAAAGAATATTTTATTGGTCTTATGTCAGCTTTGTTAAGTGTAGGTGGTAGTGTTTTGGCTGTTTATTTATTGTCGAAAGTTTTTGATAATGTAGACGGTACTGTTACAGAAAAAATAGTTAAGAGAGCTATTATAATAGCTTTAGGATATGGTATTATTTTTATATTATCTGGAATTTTTACTTATATAAGAAATATTTATTTAGTTAAAGGAGCTAATAAAGTATATATTTCTATTCAGCAACAAATTTATGATCATATTCAGAGTTTACCTATAAGTTATTTTGATAATATGCCTGCAGGTTCAGTGGTATCTAGAATTACTGGAGATGCTAATGTTATAAGAACATTTTTTGTTAATACGTTTGTTAATATAATTGTAATAATTTTAAAATTACTATTTATTTACATTGTGTTATTTACAGTTGATTATCGTTATGCTTTGGCAATGATGCTGTTAATACCTTTACTTTATGGAGTTATGGTTTTGTATAATAAGCTAAATACGGATAATATAGTTAATTATCGCCGTACTTATTCTGAAGGTAATGGAATTATTAATGAAGGTTATCAAAACTTAGAAATAATAAAGGTGTTTAACAAAGAACAAGAAAGTATTGATTATTGGCGTCAATGTAATGGTGAGAGATATCGATATGGAATTAAGGTTAACATAATAGATGCTACTTTCTTACATACTTTTTCTGGATTGTTAAATACTATAACATTTACTGGTATAATTTTTTATTACAGTTATTCTCATTTTAATGATAATAAATTTGGAATAACTATAGGTATGGTTTATCTATTTGTTAATTATACACAAGATATTATCTACAGAATAGCAGACTTTACTTCGGAAATTTCAGTTTATACTAGAGCTATTGGTGCAGCTACCAATATTCAAGAAATATTAAAATTAAATGTAGAAGAAGATTTAGGAGAAATAGTATCAAAAGAAGATTTTCGAGGGAATATTAAATTTTCTAATGTTTATTTTGCTTACAAAGATGATAATTATGTTTTAAAAAATATTAATATAGATATTGAAGAAAATCAAACAGTTGCTTTTGTAGGTGCTACGGGTAGTGGAAAAAGTACCATTATGAATATGCTTATTAAGTTTTACGAAGCTAATAAGGGAAATATTTATATAAGCGGAGAAGATATAAAGAATTATAGTAACAACTTCCTACGTGAGAAAATAGCGATAGTTTTACAAGATTCATTTTTATTTGAAGGTAGCTTGTTAGAAAATATATCTAAAGATGGCGATGAAAGATTAGCAAAGGAATCATTATCAAAGGTTGGAGGAGATTTTATCTTAGAACAAGGTAGAACGTTACAGTCTAAAGTAGAGTTATCAGGAAGTAATTTTTCTGTAGGAGAAAGACAACTTATATGTTTAGCTAGGGCTTTAGCAAAAAATCCTAAAATATTAATTCTAGATGAATCCACAGCTAATATAGATAGTGAAACAGAAAAATATGTTAGTAAAGCTATAGAAGAAATAAAGCATAATCGAACAACTTTAATAATAGCTCACAGATTATCTACTATAAAAAATGCTGATAAGATATATGTGCTCCACAATGGAGAGATAGTAGAAGTAGGTAATCATGAACAGTTAATTAAACAAAATGGACGCTATAAAAAAATGTATGAAACTCAAATAGGAAGTAAAAGATAGACGGTGTAATATATATTTTGATTACATAAAAAAGTGATGATATTTTAAAAAATATCATCACTTTTTTATAGTTTTAAGATGTGATTACTTGTTATTTTCTACCTTTGATAATCATAGATATTCCAGTATATATAACGACTACTATTACTAACCACATAATGTAATCTAAAGGCATATTTTTAACGATATTAAATGCGACATATACACCAGCTAATCCACCAATTATAATTGTTATTGTTGCTATTCTAGAGTACATATTAGCTTTAATAAATGGACCTGAAGATATAGCTTGAAGTAAAGCACAAGAAGCCATCATAATAGGAAATGCAGCTTTTGGATTCATTCCTAAAATAGAAACCATAGCTAAGCAGGGGGCGTAAAGTCCTACACCAGCCATCATTAATGCGCCGAAAATAAAGTTACCTACAATACCAATTATTAATGATACACCTACAAGACCTATTGCAGTGTTACCTGTACTTAATAATGATAACCAGCCCATTTGTTTAGATATCATAAGTAACGATGTTACTAATAAACAATATCCCATTGTAGTTTGAATTTTTCTCTCTGAAAATCCTGTAACAATTCTTGCACCCAAAATAGATCCTAAAATAGCAGCAGCTATTAAAGAAAACATAGTAATTGGTTCTACTTCTACAGCTTGTATAAATAGAAATGCTTCTAAAATAGTAGGTATAGTATGTGCTACGTTAAGTGTTCCGGGTAATTGTTTGTCGTTATCTAAGTAATTTGTTACTTTAAATAGTAAAGTTGTTAAAGCAAAACTACTAATTCCTAATGTATCAAAGAAGTCTGTAATAAATCCAATTACAACACCTAAAATAGGATTTCCTTTTCCTAAGTTGTTTTTGTTTTTTATAACATCTGTTATTATATTGAATAAACAGTACACTCCACCTAGAGCGACTAAAATTAATAATATATTTACTGCGTTCATATTTTCTACCTCATAAAATTTCTTTAAATATCAGATAATAATTTTATATATCGGCTAAGGTGAGTTCAGATGATGTGTATATATTTTTATATTTATTATTAGTAATGTTTGTAAAAAAAGTTACAATGAAATAGTTGATGAAATGCAACATATTTTTTCGGATTATTGGCACAGGACTACCCCCTATTTTTTAAACGCTTTCTTTAGTTAATTGTAGCATATAGTTAAATGAAAAGCTATAATTTTGAACGATATAACAGAAAAAATAATAATTATAATTATTTTATTTGTTTGGTTGTTTAAATATAAATAATATTTTCAATTTTGTTTATAAGCATATTAATAAATAAAAAATTTATTTTATGATAAAATTGAGTTATTAGTTTTAAGGTAGGTATAATTATGAATTTAAATGATTTAAAAAATATTGCTTCAGATAAGGTAAAATAAATAGTGGAAGATAATGTAGAAAATATAGCTAATCAAGCTAAAGATAAATTTGCATCTGTTGTTTCTAACGACCAAGTAGATGGAGTAAAAGATAATATAAAGGATAAATTATCTAAAACAATAGAATCATTTTCAAAAAAATAATGAATATAAATAAAAGATATTTCCAAAGTAGTTTTTTTGGAAATATCTTTATTTTAATATTAGTTAAAATTTTTATTGAGTTACATTTTTTAATTTTTCTAGTATTAATTTTTTATATAGAACTTTTTGATAATCTATATCTTTGTTTTTTTCAAAGTTTATTATAATTTCATCTGTAATTTGTCCAGGCTTATTTTTTAGGATATAAATTCTATCACTAAGTGCTATTGCTTCATCGATGTCATGCGTAATTAATAGTGAAGATAAATTCATTTGTTTATGGATATTTAAATACCAATTATGAATATCTTCTTTAGTAATAGCATCCAAAGCACTAAAGGCTTCATCTAATAAAAATAATTTTTTACTTAGCATTATAGTTCTAAGAAGTGCAACTCGTTGTTTCATTCCACCGCTTAGTTGCGATGGAAATTTATCTTTATATAATTCAAGTTTAAACTTTTCAAGTTGCTTTGTAGCTTTTTTTAAAGCTTCTTTTTTATTCTCTCCATTTATTATTAATGGTAAAGCTACATTTTCTACAACTGTTTTATGTTCTATAAGTAAGTCTTTTTGAAGCATATAGCTAACTTTTCCTATAAAATTTTTGTCTCCATTAATTTCTATATTCCCTTTTTGTATAGGAATAATACCAGATACAATATTAAATATTGTTGATTTTCCAGCCCCACTAGTTCCAATAATTGAAACAAATTCTCCTTTTTTAATATGTATGTTTATATCTTTTATAATATCATCGTTATGATAGCTATAAGTAAGATTAGTTATTTTTAGTATATTCATTATTTCACGTATTCATTAGTAAATCCACTATCTTCTTGTAACTTGTTATCTATTATATTATTTTCGTTAATCCATTTGTAGAAGTTACTCCATCTAGTAGGATCTATTTCCCCCCATTTTTCTTTATTAGTAGCATATTGCTTAGAAAGATATTTTTGAGATTCTATAACAAATTCTCTCTTATTTTTTAATTCTGGCGAGTATTTTATAAGAATTTCTGCTGCTTCTTCTGGATTATCGATTGTATATTGATATCCTTTTTTTATCGCTTGGATAATTTTTTTAGCTTCGTCGTTATTATTCTTTAAATAATCGTTGTTAGCAATTATTATAGGTGAATAATAATTTAGGTTTTCGTTGTAATCTTTTAGATAGAAGAAGTTTGTATCAATATTTTGTTTTTTTGCCATAATTCCATCCCAACCATAATATATCCAAGATGCATCAAAAATATTGTTTTCTATGGAAGTTATAGAATTACTATCGCTGTTCGGTACTAATTTTATGTTATTGTAACTTCCGCCATTATTTTCTACTATATTTTTTATCATAGCTAGCTCTATAGGATCATTCCATGTTCCATATTTTTTACTTTCTAAATCTTTAGGTGAATTAATATTTTCGCTAGCTTTTGATATTATACCAGATGTATTGTTTTCAACAATTGCAGCTACCGCCGTAATCTTAGCTCCTTTTGCTAACTTATTAGCCATACTATCTTGGAAATAGATAGTGAATGGAGCTTTATTATTAATTACAAGATCAGATGAACTATCTTCTGGTGGTAATTTAACATCTAAATCAATCCCTATTTCTTTGAAGTATCCTTTTTCTTTAGCTACGTATAATCCTGTATGATTAGTATTTGGTGCCCAATCAAGTATGAAATCAACTTTTTTTAATTGAGTTTCTGTTTTTTCTTTGTTGTTTTGGCATGCAACTAAAGTAACCATTAATATAACAGTCATTATGCTATAAATTATTTTTTTCATTATTTTCTCCTATATATTTCCATGTGATAATTTTTTTTTCACTGACTTTAACTAAATACATACTAAAAATACTTATAAATGATATTAATATAATAATTGCAAACATTGTGTCGTATTGAAATAATTTTTTGGAACGAATCATATAAACTCCTAATCCTTCGAATCCACCAAGCCATTCAGAAACAACGGCAGCTATAAATGAGTATGAAACACTAACTCTTAGTCCAGCATAAAAATAAGATAGACTAGCAGGAAGTTTTAGATGGTATAATATTTGCAATTTGTTAGCGCCCATAACCCTAAGCAAATTAATTGTATCTTTATCAACATTTCTAAATCCGTCTAGCATACTAATTACAATAGGAAACGTTGTTGTTAATGTAATCAAAACTATTTTTGGTGTCATATCATAACCTAACCAAAGAACTAAAATAGGGGCTAATGCAACTGTAGGAATAGTTTGACTAATTATTAGTACAGGGTATATAGCTCGGTTTAAAGTTTTGAATAAATCCATAAAAATGGATAAAACAACAGCTATAACTATTCCGCAAATTAACCCTAAAATTGCTTCAATAATAGTAACTTTGCTATGAAAAATTAGTTCTTTATAATCTCGAAGAAAGGCATTTAATATTTCTAAAGGGGTAGGTATTATAAATTTAGGTAACAGTCCTAAATACCCTATCATTTGCCAAAATAATAACAGAAAAATTATAGTAATAATTTCAATATACTTATTAAAAAAATTTTTTATCAATAAAAACCTCCTATATTAAAAATATTCTATCACTACATTAGATAAATTTTTTAAATAAAAAAACTTCCTAAAGTAAGATACTTAATGGAAGTGTTGTAATGTCTATTGATTCCTATATACCTACGCTAGCATTACCTAGATCAGGTTCGGTCGAAACAAAAAAGTTTCCTCTCAGACTGTTCACAGACTCCCGTAATTATTAATATATCATATTTTGTAATGGAATACAAAAAAGTAGCTTGTGCATAGATGAGAATATATTATAAATTAATGTTAACTAAATAAATATATAATACAAATATTGTCATTATAGATAAAAATTTTTTAGTATGTTATAATGGTAAAAAATATTAGAGAGAATGTGATTTTTTGAAAAAGCAATATTTGTTAATAGATGGATATAATTTATTATTTAAGATGAAAGAATATAATAAAATAAAGAGTTCTACATTTTCTACAGAAAGAGATGTATTGATAGATATACTTAAAGATTATGCTTCTGGAAATAATTACGAGGTATATTGTGTTTTTGATGCTTATCAGAGTAGAAATAAAGAGTATATAAAAGAAGAGTATCCTATATTTATAGTTTATACTAAAACAGGAGAAAAAGCAGATCAATGGATAGAAGTTAAAACTAAGGAGCTATATGTAAATCATTTTGTAGATGTTATAGTAGTTAGTGATGATAGAGCAGAACGAGATAGTGCTTTGGGATACGGGGCTATATTAAGAGATTGTCACAGATTTATAAAGGATTTGTACGAAAGAAAAAATCAAGTATCTAACTACGCTAAAAAACATAATACAAATAAATTACAAAATAGACATATAAGAATGACTAATAAAGATAGGAAGAAATTAGAGCAATTTTTATTATATGGAAAGAAATTTTAAGGAGGATAAACTAATGGAATTTAGGTTAAATAGTACAGGGGAAAAATTATACTTTGGAGATAATGAAAACATTGCAAATATATATTTATTATTCCCTAAGAAATCTGATAAGGTTCAAGTTATAACAAAAATTTATGTAGATGAACAATATCGTGGACAAGGTATAGCAGGAAAGCTAATGGCTACTGTGGTAGAATATGCAAATAAAAATAATATAAAATTAGAAGCTACTTGTCCGTATGCAATATCTTGGTTTGAAAAAAATAATAAAGATAAATAATATATTTTTTGTATAGAGAGGATAAATAATATGTCTAAAAAAATAGCGTTTTTCATAGAGAATGGCAGTGAGGAATTAGAAATAATAGCTCCATTAGATATTTTAAGAAGAGGCGGAGTAGAAGTTGATTTAATAAGTGCAAATGATAAAGATAAAATAGTTAGTTCACATAATGTTAGTATATTAGTAGATAAAAAAATTAGTGATGTAGAAAATATATTAGATTATGATGGTATTGTAGTTCCAGGGGGTATGCCTGGTAGTGAATATTTAAAAAATAATTCTAAAGTTATACAATTTTTCAAAGATATGTATGAACAAAACAGATTAGTTGCTGCTATTTGTGCAGCTCCAATAGTTTTAGATGAAGCAGGTATTACAAAAGATAAGAAAGTAACTAGCTACCCAGGATTTGATAGTGAAATAGAGTACAAAGAATTTTCTAATAAAGATGCTGTAGTAGTTGATGGTAATGTTATAACTGCTCAAGGTCCAGCGTTAGCAATGTTATTTGGTTATGCTATATTAGAGTATTTACAAGGAGAAGATGCAAAAAATTCTGTAGCTAATCCGATGTTGATAGATGTTTTAAAAAATAATATATAATAAAAAGGGGCTAATCTCTAGCTCCTTTTATTATACTTAATTTAGAGGGAATATTATTAAATTAAAATGTATATTAAATACCCTCTAAAGTAAATTTTACAGAATTGGTCAACTAATCTTCTATAGTATTTATACAGGCGTAACTAATAGATTAGAATAGGGAAAATAAATTTTAGGTAACTACTCTTACTAAACTAGGAGTTGTATGAATTGATTCTAATTTAAAATATATTAAAAGAGTTGCTATTATTACAACTATTATTAAAATTATTAGTAACATTTCTATTCTATTGTTTTTCATAGTTCAATCCTCCAAATAAGTTTGTAGATTATATAATAAATGATTTTAGAAATAATGTTTAATAAGTATAATTATCTTTAAGTTAGAAAAGATATGCGTTAATATATTTTTCTTTAAGTATATGAATTATTATAAGTGGAAATGATGGTTAAAATTATTAGCAAATTTAAAAATATAGAAAAAGATTTTAAATAATATTTTTAAACATATATTATCTGTGTTTATTGTTATAGTAAATTCCTAATATAAAATTTATATCAGGAATTATTACTAGATACTATATTAATGTATAATGCTGAAACTTATATTATTTTTGGATAAAATATAGTTCCTTCTTTTTTTGTCTCACCTTTAGTAATAGATTCTACTATTGTACTAGCTTTTTCTAATTCAACTATTTCGTTATTTTTCTTTGCTATTAGGATTTTTTGTCCCTGGTAAGGAGAGTAGGGATTAGTTTCTATGTTATCTATTTTTAAATAATATTTTTCAGGATATCCATTTTTTTCTAAAAGATTTTTAACTTTTTCTAAATTTTTTTCTGAATAATCTTCGTATTCAAATAAATCTCTATTTAGCAGTCTTCTTGCCAAATCTTTAGCAACTTGATCTTTTTTATCTAAAATTAAATTGCAATAATAAAAGATGGTACTTTCATCTAACTTATAATATTCTTCTTCAGTTACTTCTTTTTTCTCTAAAAATGGAATTATAAAATCTAAGTTTTGAAAATATTTCTTATCTTCTTTGTAAATATCTTTTAATCGTGTGAATAACTGTATAAAGATAGCTTCGTAGCTACGTGCTACAGGATGAAAATATACTTGCCAATACATTTGATATCTAGCCATAATGTAGTCTTCGACACTGTGTATTCCTGATTCTTTAGTAACAATATATTTTTTACCATCAGAATGTTCACGAACTCGTAAAGTTCTTAGTATTCTCTCTAAGTCAAATTGACCATAACTTGTTGCAGAAAAGTATGAATCTCTGAGTAGATAGTCCATTCTATCAGCATCAAGCTGAGCAGAGACAATTTGGTTTAATAAATCATTTTTATGTTTGTGTTGAATTATATCTACTACATTGTTAGCTAATTTTTGTGAAACTTTATTTAAAACTTTATTAATTTCAGTATTTCCTAAAATTATTTTTGCAGTATAGTCCTCATGGCTATGACTTGTTACTTGTTCAAAAGCGTGAGAGAATGGACCATGTCCAATATCATGAAGTAGGGCAGCTAACATAACAGATATTTTGTCATATTCACTAACCTCTGATTGTAATGATTTTATTTCATTTACCATTCTTCTTACAATTTCATAGACTCCTAATGAATGAGTAAATCGAGAATGTTCAGCACTGGGATATACTTGAAAATCGCCACCTAATTGTCTAATTCTTCTTAGTCTTTGAAATTCTTTTGTATCTATAGCTTCCCAAATAACTTTATATTCTATATTTATATATCCGTGAATAGGATCACGAATAACTTTTCGTTCTGATAGCTTTTCTAATTCCATATTTCCCTCCTTGATTTTTATGATAATATTAATACATATAATACCATTATACAAGCAATGTAAAACATTTTCAATATTAAATAAGTGTACATAATTTTAGGGTTTATTCTATTAAATTTAAATAGAACTATCAGCAAGTTCTGATAGTCCTATTTGTAATTATTTCATATGTTTACTTATTTTAGTTGGGATCATGACAACTTCAGTATTTAAGTCTTTAGGTGTAAATGTAGGATCTATACATTCTTCCCAATACTCTAAATGTTTTTTATCTACCCAATGTTCTGAACTCTCTACATCTTCTCCATTTTCTCCCTGAACACTGTACCAATAAAGATATTCTTCACCATTTAAAGTTTCTCTAAAAATAGTTTCTACGTACATTTTTTCACGTTCTAGTGTTAATAATACATCTTTCATATTTTCGTTCAAAAATGTCATCCATTCATCTACTTTTTTTGATTTATTAGGTAAAACTCTAAATCTTGTTATTTCAACTATCATTAAATTTGTCCTTTCAGTTTCATATTATTAACTATTTTTTCTATAGAATAGATGTATGCAGCTTCTCTAAAAGATACATTGAATCTATCTTTTACTTTCCAAATATCCTCGAATGATATTTTCATAATTTTATCTTGACGGGTAACTACTTCATCTTCAGACCAGTAGTATCCTTGAAGATTTTGAACCCATTCAAAGTAAGATACAGTTACACCGCCACTATTTGCTAAGATATCTGGAACAGTAATAATACCTTTTTCATTTAATATCTTATCTCCTTCTAGAGTTATTGGTCCATTGGCACCCTCTGAGATAATTTTAGCCTTAATAATTTTAGCTTCTTTGGCATCTATAGAATTTTCCAGAGCAGACGGGCATAAAACATCAACCTCTAAAGCCCAAAACTCTTCTAAAGTCAAACGTTTAGTATTTTCTAACTTCTGGAAACGAATTTTATTATCTTTACAGTGTTTTAACTCTTCATAAGTTAAGCCTTCTTCACGATATACAGCATATTGAACACCATTATCATCACGCTCTGTAACTGCTACTACTTTTGCTCCATATTCAATTAAAGTTTTTACAGCGTAGCTACCGACATTTCCGAATCCTTGAACAGCTGAAGTAGTATCTTTAATATCTTTTCCTAGTTTTTCTAATGCTAATTTTGCACTAAAGGCTACCCCGTGTCCCGTAGCTGCTGTTCTTCCTAGAGATCCACCAAGTTCGATAGGTTTACCTGTAAATGTTCCTAAAGCATGTTCTCCAGTTAATACATTATACTCATCAATCATCCAAGACATAATTTTTCCGTTAGTATTTACGTCAGGAGCAGGAATATCTTGTTTTTCTCCAATATATTTATAGATACCACGAACAAAGCTACGTGATAAATTTTCTAATTCTGTTTTTGATAAATCTTTTGGATCAACTATAATTCCACCTTTACCTCCACCATAAGGGAGATTTGCTACAGCACATTTAAAGGTCATCCAAATAGATAAAGCTTTTACTTCATCTCTAGTTACTAGGGGATGAAATCTTAAACCACCTTTAGTAGGTCCTAGTGCATCATTATGTTGCGAACGAAAAGCAGTAAAATATTTTGTACTGCCATCGTCCATTTTTACTGGTAAGTTTAATTCTATAAATCTTTTAGGTTCTTTTAGTGCCTGATAGACGTCATCTCCATACCCTAAAATATTGCACGCTTTTTTTATTTGTTCTCTAGCATTAATTAATGGATTGTTATTCATATATATTCTCCTTTTTTATTTAAGAAAAAAGACTCAAGAAAATATTACATTATAAAAAGGATACTTTATTTTCTTAAGTCTTTAATTTATATTACTTTTCTAACTCTAAAACTCCGTAATTACCATCTTTTCGACGATATACTATAGCAAATTCAGTAGTAGCTTCGTCAACGAAAACAAAGAAATCATGACCTAAAAGTTCCATTTGTAAAATAGCTTCTTCTTTATTCATAACATTGGCTGGAACTCTTTTTGTTTTAACAAATTCTAAAGTTTCCTCAGGTGTTTCCTCAAGTTCTGTAGTTAAAACTTCTTCAACTATAGAACCTTTTTCACGGCTCTTTCTATTAATTTTAGTTTTATATTTTCTCATTTGGCGTTCTAATTTATCTACAACTAAATCTACAGCTGCATATAAATCAGCATGGCTTTCTTCTGCGCGAAGTGTAACTCCTTTTAGAGGGACAGTAACCTCAATTTTTTTATTGCCATTTTTGTATACTTTTGCATTTGCGTATACATTAGCATCGATTTCATTAGAGAAATATTTTTCTAATTTTGAAACTTTATTTTCTACATATTCTCTAATAGCTTGAGTAATTTCTAAATTTTCTCCTCTTACTTGATATCTTAGCATAGTAAGCACTCCTTCCATTTGAGTAGTAAAATCTACTCTGAGATAATAAATATCTCTATGTAATTTTATATTTATATTATAGCATTTTTTGAAAACAATATCAATATATTTTCGAAAACAATACCATTTCTAATTTCATTATATAGTTTTTGCTAAGGTTAGAAAGGATATATTAACATTAGGATTTACTTTTTCAAGTTCTTTAGCTAGGGAAATTAGTGTATTTCCACTAGTAAATATATCGTCTATTATCAAAATATTTTTCTTATTCTTTACTAATTCTATTTTATTATCAAGTATAGAGAAGCTATGTTCGGTACGTTGTTTAAGTAATTGAGATTGTTTTGGTCGATAACTAGCATAAAATATTTTTTCATAAGAAATATTACATATATTGCAAATAATTTCTATTTGATTAAATCCTCTTATAGATTCTCTAATTATGTTAGAGGGAACTATTGTAATTAAATCAAAACTGTTGTATTTGTTTTTGAATAGTTTGAATAAATAAGTAAATTTCTTAGAATATTCTACATTTTTATAATATTTTATGTTATAAATATCATTTTTAATATTATTGTAAGTAGAAAAGTAAAACAGAGTATATTTATCCAGTTTTATAGTGAAAATATTGAGCTTTTCACTGCAATTTTTACAGAAATATATGTTATTTCTTATGAACAAATTTTTAAATGAAATTTTATCTTGTATATTTGCTGAACAATATTTACAAATCATAATATCACCTACATAATTTTTTGTGTTTTGCTAGAGCATTCATATATTTAATTTCTTTAATAGCTGATTTAATAGCTTTATTCTTTTTATTTGAGCAAAATATTATAGTGCCTTGTGGATCATAGTCCTTTCTTCCGACACGTCCAGATATTTGTATTAATGCTTCTTTTGTAAAATGACTATGATCTGCTTCTAGAACAATTACATCTAGGTAATCAAAAGTAACACCTCTTTCTAAAATAGTAGTAGTAACTAGAATATCTAATTTTTTTGTATACATATTAGAAATTTTCTCTTTTCTTTTTGGATCTATACTGCTTACGCAATCAATTTTGTTATAATAATTTTTTAAAAAGTCTACTACTTCTTTTAACATATCTATTTTAGGAACAAAAATTAAAACACGTCTGTTATTTTTTAACGAGCTATCTATAAATTTTAAGACAATCTTATCTTTAAATTTACTCTTATATACTTTAGGAACAGGAAGTAAATGTTTATGGTATCTAATGGGAAGTTTGAATATATTATCTACAGATTTTTGAATTTTTTTGGAAGGTGTAGCAGATAGGAATACTAGGGGAGAATTTTCTTTTAATGACTTTAAGGGAGAATATTCTAGAACATCATTCCCATTGTAGGGAAATGCGTCAACTTCATCAACAATAATTAAGTCAAAAAATTTATAATAATATATTAATTGATGCGTAGTCATTATATATAAATTAGAGTTAGTAAATTGTTTGTCATCACCTGTTATAATATTAACGTTCATATTGAAATCATTTTTTATTCTATTTGCTAATTCATTTACAATATCTTTTCTAGGGATAGCCACACAAACTATTTTATTTTTGTTTAATAGATGTATGAGTGTTTCATAAATTATTTCTGTTTTTCCTGCTCCACATACAGCCCATACCAACGATTTTTCTCCATTAATTGTAGAATTTAATATTTGTTTAGAAATTTTTTTCTGTTCTGTACTTAATAATTTGTTAGGAAATGTTAAATTTTGAACACAACTTTTTATAGGAAAGTTAAGTGAGAAATGATACGTGAGATTATCGTTAGTTAAGTTAGTTGCACACTTTTTACAATATGTAATATTTTTTTTAAAACTATTGTTGTAGGAGAAAAATAAATTTTGAGTTTTATTGCCACAATATTTACAGAAGAAGTTATTTTTGTCTTTTGCTACTAGAAGAACAGGGGTTACGTGAGGAGAGTTATTTAATAAATCTATTTTTACTTTTTTATTAAGTAAATATTCTATACTAAGTAGTTTGCCGTTATTTTCTAAAATAAATTTATTATCAATATTATTTTTATGGGTAATTTCTTTATTGTTTTGGCGTAAAGAATTATTTAGATTAAAGAAAATTTCTTCGAAATCTTCGCTATGTTCACCAAATTTTTTGTATTCATCAAAGATTTTATCTAATAAATCAATCTTAATGTTTAATTCATAATTACTAAAATAAACGTTATACAAAGAAGAAATAAATTCTGATTGTCGTTTATAGTACATACTATCACTCCTTAATTTAATTATACAAAAATTTATAATAACTAGCTAACTAAAAGATGTAATATTCTATAATAATTTCTATTAATTGATAATATTTTGTGGTAGAGAAATTAATAATTATGATATAATTGTTAAGTGCAAAATATATAAAAAAGAGAGGATTGATGTCAATTAAAATTTTAATTTCGTTTTTTATGATATTTTTTATACTAGGAATAGTTATTTATTTAACGAAAAAATATAAACTTTCAAAAGATCAAATTTTAATATTTAGCGTATTAGTTTTATTTTGGTCTATTTTAAGTATAATAAGAGCTTATAGAAAATTATATGCTATAACTCCTATAGAACAAGGAGGATTATCATTAAGCGCTGAGCTAGCTGCTCAAATAGCTGCAGCTTATGGTTTAATTAGTTTTTTATTTAGACTACCTATGTTCTTTATGAGTGATTTATTCAAGAAAAGAAGAATTTTTGTTCAACTAGCATTGTTTATGTTAGTAATATCTTCTGTAGCTGTATTTTATAATGCTAGCTATACAACATTGTATTTTTCTTCTTTGGCATTAGGGTTAGGTGCTACTATGCTAGCTATGTTTAATGTTATTTTTTCAGAAACATTTTCTAAGGATAGAGCAGTAATATCAGTATCTATTTTATCTGCTGCACCTCTATTAGCAGAATTTATAGCAGCTCCTATTCAATATTTGTTTACTTTCGGAGAATACAAATATTATAACTATATGTGGTTATTAGCAGGAATAATGGCGATGATAGCATTATTACTTAGTTTTCAAATGAAAGATTATGTAGAGAAAAATAAATCATTCTCTTTCGAAAAAGTTAAAGTTGTATTGAAGCATAAAAGTTTCTTATATCTGTGTCTATTAGCATTATTGTTATCTTTTATTAAATTTTCAACTAGTGGGGCAAATATGCTTGCTTATGGAAAAACTGAGCTTAATATGAATGCTGCGATGTTAGCGTATATGGATACTGTTTTTGCTGTTCCTCAATTAATATCTGGTATTTTAGTAGGGACGTATTTTTCTAGAAAACTAGGCATTCAAAAAACATTGTTGCTATTATTTTCAACATCTATATTATTCTTTGTGATAGTATTACATATAGATAATCCTTATATAATTTATTTTAGCTATTTGTTAAATGGGTTCTTTTATGGTGGTGTTTATAACATATTAATATCTATGGCTATGCAATATTTTGATAGAGAATATCGTAGTGTTAGTATGGGAATATATCAGGCATTCTTCGCTGTAGGTATCTATTACGGAGATTATGTTTATGTTTGGATTTCACGCCATGTTAAGAGTGGATTATTAGGATTTGAACAAAGTAAATCAATATTTTTAATAACATTAATATTGACTGTTATTAGTATGATTTTAGTAAAGATAAAGATTAAAGATAATTAAAAATTAAAGATATTTTGATAATTAACTGAAAAGTTATAATCAAAATATCTTTTTTATTAAGTTATTTTACTCTTAACTAGAAAAATAACTTAAAATTGTGTATAATGAACTAATAAAAAATATATTTTAAGTTGTACTTGGTACAAGTAAAATTTTAAGGAGGCAGACGTATTGTCAGAAAAAGTTTCCGATTTTGAACTGCAATTAAGAAATATAATTTTGAGCAAATCTTTTTTCTTCAAAGAACCTCAAAAAGATAGAATAATAATTTATTCGATACTATACATACTATTTATTATGTTAGGGTCATTTTTTAATTTATTGTTATTATCTGTTGTGATTGTTACTCCTATGTTAACCTATGTACTAGGTGCAAAAGGATTAAAAGTTTTCGTACCTTTATCTATAGTAGGTACTATCGTATCGTTATTAATTAGTGATTTTTACGGAGCGTTTTGGGTAGTATTACACGTATTTATTTCGTTAATGATATATCTATCTCTTATAAACAGACTGTCTAAATTAACTATAGTTATTTACACATCAAGTTTTTTATTTGTGTTGATAACTATATTTGGATTTATGTTAATAAAATTAGGATATATTAATTTTAATCCTGATGCTATTAAAAATTTTATTTATTCTTATGTTGATAATGTAGCCAGTTTACAACCAGAGGTTGATAAAGATTTATTACTACATAGCTTTGAAAGTATTAATTTATACTTATCATCTTTAGTAGCTATAAGTTTAGCTATTTATAGTTTTCTTTTGGTACATTATACTTTAAAATTTTTAGGGAAGAGTAGAGTAATAATACCTGTTTTTCCAAGATTAGGCACATTAGTAACAACTAGAAAAATTAGTTTGATGTATATTTTACTTTTATTTTTATCAGTCGTTACAAGTATATATTTTACTGGGAATGAATATACTATGTTAGTTATATTACTTAGTAACTTGATAGCTGTAACACGTTGGATTTTTGTTTTTAATGGAGCAAATACAATAGCTTTCTTTGTAGGTATAACTGGGAAAAAATTAACTCCTATTTTTAAATTATTGTTGTTTGTAGCTATGTATATTTTTAATCCTATGTTTGAAATTATAGGTTTGATTGATGGCTTATTTAGTTTGCGTGAGCGTTATATAAAAATGCAAGGAGGTAAGTAGTATGAAAAAAGGAATTATATATTTAATATTTACTATATCTGTACTTTTCATAGGAGCGGTTTTAATGTTCATAAAAGATTTATATAGTTTCTTTATTTACCTTGCCATATTAATAGGAGTTTCCATACCTATTTATTTATACGGAAGAAAAATAGAAGAAAATAATAACTCTTATATTAATGAAATAACAGATAGAATAAAAGATTCTTCAGAACAAGGTTTAAATAAGTTCCCAATAGGTATAGTTATAATAGATAATAATACCAAGATAGAATGGGTAAACAACTATATATATAAGCACCTAGGATTAGAAAATATTATAGGTAAAGATATATTAGAAATTGTTCCCGAAATAGAACCTTTATTTGGATTAGAGACAGTAACTGATAATCAATTTATTATTGGAGATAAATATTATAAAGTTAGTTATCAAAAAGATAGTGGTTATATTTATTTCTTCGATATAACAGACATCAAAGTAATAATGCAGAAATTTAAGAATACTAGACCAGCAATTATGACAATTAACTTAGATAACTACGAGGAAATAAAGAATGATTTAGATGATTATGTAGCTAGTAGATTAGACTCTAAGATTACTAGCCTACTAACAGAATGGTCTAGAAAATATGGTATATATCTTAAGAGAATTGATGAAGATAGATTTTTAGGATTGGCCAACGTAAAAGATTTGAAGGAAATAGAGAAGGAAAAGTTTGTTATTCTTGATGATATTAGAAATCTAAAAGAAGATTTTGATTCTCAAATAACGTTGAGTATTGGAGTAGGAATAGGAACTGATTTTTTACCAGAATTAGGAGAACTTTCAAAAACAGCACTTGACTTATCATTAGGACGAGGAGGAGATCAAGTAGCGATAAAAGAAGTTGATGGTACTATAAGACTTTTTGGAGGAAAAACAAACCCCCAAGAAAAGAGAACAAGAATAAAAGCTAGAGTAATTTCTAATGCACTATCTGATATTATTAAAGAAAGTGATAGAATTATAGTAATGGGACATAAAAATCCAGATTTTGATTCTATCGGAGCTTGTATAGGTATTTATGAGTTTGCAAAACTGAATAATAGAGAATGTTATGTAGTCCTTAATGATAGCGACATTGATGAAACTATATCTAAGATAATGTTAGAAGTAGAAAATGAATCTACACTAAGACAAATATTTATAACAAATGATGAAGCTTGGGATTTAATGACAATTCAAACTACTTTAGTAATAGTAGATACATCAGATCCAAATAGAGTAATTGATATAGGATTATTGACAAAAGCTACCAAAAAAGTTGTAATAGATCATCATAGACGTGGAGAAGATATAATAGCAAAACCGCTTCTTACATACATAGAACCATATGCTTCTTCTGCCTCAGAACTTATTGCTGAGATTATTGAATATCAATCAAAAAATACAAAAATAATGCCTATATCTGCAACAATAATGTTAGGAGGTATAGTCGTAGATTCACAGAACTTTTCAATTAGGACAGGATCAAGAACTTTTGATGCTGCTGCATATTTAAGAAGTAATGGTGCAGATCCTATAAAAGTAAAAACGATATTAAAAGAGCCTATAGAGAATTTTAGAAATAGAGCAGAAATTATTAGTAACTCGTACTCTGTTGCAGATAATGTAGTAGTATCAGTGGCACCTTACGATAAAACATACACTAATGTAATGCTTGCTCAAAGTGCAGATGCTTTGCTTACTATTAAAGATATAGAAGCTAGCTTTGTTGTAGGAAGGTTAAGTGATAAAAAAATAGGTATCTCAGCAAGATCATTAGGAAATATGAATGTTCAATTAGTTATGGAGCAATTAGGAGGAGGAGGGCATCTTTCTAATGCAGCTACACAAATAGAGAGTAATAACTTAGAAGAGGTTAAAGATAGTTTAATAGAAAAAATAAATGAAATTTTATTAGAAAATTAGAGAGGTAATCATTATGAAAGTTATATTTATAGAAGATGTAAAAGGAAAAGGGAAAAAAGGAGAAGTAAAAGAAATAGCAGATGGATATGCTAAATTTCTTTTATCTAACAAAAAAGTATTAGAAGCTAATAAGGCTAATATGGCTGCTTTACAAGGACAACAAAAGAGACAAGAAAAAGATAGAAAAGAAGAGTTAGAACAAGCTAAAAAACTAGAAAAAGAATTAGCAAATTTAGAAGTGAAAATACTTGTTAAAGCAGGAGAAGGAGGAAGACTATTTGGTTCAGTTTCTTCAAAGCAGATAGTTGAAGAGTTAAGGAAACAACATAACATAAAAGTAGATAAGAAAAAAACAGATCTTCCACAAGGTATTCAATCATTAGGATATACAAATGTTAAGATTAAACTACATAATGAAGTTCAAGGAATAATTAAAGTGCATGTAGTTGAGAAATAACATAATTAAATTTATTTTGATTATATGATATTATGAGTAGACTACAATTTTTAAAATATGTAGTTTACTCATATTTGTAAATAATAATTATTTATCATAGTGAGGAGAGTGAATTATGCAATATGAACATATTATAGCTGCAGAAAAATCTGTCTTAGGTGCTCTTATGATTGATCCAGAAAAACTAGTAGAAGTTAGAGGTATACTAGATGAAGATGATTTTCTTGATAAAAAAAATAAAGAAATATATAGAGCGATAATTAAGCTTAATGATGAAAATATAGAAGCTGATACAACAACAATATTTAATGAAATATACTCAAAGGGAGAATTTAAAAATATAGATGCTTCATTATATATAGTAGAAGTATATGAAGCTACTCCTACTGCTAGAAATATTAGTCATTATGCAAATATAGTAAAAAGAAATTCTTTATATAGAGAAGTAAAATCTGTGCTTGTTGACAATATGCAGAAAATGAATGATGGTGTTGCAGACTTGGATTATGTAGTATCTACAGTTGTTGACCAAATAGAAAGAGTCACAGAAAAAGCTAAAACATCAAAATTTAAAGAAATCCAGGATGTTACAAAAGAAGTTTTTGATGAGATTATAGCAAAGATGCAAGGTGAAGGGAAAAATATGTCCATACCTACAGGTTTTGCATCTTTAGATGGAGTATTACACGGTTTTTCAAAAGGAGATTTAATTATCTTAGCTGCAAGACCATCAATGGGGAAAACAGCTTTTGCATTAAATATTGCATTAAATGTTGCAGGAAGAACTAAAAATATAGAAGAGAAGAAAACAGTAGCGTTATTTTCTTTAGAAATGGGTGCTGATCAATTAGTTTCTCGTATGTTATGTAGTGAAGGAATGATTGATTCAGAAAAAATCCGCTCTGGGAAAATGGATCAAGATGATTTACAAGCTCTAGAATATGGAGTTAGATTTTTAAACGAGAAGCAAATATATATAGACGATAGTGCTTTTATTAAGGTTAATGAGATAAAAGCTAAATGCAAAGCACTAAAAAATGATGTTGGATTAGATATTGTTATAATAGATTATCTACAACTTTTACAAGCTTCTAGAAAATCAGATAACAGACAACAAGAAGTTTCGGAAATATCAAGAAGTCTAAAACAGATGGCTAGAGAATTAGAGTGTCCAGTTATAGCATTATCACAATTATCGAGGAGTGTAGAATCTAGACAAGATAAAAGACCTATGATGAGTGATCTTAGAGAGTCTGGAAGTATTGAGCAAGATGCTGATATAGTCTCTTTTTTGTATCGTGATGATTACTACAATAGAGATGATAATGAAGAAGATTCTAATAAAGATGTTACTACTATTGAAGTTATAGTAGCGAAGCATAGAAATGGATCGACAGGAACTGCAGAATTAGCATTTTTGAAAAAATATAATAAATTTGTTGGAAAACAACAAGGAGGATAAGAATGAATAAAAAACATAAAAGGCTACTAGCTTTAGGCGTAACTGTATTACTTGTAGTATTTTCTGCATTATTAGGTACTAAATCTTCATCAAATGATAGTCAAAATATAGCTTCTTTTGATATAACTAGTGGAGATAAGAGAATATTAGTTAATGGAGATAGCTCTAATATTATCCAGAAAATAACTGTTAAAGGAACTATTGATGAAGAAATGATAGATAGTAATAAAAAATATTCTATTATAAATCAAATTAATATAGCAAAATCTGATCCTTCGGTTAAAGCCATATTACTTTCTGTTAACTCACCTGGTGGAGGAGTTTATGAAAGTAGTGAAATATATAATGCACTTTTAAATAGTGGAAAAGATGTATATGTTTCTATGAAACAAACAGCTGCTTCAGGAGGATACTATATATCTATGGCTTCTAAAAAAATATTTGCAAGTGAGGAAACTATAACTGGATCTTTAGGAGTAATTATTAGTAGTTTATCAGCTCAAAAATTTTTAGAAGATAATGGTATAAAAAATCAAGTTATTCGTTCTGGCGATCAGAAAGCTGTAGGTGGACTAGCAGAGGATTTGCCAGAATCTACTATAGATATATATAGACAACTAAATAAAGAATCTTATGATAGATTTATAGATGTTATAGTTAAGGGACGTAATATGTCTAAAGATGAAGTTTTGAAATTAGCTGATGGGAGAATATATAGCGGTAAGCAAGCTAAAGATAATGGGCTTATAGATCAGATAGGAACTGAAGAAGAGTTAATAAAAGAAATTTCTATAGAAAAAGACATTACAAATCCGCAAGTTATAGAATATCAGTCAGGAGAAGTTAATGGTTTATTTAGAAGTATTATAAAAAGTATTTCTAAAGATATGGTATCTGAATTACAAAAATTATCAGCAAGTAATACAGAAATTCCAACAAGAAATTATCTAGGATAAGGGGTTGATGTATATGACAAATAAGGTTGACAATAATTTTTCGTTTGAAAATATAGATATAGAAGAAAATATTGAAATAGAAACAAATAATAAAAATAACTCTTCTGGAGTTGTTGCAGCAACTATAGATGACTATGTGAAAATATCTAAGAATTTTTATGCTGGATTTTGGATAAGAATTTTTGCTTTCATTATTGACTGTATAATTATATTTTGTTTAGGAACGATTCTTAATACTATAACTTTTGGTTTATTAGATATACATTTACCTTATAATATATCTGATCAAACTTTGATTTTTGTACTAACATATTATTTATATTTCCTTTTAATGACATACATTTTATCTCAAACTCTAGGTAAAATGATTATTGGAGTTAAAGTTGAAAAAAATGTAGGTGGGAAATTATCGTTTATAGATGCTTTTTTTAGAGAAGTTATAGGACGATACATAACTATTACATTGCTTTTTTTACCTTTCTTATCAGTTATTTTTACTTCTAAGAAAAAAGCTTTGCATGATTATATAGCAGATAGCGTGGTTGTAAAAGAGGATTTTTCTAATTTTAGAATGAAATTAAATAAGGCAATTAAAGAAATAAAGCAATAAAATATTTAAGAAATAAAGGAAGAAGATTTACGAAGAATTTTTATAGTTTTTCAAATGGCAAATATTATGTCTTCGTAAATTTTCTTTATTTTATATTATAATATTATTATTTATAATTATGGAGGAGAAAATGTCGAATATAGAAAATTTATTTCATAAGATAGATGATAAAGTATTATCTAATATTGCAAAAGAAAAAGGTAATTATTTACAAGGGTTAGCAAATTATATAGAAAATTTATTTCATAAGATAGATGATAAAGTATTATCTAATATTGCAAAAGAAAAAGGTAATTATTTACAAGGGT
>NZ_JACBYC010000223.1 GCF_013415425.1 Gemella sp. GH3 | reverse complement strand
TGATTTAGGTCTAGAATTAAAAGATGCATCAATCGATATGCTAGGTACAGCTAATAAAGTAGAAGTCACTAAAGATAATACAACTATTGTAGATGGTGACGGTGATGAAAATAGTATCGACGCTCGTGTAAGTCAAATTAAAGCACAAATTGAAGAAACTGATTCTGATTTCGATAGAGAAAAATTACAAGAACGATTAGCTAAATTAGCTGGTGGTGTAGCAGTTATCAAAGTAGGTGCTGCAAGTGAAACTGAATTAAAAGAGCGTAAACTTCGAATCGAAGATGCTTTAAACTCAACACGTGCCGCAGTTGAAGAAGGTATTGTTGCTGGTGGTGGTACAGCCTTAGTTAATATCTATAAAAAGGTAAGCGAAATTGAAGCAGAAGGCGATGTTGAAACAGGAGTAAATATTGTTCTTAAAGCATTACAAGCTCC
>NZ_JACBYC010000079.1 GCF_013415425.1 Gemella sp. GH3 | reverse complement strand
GTTATTCAGACGTACTTGCGCTTGTTGAATCACTCTCACTTGTTGATAATGACGTACTAGCAGATTCTGATGCACTTATTGATCCTGAAGTACTGTCAGATAATGAAGTACTCGCACTTCTTGAGTTACTTAGGGAAGTACTTTCACTTAGTGAGCCTGAATCAGATATTGAGTCACTTGTTGATGTACTTGTACTGTTTGAATCACTTATACTTGTACTGTCTGAATCACTTATAAATGTAGAATAACTTTCACTTGTTGATGTACTTGTATTAGCCGATTCACTATCTGATACGCTAGTGCTTGCTGACTTACTTGTACTCTCTGATGCTTTTTGTGAATTACTCTCACTTATTGATTTTGACGTACTAGCAGATTCTGATTTACTTTGCTAATCTGCAATACTTGTACTTTTTGATTTACTCTCACTGATTGAATT
>NZ_JACBYC010000222.1 GCF_013415425.1 Gemella sp. GH3 | reverse complement strand
TCATGCGGGTTCTCATTTTTACAAGTACTTCTGGTTCAAAAACAGATTCCCCTTGATATGTTTTACGTACCGCGTCAGCAATGTCACTCGCACTATTCGTTTTTAAGATATAACTATATACCCCAGCATCTAATGCTCGATAAACTTCTTTATCCTCGATAAAGCTTGTTAACATTACTACTCTTATGTGAGGTAAATCCTTTTTAATTTCAGTAGTAGCTTCTACACCATCCATATCATCCATAAGTAAATCCATTAAAATTAAATCTGGTTTCAACTCATGGGCTTTTTCGATAGCTTCTTTACCAGAAGCACCTTCTCCAACTACTTCAATATCCTGTTGTGTAGATAGATAGCTTGAAATACCAATTCTAACCATTTCATGGTCATCAACAAACAATACTTTAATCGCCATTTGATTCATCCTCCTTATTCAATGG
>NZ_JACBYC010000221.1 GCF_013415425.1 Gemella sp. GH3 | reverse complement strand
TTGATATTCAGTGACTTCTGATTTTTGAACTGTCTCGAATGGATTTTTAATACCATTATTGTCACTCATTTCTAATATAGCATCATATTGTGTTTGTGACATACTCGCGATAGCTTGTTTAGCATTTTCTTGTAAGAAATATAAATTCTTTAATTTCTGATGTTTATTTAAATGACCTAAAGAAATTGGGTTAATATTCTTGCCATACAAGATTTCTATAGCCGTACTATTCGTTCTACCTGGAATTGGAGGTTTCTCATGAATATGACGAGACACTTCACCGATACCTACTACTGATTGATCTTTTTCTTTATTATAGATAATAATATTATCTCCAACTTCAAGTTGTGTATAGAAGTGATAACCATTTCTTTTTATTCCATTGTAAGTATGCGTAAAAATTGTATAATTTTTACCTGGTTCAAAGTCATCTGTTTCAGAT
>NZ_JACBYC010000220.1 GCF_013415425.1 Gemella sp. GH3 | reverse complement strand
TATTTAAGCAACTTAATAATTTAATTAGTCCTACTGAAGGTGAGCTATATCTAGATGGCAAAAATTACAATGACTATTCGCCAGAAGAATTAAGATCACGTGTAAGTTATCTTATGCAACAAAGTGGCTTAATAGGTTCAACGATTGAACATAATATGAAATTCCCTTGTGAGGCAAGAGGGGATAAGTTTGATAGGGAAAAAGCAAAACAACTTATTAAACAAGTCGGACTGGGAGATTATGACTTAGATGCTGAAATTGAACATATGTCTGGTGGGGAACGTCAAAGAATTACGATTGCACGTCAATTAATGTATGAGCCAGAAGTGTTACTATTGGATGAATCGACAAGTGCACTAGATACTAAGAACAAAGAAAATATTGAAAATATTATCTTTGATTTTGCTAAAAAAGGCGTAGCCATTCTTTGGATTACTCATAG
>NZ_JACBYC010000191.1 GCF_013415425.1 Gemella sp. GH3 | reverse complement strand
TTCATTTACCGTTCGACTATATGTTTTTCACTGGTAGCGAAAAAGTTGGTCAAATCATCTATGAATCGGCTGCTAAAAATCTGGTACCTGTTACTTTAGAGTTAGGTGGTAAATCTCCAGTCATTATTGACCAAACTGCAAATTTAAAAGTCGCTAGTGAAAGAATTAGTTTCGGAAAATTTACGAATGCAGGGCAAACATGCGTAGCACCTGATTATATACTAATTGATCGAAAAGTTAAAAATGATTTTATTAAAGCACTAAAACAAACAATTACAGAATTTTATGGGGAAAACATCAAAGAAAGTCCTGATTTTGGAAGAATTGTTAATCAAAAACATTTCAACCGCTTAAATGAATTATTAGAAACTCATGAGAGTAAAACTATTTTCGGTGGTAAAAGCTTTGAAGAAGATTTATATATTGAACCTACATTAATAGAC
>NZ_JACBYC010000152.1 GCF_013415425.1 Gemella sp. GH3 | reverse complement strand
ACCATGGGTCGTTTAGATGAAGCCAGTCGTAAATTAATTAAAATGAATCAGTCAGTTAGAACATTTTTAGAAGAATTTAGAGGCGTTTACATTAATTCCCCTAAGGATAGTGCACCCCAAATTATTAATGTTAGCTTTCCAGGTGTTAAAGGTGAAGTGCTTGTTAATGCTTTTTCAAAACATGGTGTAATGATATCAACAACAAGTGCTTGCTCATCTAAACGTGGGAAACTTAACGAAGTGCTATTAGCAATGGGAGTTCCTGATGCAAGAATAGAGGCTAGTATAAGAATATCTATGGGAGTTCATACAACTGAAGAGGATATTCAAAGATTTAAAGAAGTATTTGAACAAGTATATGAAGAAGTTAAGGAGTTGTTAAAATAATGCACTACGATCATTTGCTCGTAAGATATGGTGAATTGACGTTAAACGGTACAAATC
>NZ_JACBYC010000219.1 GCF_013415425.1 Gemella sp. GH3 | reverse complement strand
TAATAAAGGTAATGAGGATAATGAAAATAGTAGCAATGGTGGTGCCCCATTAAAAAGAAACTCTAATGCCAAAGATGATTTAAATTACTCACAATCTAATCATCAAACGCCTAATTATGATAGAAATCAATTTATTTGGAATAGATCAGGATCAGTTATAAATCATAGAAGCAATTCTCAGAATTTTAATAAAGATGAGCAAAGTAAAGATTCTGAAGAAAATTCTTTATTAGATAGATTTAGAAGCTTAGCAAGTGGTGCATACAAATATAATCCATTTTTAATTAATCAAGTTAGAAATTTAGATACTGAAAATGGAGAAATTACCGATAGTGACATCTATAGTTTATTTAAAAAGCAAAACTTTAGTGGAAATGAATATTTAAATTCTTTACAAAAAGGTTCAAACTATTTCAGATTTCAATATTTTAATCCACTAAATGC
>NZ_JACBYC010000218.1 GCF_013415425.1 Gemella sp. GH3 | reverse complement strand
TGGGATAGATGATTGGGGTGAAGTCGTAACAAGGTAGCCGTATCGGAAGGTGCGGCTGGATCACCTCCTTTCTAAGGATAGAGGGAATAAGGTTGACAATTCGTTTAGTTTTGAGTGTTCAAGCACTTATAGGGGCCTATAGCTCAGCTGGTTAGAGCGCACGCCTGATAAGCGTGAGGTCGATGGTTCAAGTCCATTTAGGCCCACCATATAATTAAATATACATATTACCTTTGGGGCCTTAGCTCAGCTGGGAGAGCGCCTGCTTTGCACGCAGGAGGTCAGGAGTTCGATCCTCCTAGGCTCCACCATTTATTTGCACAATGAAAACTTAATACGAAATTATATAACCAAGATTTACAAGAAAAAACCGAGAAAAAGAGTTTATTCAGAAGAATAAGAGTTCAAGGAAGAAAACGAAGCGAAAGCTACACACGATTAAGTA
>NZ_JACBYC010000217.1 GCF_013415425.1 Gemella sp. GH3 | reverse complement strand
GAGTATCTGAGTCGGAAGCACTGCCTGAATCTGAATCGCTGTCAGAGTCCGAATCACTATCTGAGTCAGAAGCACTATCTGAATCTGAATCATTGCCTGAGTCGGAATCGCTGTCTGAGTCTGAGTCGCTATCTGAATCTGAATCACTATCTGAGTCAGAAGCACTATCTGAATCTGAATCGTTATCTGAGTCGGAAGCACTGTCTGAGTCTGAGTCACTATCTGAATCTGAATCGCTATCTAAATCCGTGTCGTTGTCTGAGTCTGAATTTAAATCATTTATTGCATTCGAATCAGACTCTCCGTTCTCATCATTTTCAGAAGTTGCAAGTGGATTTATGTTATTTTCATTAGATTGAGGCTGATGACTTATTGAATTGTCGTCACTAAAAGTCTGATTTTCAGATTCTGCTTTATTAATATCATTATTCGAAGAAATGGGCTG
>NZ_JACBYC010000128.1 GCF_013415425.1 Gemella sp. GH3 | reverse complement strand
ATATAACTATAATTATAACTATTCGTTATATTTATTAAAAAAAATTTTGTATTTTTTTAATAAATATGCTATTATAAATTATGCATAAAAAACTTAGAAAGGGTGTTTGTTATGACATTTGAAAATTATAAATATGAAAGACCCGATGTTAATTCTATAAAGAATAACTTAGAAAATTTTATTTCAAATTTAGATTTAGCACAATCTTTTGTAGAATTTTATGACACGTTTAAAAAGTATAATACATTCAGAGAAACTATTAGTACTCAAATAACATTAGTATCTATTCGTAATAGTATAAATACAGAAGATGAATTTTATGATAAAGAGCAAGAGTTTTGGGATAATTTAACTCCAGAATTAGAGCAGTATTTTTCTCGAGTTTCTAAATTAGTATACAATTCTAAATATAAAGATGAATTAGCTAAAGAAATTGGAGAACATTATTTCAAATTAATAGAATGTGATTTAAAAACTTTTAGTGATGAAATAATAGAAGATTTAAAAGAAGAAAATAAACTTATTACTGAATATACAAAACTTACATCAAGTGCCAAAATTGATTTTGATGGAGAGTATAGAAATCTTAGTGGTATGGCAAAATATACTCAATCAGAAGATAGAGATATTCGTAAAAAAGCATCTCAAGCCGTAGCTAAATTTTTTAATGATAATTTAGAAAAATATGATGATATTTATGATAGAATGGTAAAAGTTCGTCATAAAATTGCTAAAAAGTTAGGATTTGACAATTTTGTTGAGTTGGCTTATTTAAGACTTTGTAGAACAGATTATAGTGCATCAGATGTTGCCAATTATCGTAAACAAATTTTAGATGATGTAGTGCCGTTGGTAGAAAAACTAAAAGAAGCTCAAAAAGAACGATTAGGTTTAGATAAATTAGAATTTTATGATGAATCTGTATCTTTTAAAACAGGAAATCCTACTCCAAAAGGAGATAGAGAGTTTTTAGTACAAAACGCAAAAACTATGTACAGAGAATTGTCGGAAGAAACAGCTGAATTTTTTGATTTTATGGTTGAAGAAAACCTTTTGGATTTGGATACTAAGAAAGGAAAAGCTGGAGGAGGGTACTGTACTTACCTACCTGACTATAGAGCGCCTTTTATTTTTGCTAACTTTAATGGAACACCACATGATGTAGAAGTATTAACACACGAAGCTGGACATGCATTCCAAGTATATAGAAGTAGAGATGTAATAGTCCCAGAATATATTTGGCCCACATATGAGGCGTGTGAAATTCATTCTATGAGCATGGAATTTTTAACTTGGCCATGGATGGATTTATTCTTTGAGGAAGAAACAGATAAGTTTAAGTATTATCATATAACAAACTCGTTAAAATTCTTACCTTATGGAGTTACTGTTGATGAGTTTCAACATATAATTTATGAAAATCCAGAGTTAACACCTGAAGAAAGAAGAGAAGCTTGGCGCAAAGTTGAGAAGAAATATCTTCCGTCACGTTCTTATGAAGGTATTCCAGAGCTAGAAAATGGAATGTTCTTCTATCGTCAAGGACATATTTTCTCTTCGCCATTCTATTACATAGACTATACACTTGCTCAAGTTTGTGCCTTCCAATTTTGGAAAAAATCACAAGAAAATACAAAAACTACTTGGGAAGAGTATTTACATTTATGTGATTTAGGTGGAACTAAGCCATTCTTAGACTTAGTAAAAGAAGCTAATTTAGAAAATCCTTTTGTTGTAGGTACTATTTCTAATATAGTTCCAGAATTAGAAAAATATATTAATTCTGTTGATGCTACAGAATTTTAGAAAATTTATTAAAAGCAAGTAAGTTAATTTAGACTTATTTGCTTTTTGTTTTATTAATATTTGTAAAATTATAAGAAATATATGTAATATTAGATATATAAATTTTCTATATAATTGTATTATAATGGTTATTATAGTAAAATTATATGTGATATTGAAAAAGAGAGGTACAAAATGTTAAAGAAAAGATTATTTCAGATATGTGTAGAACTTACAAATGGAAAATATTCATCTAAAATGATTCAAAAATTAACAAAATCTAATGCTAGTAGATTATTAATTCAACCTTTTATCTCAGTTTATAAAATAAATACTTATGAAATTTTAAAAGATGTCTCAGAATTTAAAAATTTAAACGAATTTTTTATAAGAGAAGTTCATCCATCATTACGACCTATTTCAGAGAAAGAAAATGATATAGTAAGTCCTACTGATGGAGTTGTTTCAGAAGTAGGAACTATTGAAGATGATGCTACTTTTATTGTAAAAGGACAAGAATATAGTGTTAAAACGTTAATAGGAGATAAAGAAAGAGCAAAAGAGTTAGCAGGTGGAACTTATATGGTAATTTACCTAAGTCCTAAAAATTATCATAGAATACATTTTCCAACAGATGCCAAAGTATTAGACGCTTACACTATAGGTAAATATTCTTATCCTGTTAACAAAGCAGGATTAGAATTAGGTGATAATGTTTTAAGTTATAATTATCGTCAAATATTTACTTTATATAATAATGGTTTAAAGTATAACTTAATACCTGTAGGGGCACAAAATGTTAATTCTATAGTTACAACATACAGTAGTGATGAAGTAAAAAAGGGATCAGAATTAGGATATTTTGAATTTGGATCTACGGTTGTTTTATTATTTGAAAAAGATAGTATAGAATTAGCTAATTTAGAATTACCGCTAGAAATAAAAATGGGTCAAACAATTGCAGAAATAAAAAATTATGAGGACAAATAAAAGATGGTTTTAAAAAAATTTTTCTCTCCAGACGATTTTATTGAGGATTATGATTTTATAGATGTTGAGTATATGAATATGTACAACAAAAAGGTAATTATTTCCGATTTAGACAATACGTTAATATCTTGGGATAGTAAAAAAGACACAAAACAATTAACGCGTTGGTTAACTAAAATGAAAAAAGCAGGATTTGAAATAATAGTAGTTTCTAACAATACAGAAGAGAGAGTAAGAGAGTTTTGCGATAGCCTTAATTTACAATATGTAGCAGAGGCTAAAAAGCCTTTAACGACTGGTTTTAGAAAAGCTTTAAATAAATTGAACAAGAAGCCAGAAGAAGCTATCATTTTAGGGGACCAAGTACTAACTGATATATTAGGAGCTAAAAATTTAGGTGCAATGAGTGTATTAGTAAAACCTATCTCAAAAACAGATGCCTTTAAAACACGTATAAATAGGTTTTTTGAGGGACATATAATAACTATATTAAAAAACAGAAAACAATTTCCAAAAATGAAATTTAGAAGAAAAAAATTAGAGCGTAATTAGGAGGGAAATTTGTTGGGAAGAATACAATGTATAGGTTGTGGTATTGAAATACAAACAGAAGATAGTACAAAACAAGGATATCTACCCAAAAGTGTAGTAGAAAAAAATATAGAAAATAGTTTAATTTGTAAACGTTGTTTTAGATTAAAACATCATAATGAAATTAGTGATATAGAGTTAGGTGCTGAAGATTTTTATCAATTAATTAGAAGTTTATCAACTAAAAATGCTTTAATAGTAAAAGTAGTTGATATATTTGATTTTTCTGGTAGTTGGATAGAAGACGTTACAGACATAGTAGGAAAAAATAAAGATATAGTACTAGTTGCTAACAAAATAGATTTATTACCTAAATCAGTTAAAGAAAATAAAATAAAACAATGGTTATTTAAAATGATGAAGCAAAAGGGTATAAAGGTAAAAGATATTCTTTTGATAAGTGCAATAAAAAATCAAGGAATAGATGAGTTAGCTAGTAGAATTGATTATTTGAGAGAAGGAAAAGACGTTTATATAGTAGGTGCAACAAATGTAGGGAAATCAACTTTGATTAATAAACTTATAGAGCTAACTAGTGGTGATAAAAATGTTATAACTACATCACACTTTCCAGGAACAACTTTGGGAATGATAGAAATACCCTTAGATTCTAAAACTAGTATTTTTGATACGCCAGGTATAATCTTGGATTACGATATATCTCATTACTTGAATGCCAACACATTAAAATTAGTTTTACCAAAAAAAGAAATTAAAGCGAGAGTATTTCAACTTAATGCTGAGCAATCAATTTTCTTTGGAGGAATGTGTCGTATGGATTTTGTAGAAGGTGATAGACAAAGTTTTACTATTTATGCTTCTAATCAAATAGACTTACATAGAACGAAATTAGAGAATGCGGATAATTTATTTGAAAAGCATCTTGGAGAGTTGTTATCTCCGCCATTCAAAGATGATTTATCTATATTTAGCAATCCAGAAAAGAGAAGTTTTGATATAACTGCTAGAAAGACAGATATAGTAATTTCTGGATTGGGTTGGATTACTGTTAACAGTGATTTAGGGTGTAAAATTAATATCGTTACCCCGAAGGAAATAGAAGTATTTACACGAGAATCTATAATATAGAATAAGGAGAACAGATGTTAAGAGGAAAACAAAAAAGACAATTAAGAGCATTAGCACATCATCTATCACCTATTTTTCAAATAGGGAAATCGGGAATTACGCTTGATATGGTAAAAGGAATATCTGATGCTTTAGAAAAAAGAGAATTATTAAAAGTAAGTATTTTACAAAATTGTGAAGAAGACAAAGATGAACTGGCTACAACATTATCTAAAAGAACTAATTCTGAATTAGTACAATTAATAGGTCATACTATAGTTTTATATAAACAAAGCTCACAACTAAAATATAGAAAAATTGAATTGGTAAAATAATGGAAAAAATAGTACTTTATGGAGGAACTTTTGATCCTATCCATATAGGACATTTAATTACAGCTACTAATGCATTAGAAAGTTTACAAGCTAATAAAGTTATATTTATCCCATCTAATATTACTCCATTAAAAAATAATAAAGTAATAGCTAGTAATAAAGATAGATATAATATGATAGAAGTAAGTATTAAAAGTAATAATAATTTTGAAGTCAGTGATTATGAAATAACAAATTCAGGTACAAGTTATACATATAATACTGTAAATTATTTTAAAAAACTATATCCAAATAGTAAAATTTATTTTATAATAGGTACAGATAGGGTTATAGATTTGCAACAATGGTATAAAATTAATGATTTAGCTAGATTAGTTACTTTTGTTTTTGTTGCTAGGGATAATCAGATTATAGAAGATATCGTTGAAAAAAATAAATTTTATAACAGTATAGAATATATAATTTTGAAAAATCCTATTATTGATTTAAGCTCAACATTAGTAAGAGATAAAGTTAAGAATAATTTGAGTATTAATTATATAGTTGAAAAGAATTGTGCAACTTATATAAAGGAGATGAATTTATATGAATTTTAATGAAATTCAAGAAAAAGTAAAGCAAATACTACCAACTAAAAGGTATGAGCATACTTTGAGAGTTGTTGATACAGCAGTTAAACTTGCAGAAAAATACAATGCTAACGTAGAAAAAGCTAGGCTAGCTGCATTGTTACACGATGTGTGTAAGCCTATGGACGAAGTAGAGATGAAAAAATATGTTATAAAGTATAATTTAGACATTAAATTATTAGACTATCCTACAGAGGTTCTACATGGTCCAGTAGCAGGTGTTTATATAGAAAAAGAATTTGGTATAGCTGATGAAGAAATAAAATTGGCAGTAGCTAATCATACTTTTGGTAGAACAAATATGTCTTTATTAGAGAAGATAATATTTTTAGCTGATTATATAGAGCCAGCAAGAAAACATCCGCATCTAAAGGAAGTCACAGAAGTTGCAGATTTTGATTTGGATGAAGCTATTAGATTATCGGTGAAATATACATTAGTATATTTGATAGATAATGATGAAAGGATTTATCCATCATTATTAAAATGTTATAACTACTATAATATAAAAAATTATCAAGTAGGCTTCAAAGAAAAGAATAAAGAGAAAATACTTTCAGGCGAGAAAATTATAACTATAAGAAACAAGAGTGAAGCACACTTCAAAAAAGGGGACATATTAGAAGCAGTTACTTATGATGACAATACAAACTAGGGTATATAATATTCAGTGTAGAGGAAAAAATCTCTATGCTGAATATTTTTTTATTTTACTCGCTAAATAGCAAATACATTAGTCTACAAAAAAAGTCCACTAATAAAAAGTGAACTTTTAAATATGTTTTATTTTTATGGAATTAAACATTCCAAATTTTTCCAATTTTGTTTCTTAGTTCATAGTTATCCATAAACCATTCAATATTTCCATTAAAGTTACGTTTGAATTGTAGAACTTTATAATCTGTTGCTTCTTCAGTGAAGTTTTGTGATGTTCCAAAGAAATTGTAATATTTGAAGTTGTTTTTAATAGCGTATTTCATCATATGGTATGTTATAGCGTAAGGCCCTTCAAATCTATTAAATTTTTGTAAAGCACCACTTGTAAAATATATTAAATCTTGATTAACTTCCAAGAAGCTTGCACAAGATAGATTAATAATATTACCTTCTTGTTCTTTTAAATCGGTAATTTTTTTTATTTTTTTCTGCCATATTGCAATATTTTCGTCTAATTCTTTTAATTTATTAATTGTTTTCTTTTGATTAACTTTTCCGGCATTTAATTTTTCTGTTAAATCCACTTTTTCTTGTATTAGATTGTTTATAGTTTCGTTAGTTTTATTTATAAATAGGTCACAATCTATATAAGAAATCATAAGTTTTAGTTTATCACCTAATATTTTTTTAGTATTTTTAAAATAATCATTATCACGAATTTCAAAGTTGATTCTTTCTGCTGTTTCACGATTTATTTCTTCGAATATTTTTGCATCTTCTTCTTTGAAAATATCTATTTCCCTAACTAAGACACCTTCTTTGATAGTCTTATTAATAGTATATCTAGCTATTTGACTAATGTTTTTAAGTAGATTGTCTTCTGTTAAATTAGTCAATTCTTTTGAATAGACACATCTAGTAGATAGGGTAGGGTTTGTGAATAAATCTTCATTCAGAGGATTGAAACCTAGTGATTTTAATTTTTTATGAACATTTCCTGATACGCTATTTTCACCAACTTCTTCGGTATCATTGAAAATTTTCTCGTTTATAAATGGATTTACTCTAACAGCCAGTACGCGTAAATCTTTTGAGAAATATTTTTTCAATTCAGAAAAATAGAAATTTGATAATTCTTCATTATTAAAGTCCATTATTGGTCCATATTGTGCAGTTACTTTGTAGAAGAATTTTTTGTATTGATAGTATAAAAATATAGAGTATGCAAGAATATTATCATTTTCTTTAACAGCTAGAATAACAGATTTTAAATTGTTATGCTCTGATAATTTTTTGTATTCGGCAGATTGTGAGAAAAAATATCTATCACTACTGTTTTTTTGATGATTAGCTAGTTCTTCGTAAGTTATCTCAGTAAAAATCATTAGTATCTCCTTAAGGTTTATATCTTAAATAATAATCTATTAATGTTAAATATACATCTAAAAATTATATAATAAATTTGATAAAAAGTGAAGTAATAATGAATTTTAATAATACAATATATTTTATGAAAATAAAATGTTATTATTAAAATAGTTAATTAAGAAGAATTTTATTATTGTTTAGCTAGTAGTTTGCAATAAAAAAATAAAAGTAAATCTGTTTATACTTTGATTTACTTTTATTTTATAATCATTATATTTTTTTAATTTTTATATTGCTTACCATTAAATATGAGAATATAGCAGTTAATATTAATAATGCTAAACTAGGTACATTTATAAAGCTAAATGACAAAATGGCAAGTATACATCCACAAGTAGTTATAGGAACTCCTTGGTAAAAGCCACCAGTAAGCGTAGAAACATTAAATCTAGCTAAACGATATACTCCACAACAAGCATATGCTCCACATATAATTAATATTAAAGCTTTTGCTATAACTAAATCTGTTACGCCAATAGATTTTGTATAAACTAATAACGCAGGTGCTACTCCAAAGCTTACAGCGTCACATAGTGAATCTAATTCTTTTCCAATAGCAGATGTTACCCCTAATTTTCTTGCTACAATTCCGTCATATCTATCAGCTAACATAGCTAAAATGATAAAGACACTAGAATAAATTAATTTACCGTTAGCTGTAGTAATAATCGATAAGAATCCAAATAGACAGTTAGATAGTGTTAAGAAATTTGGAATCAATTCTTTATTCATAAAATCACTCCTTAATTAAGTAATACATATATTATATTACAAAATTACAATAAAGTCTAAGAAATTTTTTATTACTTTATTGTTTTTAGAGTTTTAAATTGCTATAATATCTTTATAGTAAGCTATTTCGGAGGTGTATATGAAAAGTTTTAATTTTAAAAAAATATTAAAAGAGTTGCTAGTTATTTGTTTAGGTTGTGGTCTTTATGCCTTTTCTTTTACACATTTAATAATGCAGAGTAAGATGGCAGAAGGAGGAGGAACAGGTATAGCCCTTTTAATTTATTATATTACGGGGATACCTACTTCTTTTGGTAATTTAATAGTAAATATTCCTTTATTAATTTTAGGATATAAAATATTGTCTAATAAGACTATGATTTATACTTTATACGGTATAGGTATGATTACTGCGTGGTTATATTTCTTTGAACATTATAAAATTACTTTAGATTTAGGTGGAGATAGATTATTATCTGCTTTATTTGGAGGCGGATTAGCCGGTTTAGGGTTAGCTTTAGTATTCTTGTTCGGTGGTAGTACAGGCGGTGTTGATATAATAGCAATGATATTTAATAAATATTATAAAATACCGATAGGAAGATCTATACAAGTAGTTGATGCAATAATAATTTTGGCAACATTAGCGATTTTAAAAGATATACCAGCTATTTTATATACATTAATTTATATCTATATTTTAACAAAAGTAATAGACTTTATTTTGGAGGGAGGATTACCAGCTAAGGCAGTTATGATTATATCTCCCAAAATAGAGGAAATTTCAGATCAAATTAGTATGAAGTTATCAAGAGGTATGACTTTTTTGAAAGGAGAGGGTGTATTTTCTAGAAAAGATATAAATGTTGGGTATTGTGTAGTATCAATAAGAGAAATCAAAGAGTTAAAAGAAATTATATATTCAATAGACGATACAGCGTTTGTAACTATAAACAATGTTCATGATGTTATGGGAGAAGGATTTAGTTTTAAACAAAAAGGTAGGTAGATATAGTTGTATTAATATTTTATTAAAGTAATTTCATTATTTGGAGGATTTTTTATGAATATTAGAATATTAGATTATTCATTTATAGTTTATTACAAACTACATTAATATCGATAATATGCTCTTATTTTGGACAGATTTTACTTGAAATTGTAGACTTTAATAAAAATAATTATCTTTTTTTATTAATTTTCGTATTACCTATATTTTTACTTACTAAGTATAGTAATAGTTTAGTAAAGGAAGATATTAGCATACCTTACTTTATTGACAAAAGGTCAAAAAAAGTTAATGCAGTTTTTACTCCTGTAATAATTATAAACACTTTATTATCACACCTTTGTGGTATGAGTGTTGATAGGGAAGGCGTAGCCGTCCAAGTAGGAGGAGCTATAGGTAGTAATCTAGGAAGTAAAGTCTTTTTTTGTGATAAAGAAAAAAATTTTTTAATACGTCTAGGTATGATATGTGGATTTTCTGCTTTATTTCATAGTTATTTAACGGCTGTAGCCTTTATATTGGAATTATTATGGCAAAAACAAGAGATTAAAGAGAAAATTACTAACATTTTATTTTATATTATTTTCTCTTGTTATGCTAGTTATTTATCATTATTTTTTGGTCTAGAAAAATTTTTTGTTTTTATAAATGTAGAAAAATCCTTCGTTTTTAGTATTTCTTATTTGAATGTTTTTCTTTTTGAATTGTTGTTAACTATATTGGCAGTTTTATTTATTTTATTAAGAAAACAAATTAAAAAGATTAAAAATAAGTTTTTAATTTTATTTATCATTGTTTTAGCTATTGTAGTAACAGGAGGAAGATATAATTCGTTAGGCATAAACTTTATCAATGATATATTTAATGGCGAGTATATTTTTAAGTATTAAGATTTTATTTTGAAATTTTTATTAACTATACTTTGTACAGCTGTAGGATTTAGTGGGGGAGAAGTTACTAATTTATTTGCTATAGGGTTATTAGCGGGATATTGTTATGCTACCATTTTTAATTTACCGTTAATTATATTTGTTTCGATAGGATATGTATTAATGTTTTCTATAAGTGCAAGATTAATGATAGTTCCTATTATTTTGGCATATGAAGTATTTGGTTGGCAATTAGCAATGTTAATTATAATTCCTAGTGTTTTAATAAAAATTTTGAATAGGAAGTACAGTATTTATTAATTTTTAATAAATAAATTACACAAACGATAAAGAGTGCTTTATTTTTTAAAGTACTCTTTTTTATTATTTATAAATTTACAAAAATAGAAAGACTTTATTTATAAAATATATTTTAAAAATTTAAGTTAATATATTTTAGTTTATTAGGTTATTGTTTTTATACCTTATTATTGATATAATATTAAGGTAATAATTATGGATTATAAGAGTTCTAATTAATAATACATATTTGTAATTAGAAATTTCTTTGATTTGATAATTTTAAAATTCTATTGAAAATTTAGGAGGATCTACGTGAAACGTGAATTTATTTTAGTTCTTGACTTTGGTAGTCAGTATAATCAACTTATAACAAGACGTGTTAGGGAGTTAGGTGTTTATTCTGAGCTACACGATAATGATATATCTATAGAAAAAATTAAAGAGATGAATCCGAAGGGAATAATCTTGTCTGGTGGACCTAATTCTGTTTATGAAGAAAATTCGATGACAGTAGATGATGGGATATTTGAATTAGGAATACCAGTATTGGGTATTTGCTATGGTATGCAGCTTATGCAACATAAGTTAGGTGGTAAAGTAGAATCTGCAACTACTAGAGAGTATGGAACTCAACCGATAAATGTTGATAATGGAGCAACTTTATTTAAAGGTACCCCATTAACGCAAGATGTATTAATGAGTCACTCAGATAAAGTTGTTAGTTTAGCAGAAGGATTTAGAATTGTAGCTAATAGCGAAAATTGTCCAATAGCGGCAGCAGAAGATGTTTCACGTAATTTTTATTGTTTCCAATTTCACCCAGAAGTAAATCATTCAGTATACGGTAATAATTTGTTAGAAAACTTTGTAAGAGAAGTTTGTGGATGTACTGACTCTTGGACTATGCAAAGTTTTATTGATGAAAATATAGAGAAAATTCAAAAGCAAGTAGGAAGTGATAAAGTATTATGTGCTTTATCTGGTGGTGTAGATTCATCAGTAGTAGCAGCATTATTACATAAAGCTATTGGAGATCAGTTAATTTGTATGTTTGTCGACCACGGTTTACTTAGAAAAGGTGAAGCGGAAGGAGTAATGGAAACTTTCGGAGAAAAATTTGATATGAATCTTATTAAAGTTGATGCAAAAGAAAGATTTATGTCTAAATTAAAAGGAGTTTCTGATCCAGAGAAAAAACGTAAAATTATTGGAAATGAATTTGTCTATGTCTTTGATGAAGAATGTGCTAAGTTAGATGATGTTCCATGGTTAGCACAAGGTACTCTTTATACTGACGTTATAGAATCAGGAACAAAAAACGCACAAACAATCAAATCTCATCACAACGTTGGTGGATTACCTGAAGATATGAAGTTTGAGCTTATTGAACCTTTGAATACATTATTTAAAGATGAAGTTCGTGCGTTAGGAGAAGCTCTAGGACTACCAAGAGAAATAGTATGGCGTCAACCATTCCCAGGTCCTGGACTAGGTATTCGTGTACTGGGAGAAGTTACAGAAGAAAAATTACAAATAGTACGTGAGAGTGACTTTATCCTAAGAGAAGTTATAGCTCAAAAAGGTTTAGAGAATGAAGTTTGGCAATATTTTACAGCAGTTCCAGATATTCGTTCTGTAGGTGTTATGGGAGATGTTCGTACTTACGATTATACAGTTGTTGTACGTGCAGTAACTAGTATAGACGGAATGACTGCAAGTTGGGCAAAAATACCATTTGAAGTTCTTGAAGAAATATCAGCAAGAATAGTAAACGAAGTTGCACACGTTAATAGAGTAGTCTATGACATAACATCTAAGCCACCAAGCACGATTGAGTGGGAATAAAATAACAAGATAGCTTAAACCAAGAAACATCGATACAACTAAATTTTAGAAATTATATTTACTAAAAACAACTAAAGATATTTTGGATTGTTTCCAAATTGTCTCCAAAAAACCCCACCAAAATTTTCAGTGGGGTTTAGTTTTGCAATGAAATTTAAAGAACTATCACATAGTTTTAAAAAATTAAAATAGTATTTTTAATAAATTTAATATAATAAAGTCAAATTGGCTTGAATATATATAATAGGATAAAAAGATTATTGAAAGAGAAAGCTGGAATTGCCTCAGGTACAGTTGCAAAAATGGGGCGAGGAGAACTTGTAAGTATGGAAATACTTTATAGAATTGGAAAATAATTAGATGTAGATTTTGGAGATATGGTAAACATAGTGAAATAAATTTAAGTTTTTGTGATAAGAGGTTTTTTATGGCAGATAATTTGAATATTGTTGTTTCAGATGTTGTTGATATAAGAGATATGATTTATACATTTAGAGGAAAATAAATTATGGTTGATAGTGATTTGGCTGCGTTATATCAGGTTACTACTGGTAATTTAAATAAATCTATGAAAAGAAATATTTCTAGGTTTCCAGAGAGTTTTTGTTTTCAATTAACAGAATATGAATATCAAAACTTTAGCTTCCAAAATGGAACCTCAAGGTTAAGTAACTATGGTAGTAGAATATATATTCCATATGTATTTACAGAACAAGGTATTGCTATGCTTTCAGCTGTATTAAAAAGTTATATTGCTGTTGAAGTGATTATAAAAATTATGAATAGTTTTGTGGAAATGAGAAAGTTTTTATTATCTAATCAAGATATGTTTGAAGGGCTTAATCAAGTAGAACTAAAACAACTGGAAACTGATAAAAAATTAGAAAAAGTATTTAATTATATTTTGGCTAACACAAAAGTGAAGCAGAAAATATTTTTTGGTGCTCAAATATAATACGCATTTAGTTTTATTGTGGAAATTATAGGGAAAGCAAAAAAAGAAATTATCTTAATTGACAACTATGTAGATATAAATACATTAAACATTCTATGAAAGAAAAATAAAAATGTAAAAATTAAAATTTATACTTATTGAAAAGGAAAACTAACAACAAAATACATTAATAAATTTAATGCACAATATGAAGAATTAACCGTAAAAACAAATGAAGATTTTCACGATAAATTTTTGATATTAGACAGAGAAGAAGTTTATCACATAGGATCATCAATAAAAGAAGCAGGAAAGAAAAGTTTTGAAATCACAAAAATAGAAGATAAAGACTTAATAGAAAGTTTGTTAAAAATAGTGAGGTAAAACATGGCAAATATATCACGGCAAAAAAGACAAAAAATGCTGGAGTTTTTAAATAAATTAAAGCAAGAACACCAAGATGATGATAGTCTAAGAGCTTTAGGAGAAATTGAAACGGCATTAAACGAAAAGAAATACGGTTTGGTGTGGGAAAGACATATAGAAAAAGTAGATGAAATGTTAGAACACAACATACCTGTATTTTGTGAAGAGGAAGATAAAAAGATAGTAGCTGATGAAAATGACGGCTATAATTTTTTGTTAGAGGGAGATAATCTACATTCCTTAAAACTTCTTGAGAAAACACATAAGGGAAAAATTGATGTTATCTATATTGATCCACCGTATAACACAGGAAATAAAGACTTTATTTACAACGATAGTTTTGTAGATAAAAAAGATGGCTATTCACACAGTAAATGGCTTTCTTTTATGTCTGAAAGGCTAGAAATTTCAAGAGGACTTTTAAGTGATGAAGGAGTTATATTTATAAGTATTGATGACAACGAGCAAGCACAGTTGAAATTGCTTTGTGATGAAGTACTTGGAAGTGAAAATTTTATTGCTAGTATAACAAGAAACACTAATAGTTCAAAAAATCAAAGTCTATATATTTCAGTAAGCCATGAGTATTGTTTAGTATATTCAAAAAATAATGTAGCACTAAGCATAAAATATTCGGAGAATAAATGGGAAGTTGATAAAAATAATATAGAGGAATATAAAAAAAGAGTTTCAAAATTACAAAAAATGGGACTTAGTAATGATGAAATAACCGCAGAATTAAAAGAATTAACAAATTATCCGAGATTTATAGACTTTACAAATTATTGGTATATAGATGAAAGAGGAGTATATAGAAAAGGCGATTTAGGAGGAGTGAAAAATGGAAATATGACCCCTATGGTTAATCCTCTAACCAATAAAGAAGACCCTATTCCTCCTGGAGGTTTTAGGTATAAAACTGAAAAAATATTAGAACTTATCAAAGAAAATAGAATACATTTTCATGATGATGGTAGTCTACCAACAATAAAAAGATATTTAGAAGAAAATTCAAAACAGAGACCAAAGTCAATTATGAGTGATGATCAAAGACCTGATTATAAACTTTTAAAGGATATGGGAATTAATTTTGATAACCCTAAACAAATGAGTTTTATGACTAGAATACTTAGTATTTTTGACAAAAATACAAAAATTCTTGATTTCTTCGCAGGCTCTGGAACAACAGGACACGCAGTTATGCAACTCAATAAAGAAGACGGTGGAAACAGAAAATACATTCTTTGTACTAATAATGAAAACAAAATTTGTGAAGAAGTTACTTATCAAAGGTTAAAAAACATTCAAGATGACTTACCACATAATTTAAAATATTTCAAAACAGATTTTATTTCTAAGTATGAAAGTGATGAAGATGAAGAAACTATTTCTGAAAAGATGTTAGAACATATTAAAGAATTAATTGAACTGGAACACCATATTGAAATAGATAACGAAAAATATATTACTTTAGATGATGAAGACGAATTGGAAAGTATTGTGGAAAATATAAAAGAGGATGGAAAATTATTTATTACTTCTGGAATATTCTTATCAAGAACACATCAAAGAATACTAGATGATAAAAATGTAACTGTAGTAGATATTCCTGAATATTACTACAGAAGTGAACTTAAGGAGGTTGGAGAGCTATGATTGGATTAAAATTAAAAAACTTTCAAGAAAAAGCAGTAGATTTTCTTTTTGAAAAAACTACAAATATTAACTCTAAACCTAAAATTATTATGCAAAGTCCAACAGGAAGCGGTAAAACAATTATCTTAGTTGCATATATTGAAAAATATTTAGATTATCATGAAGAAGATATTATTTGCTGGTTTTGCCCTGGTAAAGGAGAACTGGAAGAACAATCAAAAGAAAAAATGAATCGTTTTGCACCAAGTTTAAAAACAGGTTCTCTGTTTGATATTTTATGTAATGGATTTATATCTGGAACAACTTACTTTATCAACTGGGAAACAATTACCAAAAAAGATAATACTGCCATAAGAGATAGTGAAAGAAAAAATCTTTTTGAAAGAATTTCTGAAGCACATAGAAAAGGAAAAAAATTTATTATTATCATTGATGAAGAACATCAAAATAATACATCAAAAGCAGATGATATTATTTCTAGTATCAATGCAAAATATGAAATTAGAGTATCTGCAACACCTAATAAAAGAGTTGTAGGAGAATTTCACGAAATACCAGAAGTTGATGTTATTAATGAGGAATTAATTACAAGATTTATGTATATCAATAAAGGACTTGAATCAGTGAGTGTATTAAGTCCCAAAAATGAAGCTGAGATTTTACTTAAAAAAGCAGATGAAGTAAGAAAAGAAATTGCACATGCTTATATGGACGAAAAAGAAGAAGTTAAACCTCTTGTGTTAGTTCAATTTCCTAATCTAAATGATGAACTCATTGAATTTGTTGAAAATAAATTAAATAGTATGGGATATAGTTATGAAAATAAACTACTTGCTTCATGGTTTAGTGCTGAAAATAAAGAAGATAAAGCCAGAAAATCTAAAAAAATAGGTAAAATAAATATAGGAACAACAGATGAAGATAGTATTACAAAAGCTAATGCGACACCTGTATTTTTACTTTTTAAACAAGCACTAGCTACTGGATGGGATTGCCCTCGTGCTAAAATTCTTGTTAAACTTCGAGAAAATATGAGTGATACATTTGAAATTCAAACACTAGGTAGACTTAGAAGAATGCCTAAAGCAAAACACTACGGTAAAGATATACTGGATTGTTCATATCTGTATACTTTTGATGAGAAATACAAATTAGATGTTATTAAAGCAGGTAGTGGTTTTGAAACACAAAGACTATTTTTAAAAGATGAAGCTAAAGCTATCAAACTTAAAAAAGAGTTAAGAAATAAAGATGGTAACTATGTAGATGAACAATTAATGCGTAATCGTATTTATGAATTTTTCAAAGAGAGATATTCACTAGATGGCGTCAAACAAAATAATAGAATCAGGCTTGAAAATGCTGGATTTATTTTAGGTACAACATTAAAAAGAAGCTATTTGACTGGCAAGTATTCCACACTAATGCAAATAAATGAAGAACACGCTCAGTATGGTGTTATGGGTATGGAAGTCAATACGCACATTCATGGTATTGATCGTCAACACTGTGTTGATGCTATTAAAAAACATATTGGACTTAGTTATGATAAAACACATCAAATACTTAAAACTCTATTCTTAAAGGGTTTTGGCAATAAGAGATATAAATTACTTAATCTAAATTTAAGAGAATTTTATGCTTTTATTATTAATAACGTTGATAAATTGAAAAAAGATTTTATTGAATTTTCTGGCAAAAAGTATGAGCAACAAACATTTTTAGAAAATAGGGTAGAAGATTTTTCAATTCCACTAGAAGAACATTATCGTTACGTACCATTTGAACCTAATGTTAGAAATTTAGAATCAAATGTTTATAAAGAGTACAACACTTCTATGATTACAGATGATTTTCGTTCCACATCAGAAAGATTATTTGAAAAATATTGTGATAAAAATCCGAATGTGAAATATGTGTATAAAAATGGAGATAGTGGACAACAATACTTATCATTAGTTTATGGAACAAATTTTGACAAACAACGATTATTCTATCCCGATTATATTATTCAATTACAGGATGATTCAATCTGGTTAATTGAAACCAAGGGTGGAGAGAAAAACGGACAAAGTAAAAATATCGATGTTCAAATTGAAAACAAATTTGAAGCCTTTAAAGAATTTGCCACTAAACATGGATATAATTTTGGCTTTGTAAGAGATAGAAATGATGAATTGTATCTCAATAATACTTATTATGTAGAAAATATGAGAGATAGTAGTTGGATTTTACTTGAAGAAGTATTTTAGAGAAGGAGTTAACATATGGCATTTACAACAGAAAATAGAAAAGTTAGTGATATATTTCAACGTTCTGCAATATATAAAGTTCCAAGGTATCAAAGAGATTATGTTTGGAAAGAAGTAAATTGGAAGGAACTCTGGATAGATCTTCAGTTTACATTGGAAAATGAAAATGAAATACAATGGTCGCACTTTCTTGGTACTATAGTTCTCAATAAATATAATAATAGTGAAAGTGGATTGGAAGTATATGAGATAATTGATGGTCAACAAAGATTGTTAACTCTTTATATTTTAATGATTGTAATATATAAAAATTTTAAGAATCAATCAGAAAATGAAGAGGCAAATATAAATAACTATATTTATAATACTTTCCTAACATCATTAACAAAAGAGTCTGTAAAGAAAATCGTGATAGATAATGAACTTTATAATACAGATATAAAAGAAATGATTGACGCTGCAACAAATAATAAAATGCTTTCTAAAGAAAATAAGTTATATAATGTGTTTTCATATTTTGATTTCAATTTTAGAGGTAAAGATTACACATATCTTGATAAATTTTTAAATAAACTTTTGTCTGTTAACATAGTCGAAATAACCTCAGATGAAGATGAAGAAATTTATAATATTTTTGAAGTTCTTAATGCCAGAGGTCAAAAATTAAAGCAAATTGAACTACTGAAAAATCATATTATGAAATATGTACAACCTAGAGATATTGAGTTTATAGATCAAGCAAAGGTTAAATGGAGGAATATACAAAATAATATTGAGCATTTGAGTGATCCGGATATTATTATTCAACATTTTGCAAAGTGTTATATAGAGAAAAATGCTGAGAACAGAAATTCAATATATAGATTAATAAAAGAAGAAATAAAAATTGATGATTTAAGTTCATTCTTAGATGCTTTTAAATCTTTTTCTGTTGTGTACAAAGAAATATCTAATAAGGATACAAAAGATAGTGTTATAAGATATTTTTATATTAAAGGAAATCAACAAATTAGATCATTGCTTTGTGCTATTTATGTTTTAAATTCAAAAGGAATAATAAGTGATGATGTAAAAGAAAAAGCACTATTACAACTTAGGAATTTTTTCTTTATATTTAATACAACACAGCAAACTAGTAATAGAACAGATAAAATTATTAGCTCTATTTCTTTTGACATTTATCATTGTCAAAATGAGAATGAATTTAAGATGTTATTTTCTAAGTTTTTGTATGAATTAGAAGGATATATTTCAAATAAAGATTACAAATTAATGTTTGAAACAAATCAATCTTTCAAATATTCAAATAAAGATAAAACATTAAAAAGAAATTCTCGTTTAGTTAAATATATATTAGAACTAATTTGTGATATAGAGCAGCATGATACCAAGTTGGATTATAACACTTTAACAATTGAACATTTGGTATCAGATGATGGAAGTATGAATAATGCTTCGATTTGGAATTTAACGTTAACAAGTGAAGATATTAATTCGGAAAAATTAAAAAATAAATCATTAAATGACAAGATCAAAATTCTTAATGAAAATTCTTCAATAAGGTTGAATTTAGAATTGGAAATAATATTCGTGATATGATATTTAATGTAAAGGGTAAAATCTTTATGTTAAATATTTTTTTATTTTAATCGCTAAATAGCAAATACATTAGTCTACAAAAAAAGTCCACTAATAAAAAGTGAACTTAAAAATGATTTGTGGAAAGTAAATTTATATATTATAAAAAACATATTATAAACTCTGGGCAGGGTTAATAAGATTTAGTTTTAAATAATCTATAAAAGTACTGCTGTATTCATACAATTAAATATATGAATATAATTAATGATAACATTAATTATAAGGTAATGCAAGTAATACCTTTATAAAACTTGTAGACGTGTTGTAACGCTGGCTCCAATTTTGCTATTTTGTGGGTTGAAAAGTCTTAAAATGCTTATAATTTGTCGGAGTCAATATTTTCGAAATCTGTTAAAAATCTATATTTAAACAAAAGGGATAATAATTTATCTCTTTTTTATTTTTAAAAAAATATAATAGTAATATTTAATAATTGAAAGGAAATAGAAAAAATGAAAATAGAAAGATTAATAATTGATACAAATAAAACATTAGGTAAGTTAGTTTACTTACGTTCTAAATCACGTGAGCTTTATGAAAATGGAGTAAAAACAAATCGTTTTGCATACGATATAGTTCTTTTATCTGATAAGCTAAAAGGGGAAGTTGTAATTTCAAAATTCCCTAAAGATTTAGACTTACCATATATGACAGAAATAGAATTAATAGGAGAAGTAGAGGTTAAATCAACCGTCGCAGGTGCAGGAGAGTACAGAACTATAGCCCATACTTTAGTAGTTGAGGATATTAAAGTAAAAGGAAATGTTAGTCATCAAAAAGAAGATAAGAAATAGTACTTGAGAAATTTTAATTATTTTTGATAAAAAATAATAAAATTTTGAAAAGTCCACTAACTGCGAATTTATTTGAATTAGAAAGAAATATAAAACACAGTTAGTAGTGTCTATTTTGATTATAAAAAATTTAAAAAGTATACTACACAATTTTACAGATTATTTATTTTGAAGTTTATTAAAGATCATTATTATAGTGGTCTTTTTTTGCATTCAAGGGCGAAATTGCTGCAAGGGACTTTGCTAGCGTGCCGTTAAGGCAAAGCGTGGCAAAGTATACTTGCTGCAATGGCAGGGGCTTGCCCCTGCATAAAACCCCCAACTAACTAATAAGGGGGGTTAGATATAAAAATGACAAAGTAAAGAAGTTTAGGAAAGTCTTGGTATAGATGACTTTATAAAGGTTTTTAAAAATGTCAAAACTAACAACTATAAAAGAATGTTTGATATATTCTAATTTTATAGATAAGCCTATTTCAGAAAGCACTATAAGAAGATTAATAAGTAGTAATGAAATAGTATCTATAAAAGAGAATAACAAAGTATTTATTGACAAATATTCATTTATTGAATATTTAGAAAATAAAAATATCAAGAAAGGAAAAAAATTTTATAAGAAAAAAGAAGAACGAAATATAAATGAAGAATTGTATATATCTTTAGACTGGTTTCAATGTACATTTTATGCGAAACAGAAAAATTATTTTAATATATCAGAATTAAAAAATATATTAATTGATTTACTTCATATAAAAGAAACGGATATTGAACAACAAGACAAAAAATATAACAGTTATCAAAAAGTATTAGAGTATAGCGGTATATTGTTAATGTACGGAGATGAAACATATAATCATTGTAACTTACAGATTAAGGGAGAGGGTTGTAGAGTTTTATACAAAAGATTAAAAGAAAAAGGCGAAAATTGGTACACTTTTTTAGAAAAAATATACCAAAGAAAAGGCAAAATAACAAGAATGGATATTGCGATTGATGATTATGAGCCAATATTCGAGTTAGGAGAACTTGAGGAAAAATTGTTAAAACGAGAGTTTACAAGTAAATTCAAAAATTTTAAATATTTAAAAGATGATAAGTTAGGCGAAAATATGGGAATGACAATATATTTAGGGTCTAATACATCAAATTTGTATTTTAGATTTTATAAAAAAGGTGCTGAGATAGAGGCTAAAAGTGGAGATAAGAGCATAAATTATAATAGATATGAAATAGTATTAAAAGATGAGAAAGCAAATTCAGTACTAAAAAAAATACATTTAGGAGAAAGACTTGAAAATATAGGTATATCACTTATTAACAAATATCTTATTGTTTATGAAGATGATAAATTAGAGGACTTATGGAGTAAATGGAACAATTTAGTTTTAGGGTCAAAAAATTTCAATTTTGATATTCCAACAAAAGAAAAAAGTATAGAACGTACAAAAAGTTGGTTAAAAACTCAAGTATCAACTGCTTTAGATAAGGTTATGATTGCCGATGAAAAAGCCAAAAAAAATAATCTTTTACCTGAAAATTACAATACATTAGATGATATACTTTCATATTCTAACCTTAAGAATAATGATAAAGAAAAAGAAGAAATAGATAGATATATTAAATCAAAAGAAACAATAAAGAAAGAAACAGATCTATTTTAGAAAATAAGGTGATAAATTGCAATTAGGACAAGCTAGAGCAACAAACAGCATAAAATATCAAAATATATATACTAATATGATTATTACAGAATTAATGAGTAATATTGAAAAGAAAACATATCCTAACTATAAAATGAAACAAGAGCATTTAAAAGCCTTGAATACTATATACAATGATTTAAGGAGAATTTAGAAAATGAAAAACAAGAAAAAACTAATAACATCAGCGTTTTTCGCAACAGTGTTAATGGCAAGTGGTAATTCTGCTTTGGCAAGCGAAGAAACACCAAAAGAAGAACAGCCACCAATAATTGATGATAAACCGATAGTTCCCGAAACACCAAAAGAAGAGCCAAAAATAGAAGATGAAAACAAGGAAGAAAATAAAGAAGAAAATCGACCACCTATAGTTGATGATAATAAAGAATTACCAAAAGAAGATGAAAAAGAAGTACCACCAATAATTGATGATAACAAAGAAAATCCTAAAGATGAACAGCCAAAAGAAGAAGATAAAAAGGAAGAAAACAAAGAAGAAAATAAAGATACAAAAGAAGATAAAGAATTAGAAAATAAAAAAGATGATATTATAAATAATAACACTGACAATACTACAAAAAAAGAATTTGATAAAATAGTAGATAATTCAACAAAAGAAGATTTAAAAAAAATAATAGAAAACACACCAAAAATTGAAGAAAGTAAAAAACAACAATTATATCAAACACTTTCAAATGCAAAAACAGATGAAGAATTAGAAGAAGTAAAAAAACTTACAAAAACGGGACTAGAAACTAATCAATCAATTATATACAGTGTACTGTCATTAATCGGAGCAATTTTATTAAAAATTAAAACAAGAAAAAAAACACAATAAAATATAAAAAGGAGTGACAAATATGAAAAAAAGAAACAAGCTAATAACATCAACATTTTTTGCAACAGTTCTTTTTGCAACTGGAAATTCAGCATTTGCAGAAGAATTACCAAAAGAAGAACAACCAAAAACAGAAGTTGTAACAAATAACAAAAAAACAGAAGCAAATGTAATTACTACAATTACAAATCAAAAATTATTAAATGAATATTTAGAAAGAACAGGACAAGATTTTTCGGGAGATATATTAACGTTTAAGCCAACAGAAAATATATCATTCCCTAAAAACACATACACAGTAACGAACGGGCATTTTATTTTAAACTTCCCAAAAGGAGCAACTGATGGTTACGATTTAAATTTTAATGGCTCTACATTTCTTTTAGGGAAAAATGGTTATATGCTTTTAAATGTTGAAGATAAACAAGGAACAAAAGAAGACCCACGTGTAATAGAAAATTATAACGTAGTAGGAAGTGTGACAGAAGAAACTCAACAAGACGGCTCTTACAAGTCAAATTGGAGAGGTAGATTTAAAGGTAACTTTGTAGGGAGTGAGAATGTAACAATAAAAAATGCACATTTTAGTAACGCACATCATAGCGACGACCATATATTTGATTTAATGGGAGTAAATAATGTAGAAATAGACGGAATAGAAAGTGCAGGATATGGTGGAGAAAATTTCACACAAGAAATTTTGAAAAAAAGATATAAGAAAAATAACCATTCTGTATATTCGGAAGTAATACAAATAGACGGAATACTACGAGGAGCATTAGGCGATCCTAATGCACTACCAAACGGCTCATTATTCAAAAACTATAATGAAAAGATTAATAATAAATCAAGTAAAAATGTAACAATAAAAAATTCTAAATTCACTGATTTTAAAGGTTTAAATGGACAATCTCTTATTGATGGAACAGAAGAAGAAACAGTTAGAAGATACGGTGGAACTTTAGGAAGCCATACAACTGGAAGTACAGGTTATGAGAATATAATTATTGAGAATAATGAATTCATTAACACTATTCACGTTGATGGAGTAGAAGACCCATTCATTAGACCAATACATATTTTAGCTGGTATAAGTAATGGAAAAGTTGTAAAAGAAGATGATTATATACGTAGTACAACAAAAAATATTATTGTTAGAAATAATAAAATAAGCTTAGGGGATAATAGAGTTTATTTAGATGAGAGAGATGGAGTTATTGATAACAAATCACATTATATAACTTGGGATAAAACGCAAGAAAATAACATATTATCCGAGCAAGAACAACAAGCAAAAGAAATCAAAAATGAAACTACAGATAATAAATTAGAATATACAAAATTAAGTAATGAACAATTACAAAATGAAAAAGAAACAAACAAATTAACAAATACAGGTTTAAAAAATAATAGTATCGTAGCATTAGGAATGTCAATAATAAGTGGTATTCTTATTTTTTTAGGCTTAAAAAAGAAAAATATATAATTTAATATAAAATTTAATAAAAAAAACTTTAAAACTGAAAGGAAATAAAAAAAATGACAAAAACAATCGAAAAATACAGTATAAAAAAATTAACAGTAGGAGTATTATCATTAGGAATAGGAATGTTTGTATTGCCAGCATTAAGTGGAGAGGCACACGCTGCAGACACACCACAAAACATTAGTTCAGAAGTAAAACCAGCAAACGAACAACAAGCAAAAGAAGTCGCAAATGAGAGTACGGCAACAATTACTCCTAAATTAAATGATAAAGGTAATTTAAATTATCAAGTTAACAAATTTAGTTATGAAGTAACTACAAAACTAACAGAGCCAGCTAAAGCAGGAAATTACGTTGAATATAGATTTGAAAACCTACCGACACTACCAAACAAGTTACAAGTAAAATCAGGAAATACAGTTATCGGTAATGTAAAAGTATTAGAAGATACAAACGCTATTAAACGTGCTAATGATAATGTTCAGGAAGAAAAATTTGAAGGAAATCATTCAAAAGTTAGAGTAATATTTAATAAAGCAGTAGAAGAATTAGAGAATATAGTATATAAATTTAGCTTAGACAACGCACAAATGCAGACACCGAACACAATAGAGGATAAGAATTTAACATCAAAAATAACACAAGGGAATAACACACTTGCAGAAGTTACGAAACTTGTAGAAAAAGGAGAAGTAAAAAACTTTCCAAAAACAGAGGCTGCAATGTCGTATAATACAGTAAATGTAAAAGATAATGAATTTGTAAATCCTGAATTAAGATTAGTTCTTACAAACTCAAGCAATACACCAGCTAAAAAAGATGACTTATTCACGTACACTCTATCAGACAATACGGGAATTTCATTTGATGTAGAGAAAATAAAAGAATTATATTCAGGAAAAACAATAACTACAAGAGACCATAGCCATATGTATGCAGATTCTACTGCTAATAAGTACGGAGTAGTAACATTAGAAAGATATGTTGATGAACTTGAATTAGTAGAAGTTACTCCAAAATCAATAAAATTAAAAGTTAAAAAAGATTTTGAAACAGTAGATAGAGGGAAAACAATCAATCAATACTTCCCATATTTAATAACAGATAATAGTTCTAATACTATTGATGCTAAAAACAAAAAAATATTATTACCAAATATGAAATTGGAATATAACTCAGCAAATGGAAATGTGAATAATGTAAAAGTTGAAAATCATAGTATAGATATTCAGGGGGTAAATGTAAATGCGAGTGGAATAAAAGTGCCTAAAGCTTCTGTTATTGTAAAATATGTAGATGAATTAGGAAAAGAAATTTCAAATACAGAAACAATTTTAAAACAAGAAAAATACGGTACTTCTTATGAAGTAAAACCGAAAAATATTGAAAATTATACTTATAAAGAATTAGGTAAAAACTCTGCAGGGTTAAAAGGAATTGTATTAAAAGAAGACCAAACTATAGTATTAGTCTATACTAAAAAAGAAGAGCCTAAGGAAGAGCCAAAAGTAGAAATACCAAAAGTTGAGCCTAAGGAAGAACCAAAAGTAGAAATACCAAAAGTTGAGCCTAAGGAAGAACCTAAAGCAGAAAAACCAAAAGTAAAAGAAAAAACAAAACAATTACCTAAAACATCTGCAGTAAAAGAAACACCAAAAGAAGAAAATCAAAATCTTGTAGGATATATACTTTCATTGTTAATGGTAGTATTCGTAGGAGTTATTGGAATTTTTAAAAAGAAAAATAGTTAAAAGGAGTTAAAAATGAACGCAGTTTTAACAATATCTTTGACAGTATTTTCACTAGTAGCAATATTAAGCCTACTAGTAATGATGAAAATATCTTCTGAATGCAGCAGATACGAAGAAAAGGAAAACATATAGAAAAGCACCAAAGGAGGCTTTAAGCCTCCTTTATTAATAATAAGGAAGATAGGAAATGAAAAAAAGGCAAAAAGAACAATTTTTGTCAGATTTTAGAAAATATAGAGATAAGTGTAACGAAGAAGCAATCAAAAAAGGCTTAAAACAACACAATGGCAATAAATATTATATATCAATTATAATGATAGATTTAAAACCACATATAGTAGTATCAGGCACAAATGAACAGTGCAACGAATTTGTGTTACTAGGATATTTTTACGATTACAGAGACGCATACAACGCAACAAAGAAATACGAACAGTCAATATTAAAATTATATAAAGATGAAAATTAAAAAATAAGTGAGTGAAGAAAATGGGAGAAAAAAGTTATTTACAATTACAAAATGAAAAAGAAAACTTAATATTAAAAATAAAAAAATTTATAAAAACAAACAATAAAAACATAGAAAATCAGGACATAAAATTTTACTTATACATAGATGAAGATATTTTAAAAGTGGCAAGAATAAAAAAAGATAAATATATATTAAATAGATTTGGATATTTTAATAATTTAGAAATTGCACAAAAGGCAGTTTGTAAGTTTGAAAAGGATATATTAGAAATTAATAAGTATGGCTTATGGGCTTAAATAAATAAAAAAAGGGGGAGATATAATGGAACAATTTAGAAAAGACTTAGATAAATATACAAGTGCTTTAACAGAAATAAATGAAGAATTGCAAGTTGAAGAAAATTTATTTGAAATAGCAAGTTTAGTAGATGAAGTTGAAATTTGTGCAAATAAAATATTAGAATCAATAAATAAAAACTTAAAAAAAGGGAGTGAATAAAAATGAATACAATCAGCATATGTGGAAGACTTACAAAACCAATTGAATTAAAACAACAAAAAAACGGAGCGTACTATACTAAAATAACAGTCGCAAGTAATTATTATCAAAGTAAAGAAGTAAAAACATCATTTATTAACGTAACAGTATTCGGACAAAAAGCAAGTTATTTACACGAAAAATTAAAAGATAAAGGTAGAGTATATATTCAAGGTATCTTACAAACAAGCAGCTATGAAGATAAGCAAGGTAACAAAAAATATTCATTCGATGTACTAGCTAATGAAATACAAGTAATAGATTATAAAGAAACTAAAAATGAAAACAACACAGAACAGAATGTAGATTTGCCACAAGATTTTGTATACCCCGAAGAATATTAAAAGGTAGAACATATGAAAAAATTAATTTATAAAATTAAAGCATTTTTCATTGGAGAAAATAAAGAATACAAAAAAGAAAGAAAATTATTTCAAAAAGAAAACTTTAGAACGATAGACAAAGCCAAAAGAAGAAATAAACTAATAATAACAATGGTATGGACTATTATTATCTTAATACTAACATCAAGTATATTTCTTATAGTAAAAAAAGGTGTAGACAGAATTAAATTAAATAATACTGCAGAAGATGTGAAACAAATAAAAAGTGAGATTGAAACAAGTAATATTTACAATTCAAAAATGGATAATTTCGCAAAAAACTTTACAACAATTTACATAAATTATAATAACGAAAAAGAAAAAGAACGCAAGGAACAATTAGAAAATTATTATTTAAAAAACTTAAAAGATAACGTAGAAACAAAATCAAGTAAATTAAAAAGAGAATTAACATCAATAAGACTATATTCTACAGAGAAAATGGATAATGAAAACTATCTATATACATATCTTATAAGTTATAGTTTAACAGAAGAAGACATAAAGAAAACAAGGCAAGAATTAATCAATATTCCAATAAAAGTAATAGATAATAACTACTCTGTAAGTAACTATCCTTATTTTTCAAATGTTCCAAAAGATAAATCGAATGGAACATACGAAGAAAAAGAAATAAAATTTGAGAAAGAAAAAGATAAAAGAGAAGAATTAGAAAGCTTTACAAAAGATTTCTTTAAAAAATATGTAAGCTATACTGAGGATGAAATAAAGTATTTAATGAAAACTCCTGAAGTAATCACTGGAAAAGAATTATCTAATATAAACAAAATAGATGTTTATAACAATGATAATAATTATATAGTATATACAGAATTGAGTTTAGTTGATAAAGATATAAAACTATCAACATTAGAAAAATTTACATTAACAATAACAAAAAAAGACGGAAAATATTTCGTTGAGAAATTAGAACATAAATAGAAAGGATATGAAAATGGAAAAATTATTTTTATTAAATATGATAAGTTTAAAACCTCTTTTAGATAGATTCGCAATAGAAGCAACATATGCAACATTGTTGGTAGCTGGGGTTGTTATAATAATTGGTTTAGCGAAAAGTTCTGTTAAAATTATTATTGGGGCAATTTTAGTAGGATCATTATTAATTTATTTTTTTGGAAACCCACAAGCTGCATTAACAAGTGTTTCAGAGATTTTTAGGTTGATATTCACATAATGAAAGATTTATATAACTATACAAAAGCTTGGAGAAGTCCCCACAAACTTTATAACTTCAAAAATTGGATAAAATTTAGAAATGGTATAAAATTTCTTACAATAGCTATATTCATATTATTATGTATTATATTTTATTTTATTAATAATATAATACATTTTACAAAATATATAGGATTAACTTATTGGTCATTACCTATAATACTTACTTATTATATCGCAACAAGAAATGTTGACGGTAAAAACTCTATAATATTTCTATATGATTATATAGTGTGGAAGTATAGTGTTGTATATAAAAATAGAGTTTATAGTTACGATAAAGAAGTTTTATATATTAAGAAAAATAATAGATTTATATAAAGGCAAAAGAAAGGAGAATAGATGTTAAAATTTCCATTAAAAAGAACATATAAAAATATACTTTTAACTAAGAATGGTACAATTTACGCTTATTATAAAATAACTCCTGAAATAATATCACGTGCTAATTTGCTTGAACAAGAAAAGTATAAAAAGAAATTCTATAATGTACTTGACAATTTAGTCAAATACAAAGATGTACATTTACAAATGTTACCTAAAAATATGAACTTAGAAGAACGATTTGAAGACTTAGAAAATGATTTTGATAAAAGATTTTATAACTGTGCAAAATATTATAGCACTGAAACAATTAACATATTAAAGTCTGAATTAGGAACAATTGCAAGATATGAATTCTATATAGGTATAAGACTTGACGGTATTTCTATAAATTCAGAAAATATGAAAGATACCGTAAAAAATACAGTAGGAAAGACTACAGATATACTAGCTAATCTATTAGGATATGAAATAGAAGTAACAGACGAGTATTTTTATAGATTTATGCAAGCTGAAAAATATTTATATAATGATTTAGAAATATTGAATGTAGAAAGATGTACAGAAAATGAATTAAATTACTTAATAAGATATAACTTTTTAGGTAATTTAGTACACAACATAGAAGAAGAAAGTACAAAAAGGGGTAGTTTTGAAATATCAAATGCCATATTGGATAGTAGGGAAAAAGGTATATTAAAAATAGATACAGAAGATAATACAATATATAAAAGCTATCTAGTCTTAGAAAGTACAAATATACTTATGAACAATTTACATATCTTTGAAAGACTACAAAGCTTTCCATTTCCTTTAGAAATAAATTTAAAATTGAAGGCAGTTGATAAAACAATGTTTAATTTTAAACTATCAAATAAAAATAAAAAACAAGAAAATGAAATTCAAGATGAGTTTCAAGGCAAAGGAAAACTAAATGATGAAAGTTTAAGAAATAGATATTTGATTGATAGATTAGATAGCGAAGAACAAGCAGGAAAGAATTTTATTGAATGGCTTTTAGTAATAAGTTTAAGTTCTACAGACAAAGAAGATTTAAAAAAACAGATTTCAATGTTAAAACAAGAAATAAAAATGACCAATAGTGGTAGAGAAAAAGGGAATAATTTAGTTTGTCCAATTGCTGACCAATTACAATTATTCTATTTATTTTTACAAGGTCAAGAACTAGGATTATATAAGAATTGGTTACAATTAAGTACAACAGAATCATTAGCAGAGCTACTTTTTGGAGTAACGCAAAGATTAGGTACTAATATAGGGTTTTATATAGGAAGAATAGATAAGTTTTTAAAATCAAATACATTACAAAGTGCTATATACAATTCAAGAGATATAGTATTATTCCACCCTATGCTTGCCAATCAAGGAATAAAAACAGCCGGAACAGATAGTCCACATATAGCAGTAACGGGAAAGACAGGTAAAGGAAAAAGCTTTTTAGCTAAATTATTATACATATATTCTTTAATGCTTAATATAAAAACATTGTATTTTGACCCTAAAAGTGAAATGAAAGATTGGTTTAGTAAAGTGGCAGAAGATGAATACAACAAAAAGAATTATCCTTTATTTGTAGATTTATTAAACAGTATAAACTATTTAACAATAGATTATACAAAAGAAGAAAACTATGGAATATTAGATCCTATCACATTTCTAAATGGAGATGAAGCAAAAGAACTTACGAAGGAAATGTTTTTTGAAATTATAGATGTAAGAAACAGACTAGAAATAGAAACAGCAATACTAGAAACAGTAAGAAATGTGGTTGATAGAAAAGAATCAGGAGAAATAGTAGGAAGTTTGCACGTTATAGAAGAACTACAAAAACACGAAAAAGAAGAAGTTAGAAACGCAGGTAATAATTTATATGAAAAAACACAAAACGGAATGCTTAAATTATTAGTATATGACGGAAGTAATAGTACTATATCACTTAACAATAAAAGTACAGTTCTGCAAGTGTATGGATTAGATTTACCAGAAGCAACAGATAGTGTAGATACGTATACAGATACGCAAAAGAAATCATTACTTGTTATGCAGATAATTGGAAAGTTTATGGGAATATTTGGAAGTGATAAAAACGAAAAAACAATGATATACATAGATGAGGCTTGGAGTTTTAACGTAACAAAAATAGGTAGAGCAATAAAAAAACAACTAGAGCGTATCGGAAGAAGTATGAATAACGCATTAATATTCATAACTCAACTTGTGGGAGATATAAAAGACGAGCAAGGTATCGCAGGTAATTATGGTTGTATATTTGCCTTTGATGAAGACCAAGACAGAGATAATATTTTACAGCTTTTAGGACTAGAAAGTAACTATATAAATTATAAAATATTATCAAATACAGTAAAAGGACAATGTTTATTTAGAGACTTTTACGGGAGAGTATCAAAGCTATCTGTACATTGCTTATTTGATGAATGGACACAGTCATTTAAAACAGTAGAGAAAACAGAAGTCGCAAAAGCAGAAGAAAGGTTTAATTAATATGAACAAAATAGAAAAACTAATAAAAAGACCTTTTGCTTATAAGATAGATAAAAATGATGAAAGAATATTT
>NZ_JACBYC010000183.1 GCF_013415425.1 Gemella sp. GH3 | reverse complement strand
GTTTTAGCTATCATGGAAGCTCAAATGGAGAAAGATGGCAATTACTACATGGAAGGTATCCTTGATGATATCCAACAGGATGGGTATGGTTTCCTTAGAACCGTTAACTATTCTAAAGGTGAAAAGGATATATATATTTCTGCAAGTCAAATCCGACGTTTTGAGATCAAACGTGGAGACAAAGTAACTGGTAAAGTACGTAAACCGAAAGATAATGAAAAATATTATGGGTTACTTCAAGTCGATTTTGTGAATGATCAAAATGCAGAAGAAGTTAAAAAACGCCCTCATTTCCAAGCGTTAACGCCGCTTTATCCGGAAGAAAGAATTTTATTAGAAACGCTTCCGACTAATTATTCAACTCGAATTATGGATTTAGTGACGCCGATTGGTTTAGGGCAACGTGGTTTAATTGTAGCGCCACCTAAAGCAGGTAAAACAAGTT
>NZ_JACBYC010000138.1 GCF_013415425.1 Gemella sp. GH3 | reverse complement strand
CCATTAACATCTATTATCGGTAATTTAGATGTAGTGAAATATCATAATGATGGCTTGGATAAAAATGAACGCGCGCAACTGCTAACCGCTTCATACGAAGAGGCACAATATTTATATACGTTAGTCACAAATATACTTTCTCTAACGAAATTAGAGCGTTCAGATATTCAAATTAAGCGCACCTCATACCTTGTAGAGGAGCTACTCGAAGAATTTGAAGATGGACTCGTGCGTCGTCATCAAAATCATAAAGTCACTATTGAAGATAATGGAACATTCGCACTGGTATATATCGACAGCAAATTAATGCTACAAGTTTTATTTAATTTGGTAGAAAATGCATTAAAGCACTCTGAATCGCATTCTGTTATCACCTTACGCGTGCATGAACAAGACTCAAAGATATTATTTGAAATCATTGATAATGGTAAAGGTATACCTAAAGAAG
>NZ_JACBYC010000215.1 GCF_013415425.1 Gemella sp. GH3 | reverse complement strand
GTATTATCACAAAGTGATGTTGCTCAGTGGCACATTACATAGTGATTCTCCTCTAACTGCAAATAATAAGGCGCAACAATTTGAATCTTTAGTTCACAAGCATTATCCTGATAAATCTATTGAATCATTAACTAGTAATGAAATTTTAGATTTAATGAGATTACATAAAGTAGAACGAGGGCCATCGAGAAGTCTTGATTTGATTTATCAACCTATCCAAAGCCCTGAAATGACACGATCTGTAACTGCATTTTCAAAACCAGTATTCGTTGGTTTCACGAATTCTGAGGGAGATATTTATATAGAGAATGATTCACGGAAACTGTCACCATTGCGCTTTAAAGAAATCATGCGCTTATTCGATATTCCCATTTTAGAAGAAGTTCAAAATGCACAACAACAAAGAGAAGTAATAACGACATCTTATTTTAAAAATATGGCATTGAACTTTCTAC
>NZ_JACBYC010000213.1 GCF_013415425.1 Gemella sp. GH3 | reverse complement strand
GTATAATATGACCAATATTTGTTCTAGCAAGTGCTTCTGCAGCGAAAGATCCGACTCCTCCGATACCAAGAACTGCTACAGTTTTATTTTTTAATAAATCTAAGCCTTCTTGACCAATTGCCAATTCATTTCTGGAAAATTGATGTTTCATTCTGTACTCCTTTATCAAACTAAACCTTAATTAGCTTTTCATTTATGTATGTATATTCATCATTGTAAAAATTCACATAAAAATACGCAAGACCGAAGTCTTGCGTATCGATAGAGTCCGTAGGTGCCGTAGTTGTAAATAGCTTGATCATTCGGCCTGCTATATACAGGTGGGTGCCCTGTTTCTCGTTTTGCAAGTCCTCCTATAGAGGCGTGTGCGCTGCGAGAAAACCTATTGGGCTCCCTGATCAAAGAGTGTTAGGCCCAAATAAAAAGCAAACTTACGTACACCACAGATGACTATCT
>NZ_JACBYC010000212.1 GCF_013415425.1 Gemella sp. GH3 | reverse complement strand
CTTCCACTGTCTGAATCTACATTCATAATAGACTAGATGGTGAGTGTTATCAATTATTCTTCCCTTTCCTTCAATGGACTGGGATATTCTCTAGAATTATGCACCTGAAGAAAGTCAGCTCCCTGCCCTGGGTTAGATACAATCTATAGTCAAATAATATCTCAGGTGTATTTTCTTCTCACTTGGCAGGGTCCCCAAAGATGCCTAAATCTAATAGTCCTTCCTTGTGTTTGTCATATTTTCTCTAACTTAGGTAGAGGTTGGTATTCTGGGTCACTGAAGGAGGCTCTAGGGTGTCTAGATTGAAAATAATGATGGTTTGTGATTAATCATTCCTCGCTCGTTAGAATCTGTAAAGAAAAGTGAAATCAGAAGTCCATCTTTAGCTTCAAACCCACAACATGAGCATCATACATGCCATTTTTGACTGAATGTACCATATAGGCCACTCTATGT
>NZ_JACBYC010000091.1 GCF_013415425.1 Gemella sp. GH3 | reverse complement strand
CCGTAGCTCCTTCACCAATGGCTAGGATCACACGACCACCAGCATTAACAAAATGGTCTCTCTCTTTCTTTAAACCACTAACAAAATAATGAGAATCTGGGTCGAAACCACTAACTTTATATCCTTTATCATATGATCCTGGATACCCTTTAGATGCTAACATGACTCCTACAACTGCTTCATCTTTCCATTTAAAATGAATTGGTTGACGTTGTTCTAAATCAATAATATGTTGCATTAAATCACTTTCTAAACGCGTGAGTAACACTTGCGCTTCTGGATCACCAAATCTTGCATTGAACTCTATCACTTTAGGACCCTCTTTTGTTAAAATAGCACCAATATAGAGCAAGCCAAAGAAATGATACCCTTCTTTACTCATCGCTTGAGCAATAGGTTGAGCAATGCGCTCATTGGTTTGATGAAGTACATCCTCACTAATATGCGGAACAGGAC
>NZ_JACBYC010000208.1 GCF_013415425.1 Gemella sp. GH3 | reverse complement strand
ATTAAATATAGTTCCACCCCTGCATTTTATAATCACTGATGCGTCAGGACATACAGTTGCAGTGGAACCCCATAACGGACTACTTATCGTTAAAGACAACCACGTTAAGGTATTAACCAACGCACCTAAACTTGAGTGGCATATTCAAAATTTAAGAAATTATGCTTTCCTTCAACCTGAGAAATCAACAAATCAGCTTGTTGGCAAAGTATTAGTGCGTTCCATGGGATGTGAAGCTGGCACTAATGGTCTACCAGGTGGCTATACATCTACAGAACGATTCGTGCGTGCCACTTATTTAAGACATCATTTATCATCTTCTCATAATGAAGATATCAACCTTATGAATTGTTTTAAAATCCTAGACTCTGTCAGTATACCGCAAGGAGCTGTGCTAGATGCTGGAGAAACACATTACACACAATATCAATTAGTTATGGATAGTAAAGATAAAGCTT
>NZ_JACBYC010000207.1 GCF_013415425.1 Gemella sp. GH3 | reverse complement strand
CTATAGATAATAAAGACATATCTTATTTTAGAAATTTACTGAAAGAAAATGATTATAAAAATATAACCAATGAAAAATTGAAAAGATGTGTTAAAACATTAAACAAATATAGAAATTATATTGAAAATTCTATTATATATAAGTATTCAAATGGAAAGCTAGAATCAGCAAATAGAACAATTAAATTATTAAAGCGTAATGCTTGTGGATATAGGAATTTTGAAAATTTTAGAACAAGAATATTATTGATATTTAATTATATAGCTAAAAGCAAACAGTTAGAATGATTAGTTATTAATTAAATATAGACTTAGGCTTACTAATTAAAAAATATTCAACCAGTAATTAAAATATTTTTAATGATTTCAAAAAAAATTGAAAATAGTAAGTCTATTTAGTCGTGTATTTTAACATCAAAAAACTATAAATTGATGTAAAAGCGTCTATATGAATAATTG
>NZ_JACBYC010000090.1 GCF_013415425.1 Gemella sp. GH3 | reverse complement strand
GCTTAGGCCTTGTTCTTTCATTTCATCTAATATAATATTGGCAATTCCCATACCAGCTGTTCCCGCGCCATAAATCAGTATCTTTTGATTTGTTAATTTCTCTTTTGAAATATTTAGCGCCCCAAGGATACCAGCTAAAACTACGATGCCAGTCCCTTGTACATCATCGTTAAATGTAGCTAACTCATTTTCATATTTTTTTAATATTTTAGTTGCATTATTACGACCAAAATCTTCCCAATGTAATAATGCATTAGGAAATTGACGTTGTACTGCTTTAACGAAAGAATCAATAAAACTATCATATTTTTCTCCACTTACACGTTTATGACGATTGCCTAAGTAAAGTTCATCGTTTAATAAACTTTCATTATTTGTACCTACATCTAGTGAAACTGGCAACACTTTGCTAGGATCAATACCCGCAGCGGCTGTATAGACCATAAGTTTACCTATAGC
>NZ_JACBYC010000206.1 GCF_013415425.1 Gemella sp. GH3 | reverse complement strand
CATTATCATAAACGCGGAAAAGGTCGCCTTCATGCACAAAGTCGGCAGAAGCAAAGTATTTTACAACTTTTGTTCCTCCCGATACATTTATATTTGCATTATAAGACATTGCAGTCTTCTTGAATAGAGCATCCTGCCAATCTACATTCGGATAGCGTTCTCGTTGCTCTATAGTAGTCTGGTTCCGATAGTTGTTGATAAATGCTTGTGGTCGTATATAAGCCCAAGAATCAGGAGTTAGAGCTAATTCATGCTCAATAGCCCTGTTACGAGCCAGTAATGCATCATAAGAATCCAATTTGTTAGGTAATTTAGACGGAGCTTTTAGTGTTGCGTTGAAACCAACATCTATTTTTGCGCTTCCGTCACTACCTCTTTTGGTAGTAACCAGAATAACACCATTCGCACCTTTAACTCCATAAACAGCTGTAGCAGAAGCATCTTTCAGAACAGATACGC
>NZ_JACBYC010000052.1 GCF_013415425.1 Gemella sp. GH3 | reverse complement strand
GAAGCTAAGAAATCAGAAATAGATGCATCAAATATGACAGATGAAGAAAAAGCCAAGGCAAAAGAAGAAGTCGAAAAAGAAGCCGAGCAAGCCAAGGCTTCTATAGACCAAGCAACAACAGATGTGGCGGTAACAGAAGCGAAAAATAATGGAAAATCAGCTATAAATGCGGTAGACATAACATCAAAAGCAAAAGCAGATGTTAAAACAGAAATAGATAGAGTAGCCGAAGCTAAAAAATCAGAGATAGATGCTTCGAATATGACAGCAGAAGAAAAAGCTAAGGCTAAGGCAGAAGTCGAAAAAGAAGCCGAGAAAGCGAAAAATTCTATTGACAAAGCAATAACAGACCAAGAAGTATCAGAAACAAAAGATAATGGTAAAAAAGCTATAAATGCAGTTGACACAACATCAAAAGTGAAAGCAGATGCTAAGGCGGAAATCGACAAAACAGCCGAAGATAAAAAAGCAGAAATCGACGCATCAAATATGACAGCAGAAGAAAAAGCTAAGGCTAAGGCAGAAGTCGAAAGAGAAGCCGAGCAAGCTAAAACGTCTATAGACCAAGCAACAACAAATGAGGCAGTAACAGAAGCGAAAGATAATGGTAAAAAAGCTATAAATGCAGTTGACACAACATCAAAAGCAAAATCAGATGCTAAGGCAGAAATAGACAAAACAGCGGAAGTTAAAAAATCAGAGATAGATGCTTCAAATATGACAGATGAAGAAAAAGCCAAGGCAAAAGAAGAAGTCGAAAAAGAAGCCGAGCAAGCCAAGGCTTCTATAGACCAAGCAACAACAGATGTGGCGGTAACAGAAGCGAAAAATAATGGAAAATCAGCTATAAATGCGGTAGACGCAACATCAAAAGCGAAAGCAGAAGCCAAAGCAGAAATCGACAAAACAGCCGAAGCTAAAAAATCAGAGATAGACGCTTCGAATATGACAGATGAAGAAAAATCTAAAGTAAAAGAAGAATTCGAAAAAGAAGTCGAGAAAGCCAAAGTTTCTATTGATCAAGCCACAACAAATGATGCAGTAACAGAAGCAAAAGATAGAGGAAAAGAAGCAATTAAAGCGATAGATACGACATCAAAAGTGAAAATAACTTCAGACGGAGTAGGTAAAGTTTCCGAAAATCAAGAATTAAATGCTTCTAGAGTATTATCAAAAACTGGACAAACAGAAAAATCTACTAGTATTTTGGGAATTTCAGCTTTAATATTAGCGGGAATATTAGTTAGAAGAAGAAAAACAAAATAATTATTATATAAGATAATTAAAAAATCACCTTATTCATTAGATACTATCTTTTGGATAAGGTGATTTTATGTAATATTGTAAAATATCATTGAATTACATTTATATTTGAACTGTTGAGAAATCATAAATAGATAGAATGTTTTTATTAAAGTAAGTTAATACTTAAATTTAGTTGAAATATTCTGAAAACTTACTTGACTTTTTTATTTTTTGATGATAGAATGTTTATAAATTATTTTGAAATAGCTTAAATAATGTATTTTAAGTTTTTTTAGGAGGAATAGAATGAAAAAAAGTAAATTTTTAAAAGTTTTTAGTTCGGCTATGGCTTTATCAATCGTTCTTGCTGGATGTTCATCTTCATCATCTAGCAACAAATCTGATGGAACTAAACCAGCAGTAGAATTTAAATCTTCTGTTGATAATGGTGGTTCAGCAGTTGATTCAACATTGAAATACGGTATTCTATCAGCTGATTCACTTACAGGAATGTTTAACCCTATATTTTCTTTCACATCAACTGATGCTGCAGTAGCTAGTTTGTTTACTGGTAGAACATTCGCACAAGATGATTTATATCGCTACAAACAAAATGATAGCAGCGCGGCTGTATCTTTTAGCTTAGATAGAGATGCTAAGAAAGTAACATTAAAAATTAATGACAAACTTACTTGGAGTAATGGACAACCATTTACATCAAAAGATATCGTTGCTACTTACGAATTAATGGGTAATAAAGATTATACAGATAATGTTCGTTATGATGAAACTTTTGAAAGAATAGAAGGTATGGAAGCATACCACAAAGGAGAAGCAGAGAATATTTCTGGTATTACAGCTGTAGATGACAAAACTGTAGAAATTAAATATACAGAAGTAACACCTTCACTACTTTGGGGAGATGGCTTTATAGGAGATGGATTCTTAAATGCTGATCAAGTAGCAGAAGCATCAAAAGACTTTACTAAATTTGCAGAAGCAGAACTAAATACAAAACCTTTATCTTATGGACCATACGTAATTGACCAAGTAGTAGCTGGAGAAAGTGTTCTATTAAAAGCTAATGAACACTACTTCAAAAAAGATGAAGTAAAAACAAAAACTGTAGAAGTTAAACGTGTAACACCAGCTCAAGCTAGTAACGTAATGAAAGCTGGAGATGTAGATGTTATGGGAGATTTAACAGCAGATATTTGGGAAAATACAAAAGATTTAAGTAATGGTACTATATTAGGAAGACCAGCACGTTACTTATCTTATGTAGGATTTAAATTAGGAAAACTTAACAAAGAAACAGGAATGGTAGAAGTAGACCCTAATGCAAAAGCTGCTGATGTAAAAGTGCGTGAAGCATTTGGTTACGCAGTAGATTGGGATCAAATCAATGCGAAAATCTACAAAGGAATTCGCTTTACACCAACAGCATCAGGATTCTATCCACCAGTAGTAGATTTCATCTACAACAAAGATAATGTAGGATTTAAAGTCGATCAAGAAAAAGCGAAAAAACTTCTTGATGAAGCAGGTCTAAAAGACGTTGATGGAGACGGATTACGTGAAGACAAAAATGGACAAAAATTAACATTTAACTTCGCTATTCGTGACGTAGGTCAATCATTCGACCAAGCTTTAGCCGATACATTTATCAAATCTTGGAAAGATGTAGGATTAGACGTTAAATTAGTTGACGGTAAATTAATGGCACCAAAAGAATTTAGTCAACGTGTTCAAGCTGATGATCCAGGAATTGATATCTTCCAAGGTGCTTGGGCACTAGGAACTAATCCAAATCCTAGTGCATTAGTTGGAGAAAAAGCACCACTTAACTTACAACGTTATACAAACGATACATTAAAATCAGACTTAGCGAAAATTAATTCTAACGAAATGTTCGATGATGCTAAATTAAAATCAGCTTATCAAGATTTTGACAAACACTTCGCAGAAGCTAGAGCTTGGTTACCATTTAGCTGGAATACAGATATGTTATGGGTAAACAAACGTGTTAAATCACTTGATTATGATAAACTTATGAAAAATCAAGTAGGTATCGAAAGTATCGAATTAACAGCGGACAAAGGTTCGCAAGGATAATCCTTATTTAGATAAATTTAAATAAAAAAAGATTGATTTCTGATTAACAGAAATCAATCTTTTTTATTATTCATATTATATATAATCAATTTTATAACATGCAATATTTGTAGTAATTTTAGAGTTCTAACAAGGATATTATTAATTATACGGATAGAAATATTTTACTAGTAATATATATATATATATATATTAAAATATTTCACTATATGCAATAAATAAAATATAAAAATAATAATATAAAAGATAGAAAAAATTAGTATACAATTAATAATTCTATTGACTAAAATTAAATAGAATTTAATAGAAATGTATTTGTAGTTTATTATGAAGTTTCGTTAAGTGAAATTTTACTTTATTATTTAAATTAGTGCATAAACCCTTATGAAATTAGCTATTTAAATAATTTAACTTCATATTTTAGAGTTTAATCAAAATTTATTAAAAATTTTTTGGAAAATATTGAATAATAATCGTTTTATTAGTAGAGATTGTTAGGCGAAATATCTTTTATTTCTTGCAAGCACTTCTATTTATGTAATGTAATATATGGTATAATAAAGGTGATTAAATTAAGCAGGAGGAAAGATATGAGAAGATATGTGTCAGAAATGTTACTACTAATAGCTACTACAATTTGGGGGTTAGCATTTGTCTGGCAGAGTATAGCTAGTAGAGAGTTAGGAGCTTTGACAGTAGTAGGGGTACGTTCTATTATAGCCGCTATATTTTTGTCATTTGTAGTTATTTGTGTGCCGACTATATATCGAAGTCAAGAGCCAAAGATAAAACTAACTCGAAATAGATATCAAGGATTTTTATTGTCTTTTATTTGTGGTTTAGCATTATTTTTTGCAATGTATGTTCAGCAGGTAGGGTTAGAACATACTACTGCTAGTAAAACAGGGTTTATTTCGGTCTTATATATTTGTATTGTACCGCTAATTACGATTTGCTTTGGAGAAAAGTTAAATAAGTTTTTCTTGATAGGATTAATTATTTCCCTAATAGGTCTTTATTTTTTATCAATAAAAGGGGATTTTTCTTTAGAATATGGCGATTTGGTAGTTCTAGCTAGTGCAGTTTTGTATGCTATTCATATTTTGGTAGTAGGTTATTCTGCTGGTAGAGTTAATTCTATGTTTTTATCAATAGGTCAACTTTTTGTAGTGAGTGTTTTGAGTCTTACAACTGCATATTTTAGTGAACATTTTAATTTATCAAGTATTTTATCTGTTATTTTACCTCTTTTGGCACTAGGTATTTTGTCTAGTGGAGTAGGTTATACATTCCAAATAGTTGCGCAACGTGATGTTCCGTCTCATACAGCGTCTTTAATAATGAGTTTTGAATCTGTGGTTGCTGCTATAGGGGGAGTAGTCATTTTGGGAGAGATATTGTCTATTAGAGAAATGATTGGAATGGTGTTGGTTTTAGGTGGTATTTTGCTATCACAAAAAAAATAATTATAAATTTATTTAAAATTCTGGAATATTATTTGTAAAATTTTGCTAAAAGCGTTATAATAGAGTTGAAAAGGGACAATATAGGAAAGTTAAGATATTACATTAAAAGGAATTAATTTAATATTAAAAATAATTTATAGAAAGGAGGGATTATTAATGTTTTATGACTTTTCTTCCGAAGAAGAACAGAAATTTGAAAGAATATTGGCAGAGTACAAAGATAAGATTAATTTGGCACTGTACAAATGTAATATACTGCCGAAAGACTACGATGAATTCAAATCTTTTGCACTTATTGGCTTGCTAGATAGTTATAAAATTCTGTTAAATGGCGACATAATCAAAGAAGACTTTGATAGGTTTGCCTTTGTGACTATGAAGCGAAAAATAATCGATGAAATTAGAAGAAGGAATAGAGTTAAGTATGTAACTGTTGATAACCTCGAAAATCTGAAGATATTTAAAAGTAGTGATATGGGTATTGCTTATATAGATTTAGTAGAGAGTGTTGCAACCGAATTATCAGAAGAAGAGCTACGGGTATTCAACAGTTTGTTGAATTATAAGACTGTTAAGCAGATTATGGAAGAGCTAGAATTTTCTAAAAGTAAAACATATTATCTAATAGCTAGTGTTAGGGAAAAGTGTAAAAAGATTATTTGTAGTCCTTGATTTTAATTTATTATTGAATTAAAATGGAGTAAGTAACAAATTCATAATTTAAGGAGTAATTTTATGAGAAATATTGACAGACTTTTGAGAATTCTTGTTATAACCGCCATAGGAATAGTTGTTTTTGTAGGTGCGGTATTTGCTATATTAACATTTACAGGATCTGATTCTGATTCTGCGAAAAAAAATAATACAACGTCTAGTACGACAACTAAATCAAATGATGATAATAACAAAGATTCGTCAAAAAATAATAAAAATGATAACTCAAGCAGTACAAATAAAAATGACAGTTCATCAAGTAATAGTAGTTCTTCAAAAGAAAGTAGTAATAAAACCAATAGTGATTCTAATGTAGAGTCTAACAACTCGAATAAAAATACAAACTCAAGTTCTAATACAAACAAAAATACTAATTCTAATAATAGCAACTCGAATCAAAATAATAATGATAAACCTAAAAACGAAACTGGAAATGTAGACACAAGTGGAAAAAAACTAGCTACTCCAATAGGTAATACAGGTAAGTTATTTAGTAGTCAGAGTGAAGCTCACGAGTACGGACGTTCAGAAATTAAATCTCGAGTTGAATCTACGAAAAAATATACAGAATACGAAGTAAGAAGAGTAGACTATGCTGACGGTACTGTCGCAGGGTGGACAATTAATATTTATCAAAAAGACAAAAACACTACAAATTAATTATGTAGAACAAGAAAGAGACAATTTCGATTTTCTTTCTTGTTCTTTTTTGTTCGAATATCTATTGAAAAAAAAAGAAAAATGCGATAATATAGTATATTATAGATATTAGTATTATAAAGAAAGAGAGATATATAATGGGACGTAAGTGGAATAATATTAAAGAAAAAAAAGCAGCAAAAGATGCTAATACAAGTAAGATATATGCGAAATTTGGTAGAGAAATTTATCAAGCAGCCAAAAGTGGAGAACCAGATCCAGAAAGTAATAGAAATTTGAAAGTAGTTTTGGAGAGAGCAAAAACATATCGTGTACCTAAGAATATAGTTGATAGAGCTATTGAAAAAGCTAAAGGCGGAGCAGAAGAAAATTATGACGAATTACGTTATGAAGGGTTTGGAGTTAACGGGACGATGGTCATAATAGATACGTTGACAAATAATGTTAATCGTACTGCAGCAGAAGTAAGAACTGCTTTAGGTAAAAATGGTGGTAATCTAGGTGTAACGGGGTCTGTTAATTATATGTTTGATAATACTGCAGTAATAGGTGTTTTGAATAAAAGTGAAGACGAATTGTTAGAAATACTTATGGAAGCAGATGTAGATGCTAGAGATATTTTGGTAGAAGATGATATGACTATAATATACGGAGAGCCAGAGAATTTCCACGATATTCAAGAAGCATTAAAGGCGTCAGGTATTGAAGAATTTGAAGTTGCAGAAATATCAATGATACCACAAAATGAAGTTACACTTAATGAAGAAGATAAAGCTAAGTTTGAAAGAATGTTAGAGATGCTTGATGATTGCGAAGATGTACAACAAGTTTATCATAACGTTGATTTAGAGGCTTAATAAAATATGACAAAAAAACTAAAGAAAAGTAATTCGTACTCTTATGGAAATAATGTTATAAAAAAAGATATTATTAATAAAAGTATAGAAAAAGAGAAAATTTTTGTCGAGGCAAAAATATCTAAAAGAGTATGGGCAACTGTAATAGATGCTATAACTTTCTATCCTTTTGCTTATGTTATGATATTAGCTATTAATATTTTTAGAACAAAAGGTATTGCTGAGGGTAATGTAGAGTTGTTAAGAAATGCTAATTATTTAATGGGATCGGTTGTTTGTTTGGCACTTGTACTTTTTGGATTTTTACCAGATAAATTTGGAGGTCAAACTATAGGGAAGAAAATTTTTAAAATTCAAGTTGTTGATAAAAACGGAAGTAATCCTGGAATTTTGAAAAGTTTTCTAAGAGATTTTGTTTTTAAATTTTTGTTTGCTATGGTAACCCTACCGCTAAGCATAATAATTTCTATAGTTGCTAGTAGAAGAGAAAGTAAGCTAGTTATGAGTTGTATTTACGATAAAACATTAAAAACTAGGGTAGTTGAAAAATAGGGGGTCTGTATATGAAAGTAGATAGACATATGTATATTCTAAATGAGCTTAGCAAAAGACATTTGGTTAAGGTGCATAATTTAGCTAATGAACTTAATGTGACAGAGATGACTATTCGTCGTGATTTACAAGAATTAGAGGAATACGGTCATCTTACTAGAATACACGGTGGTGCTAAATCTAATCCGAAAAATTTCTTTCAAGAAGATAATTATAACAAGAAAATATCTATTAATGTTGATGAGAAGAGAGAAATAGCCCAGAAAGTAGCTAATATCATTAAAGAGAATGAAACTATCTTTATAGGTCCAGGAAGTACAACTAGTTATTTACACGAGTATATAAAAAATAAACATATAAATATAGTTACTAACTCGATAACTATATTTGAACAATTCAAAGAATCAGATACTATTGATCTTATTTTTGTAGGAGGACGTTATCGTTCTAAAACTAAGGGGTTTGTAGGATATTTTACGCAAGAAACTCTTAGTAAGATAAGTGTTAATAAGGCATTTATTGGAGTTAATGGTATTGATATAGATAATGTTACTATTTCTGACGAAGAAGAAGGAAAGTGTAATGATATTATTTTGAACAATGCTACAGAAAAGTATGTATTAGCTGATAATACCAAATTTTTCACACATGCTTTTTATTCGTTTTATAAACTTTATAATATAACGGGTATAATAACAGATTGTAAATTAGATGATGCTATAAAAGAACAGTATAAAAAAATAGTTGAAATAATATAGTTTATTGAAATATCTTATAAATATATTTTATAAGATATTTTTTTGTATGTTTTTTATTTTTGTCGAAAAACTTTTGTTGACAAGCGTATATTTGTACGGATATAATAGTATTAGTATATTTCAAGTTATTTTATACAAAAAAATAGGAAGATATTAATATTTTATGCGGAGGTATTTATGGCGAAGAAAAATAAAAAAATTTTATCTGCTGTAGTTATGGGTGTTGTTACATTAGGAAGTGTTCAAAGTTATGTGGACAGTAATAATGGATATTTAGCTTATGCGGAAGGGTTAACAGTTGAAATTAATGAAGTTAGTGCAGGAGATACATCTGTAAGTGGTACATCAAGTGTACCAGGAGTTAATGTTACTATCTATAGAGATGATAGTGCTGATTTAGAGTATGGAACTGCAACTTCAGGAGCGGACGGGACATTTACAATTAGTTTACCTACTAGTGCACAAAACGGTGATACGTACTATTATGAAGCTATGAGTTCTGATGGAAGTGAGTATACTAGAGGATATATTCCGGTAGGAGATCAACCAGATAATAATACTAACACTGGAGGTTCTGGTGCAGGATCTGATTCTAGTACTAATAATCAAAATGGATATATTCACTATGATACTATGAAAAATGGTGATAAACTTATTACTTTAACTGCAGCATCTGGTAGTAAAGTGGAGATAAAAGATAAAGATGGTAATACGTTAGGAACTTCTGATACAACAGGTTCTTCTGTAGGTAATGGAAGTGGACGTATGTCTATAATTTTAAATAGATCATTAAAAGCTGGAGAATTAATTACACTTGTTGAAACTAATAATGCTAGTGGATATTTAAGTAATCAATCTTTTGCAGTTGTAGAACCAGTAGAAGTTGTAACAAAATATATTGATATTAATACGAAAGAAGTTATAGCTCCAGAAGAAAGATTGGATGAAAGATCTGGAACAGCTCTTAACTATGGAGAAAGTTATAATACTACACAAAAAGATATAGCCAATTATACCTTCAAAAAAGTTGACGGTGAGACGGCAGGTACTGTAACAGATACTACAAAACCAAATATAGAAGTAACTTACTACTATGCAAAAAATGTTAATGTAACTGCACGTTACCTAAAGACTGATGGAACACCATTAGCAGATAATGTAGTTACAACAGGTGCTATGGGAGATGAATATAGCACAGAATTCAAATCTTTTGATAATTATGAGATTGAGTATGTAAATGGACCTATGGCAGGAACATACAAAGACGATGTAACTGTAACATATGTATATAGAGAAAAATTAACTTCACCGACTATAACTGCAGAGCCAGGAACAAAAGTGATAGATGGAAAAGAAGTAAAAGGAACTATAGTTACTATTACTACACCAGACGGAAAAGTTACAGAACACTTTATTCCTGATGGAGCCAAAGGAGATAAGGGTGACAAAGGAGAAACCGGAGCTCAAGGAGAAAAAGGTGACAAAGGAGAAACCGGAGCTCAAGGAGAAAAAGGTGAAAAAGGAGAAACTGGAGCTCAAGGAGATAAGGGTGACAAAGGAGAAACCGGAGCTCAAGGAGAAAAAGGTGACAAAGGAGAAACCGGAGCTCAAGGAGAAAAAGGTGACAAAGGAGAAACTGGAGCCCAAGGAGAAAAAGGTGACAAAGGAGACAAGGGAGATCCAGGTAAAGACGGAGCCAACGGAAAAGATGGAAAAGACGGGAAATCAGCAACTATAAAAACAGAGCCAGGAACAGACGAGAATGGAAATACAGGATCATGGATTATAATTGTAAATGGTGATGGAGAAGAAACTCGTGTGTTTGTTCGTGACGGAAAAGACGGAGTTAACGGAAAAGATGGAGCCGATGGGAAATCAGCGACTATAAAAACAGAACCAGGAACAGACGAGAATGGAAATAGTGGAACGTGGTTTATAATTGTAAATGGTGATGGAGAAGAAACTCGTGTATTTGTTCGTGACGGAAAAGATGGAAAAGACGGGGAATGTGGATGTAATCCAAGCAATCCAGGAACAAACCCAAATAACCCAGGCGGAGAAAATCCAAGCAATCCAGGAACAAATCCAAATAATCCAGGTGGAGAAGATCCAAGCAACCCAGGAACAAACCCAAGTAACCCAGGCGGAGAAAATCCAAGCAATCCAGGAACAAATCCAAATAATCCAGGTGGAGAAGATCCAAGCAACCCAGGAGGACAAACACCAGGTAACCCAGGTGAAAACAACCCAAGAAATCCAGGAGGACAAACACCGGGTAACCCAGGTGAAAATAACCCAAGAAATCCAGGAGGACAAACACCAGGTAACTCAGGAGGAGATAATTCAGAAACAAAAGGTACTGATGACAAACAAAAAAATAATAAAAAGTTATCTAATACTGGAGTAGCAACAACTACTACAACATTAGCAGGTATAGGATTATTAGCGCTAACGTTATTAGTTCGCAAAAAAATAATAAAATAAAAAATATAAAATAAAAAAGAGAGAGGCAATATATTATTGTCTCTCTTTTTATATATTAATTATTTAATTTTTGATTTATTGTAATTATTTTTCTTCTTTCTACAAAATATAATATAGTAAAAATTATGAAGTATATACCAGTAGATATTATAAAGAAACTTATAAGTGATTTTTGTGTGAAATGAAACCAATGTAAGATATTACCTACAATAAATAAGGGTACTAATATAAATAAATAATGGATAATAGCTCTAGTCAAAAGACTAATATTTTCTTTTTCAAAAATATATCCCGAGTATCCCTGAAGTATACCTAACAAAGCAAAAAGTAGTAACTGTACTCCTACTGCTTTTGAAAGATTATCGAACTTAGTGGCAAAGCTAGGAACAGTGGGAGAAAATTCATTATGTATTGATACGTTAGTTATATAATGAATTATAGATCCCCATCCTACCCCTATAAATGCAAATTTTATAATTGTAAATATTTGATTTATTATTTTCATTTTGTTTCCTCCTATATTCCTAATTTATCCTTAAAATTTTTTAAAGCACGTCTTGATACAAATGATTTGTCATTATTCTTAAATATTAACATTATCGTTCCTGTGTAACTGAAATCTAATTTTTTTATATATTTTATATTAGCTATTTCACTTTGCGAAATTTTTATAAAATTATTTCCTAGGGAATTTTCTATTTCATATAATCTTTTTTTACTTGTATAAATATCTTCTGTTGTTTTTATAAATACTTTTTTGTTTTCTATATATACTCTAATTATATTTTCTTCTTCGAGAATAAATGCTTGGTTATCTTTTAGACCTATAATAGAAGATTGGTATTTATTTAATAGTGATATTACTTTTTGAACTTCGTTATCTATATTCTTTGTAAATATTTTTATTAATAAATCTTCTTCATTTGTATCAGTAATTATTTCTATTTTCATTACTCAGCCTCCTTTTACTATATTATATAAAAATTTTATTCATTACTCTATAACTTGTCCGTATAAGGTAAAATTTTTTATTTATTCGGTAAATAATTGCTATTTTTTTACATTTTTTTAAATTTGTATGTTGTATTTGTTTTTTATTAGCGTTAGAATATATCAATGTATCAAATATTTTGAAAGGAGAAGTTAGTAATGATAAAAAAAGAAGTAAAAGCCGTTTTTAGAAATAAAAAGTTAGTTATTTCATTAATAGCTATATTGTTTTTACCATTGATATATGCAGGTATATTCGCTAAATCAATGTGGGATCCTTACGGAAGAACTGATAAAGTTCCTGTTGCAGTAGTTAACGAAGACTTAGGTGCAACAAGCGGTGGTGAAAGTATTAATATTGGAAATACTTTGGTTGATAAGCTAAAAGATAGTAACGATTTTAATTGGCATTTTGTTAGCAGAGAAGATGCTGACAAAGGTGTTGAAGGAAATGGCTACTATATGGCTTTATATATAAATAAAGATTTTACAGAAAAAGCACTAAATAAAGGAACAGAAACAATACCTTTGGAGTACAAAGTTAATCCTGCCAAAAATTATGCTGGATATATGATGACGAAAAGTGGTGCAAATGCGATAAGTTCAAATTTAAATAAGCAAATTACTGAAAAATATGTTACAGCAATTTCTGAGAATTTGAATACTTTGAAAAATAAGTTAGGGGATGCTTCGTCTGGTACTGAACAAATAATTGATGGCAGTAATAAACTAGGAGATGGATTATCTTCTTTAGGGAATGGACTTATTACATTAAATAATGGCCAAACTACTATGATGACTAAAATTGATGAGGCTTCGGGTCAATATGCAAAAATAAATAATGGCTTATCTAGTGTTTCTAATAAGCTTCCAGAGTTATCTTCTGGGCAACTTACTTTAGCAGAAGGTTTGGGAACATTATCTGCTGGTGGTACTAAGTTGGTAGAGAATGGTTCTTTGTTCCAAAATGGTATAAATGATTTGAGTAAGGGTATAGTTACACTTGATAATAGTCTGCAAGCTAGTTTAGATAAAGCGAGTTTACAAGAAAATCAAAACAAATTGTTGCAGTTGCAGGCGGGTAGTTCTTCTGTACAAGATGCTTTAGCTAAGTTGAGTGAGGGTGCTAGTAGATTAAATAATGGTATTCAAACTATGGATAATAGTGTTCCTTCTTCTGAACAACTTCTGGCAATAAAAAATTCTATACAAAATGCAGGCGTAAACACGCAAGTAGATTTATCAAAATTAGCTATAACAAGTGAGCAAATGACTAATATTAATAATACTTATGCTTTGGCTCTAGGAAATAACCCAGCCTTTTCTAGTTTATCTCAATCGGAGCAAGATTCTATATTGGCTACAGTAAATGCTACTAATGCGCAAGTAATGACTACAGTGTTACAAAATTTGAAAGTTGACATTGATCAAGCTTTAGCTGATGTTAAAATTAGAACAGAACAGCAAAAGACAGATATTCTTAAATTAGTAACAGGATTAGAAAATATTAGAAATGGTTTGGATAACGGGTTAGTTTCTGGAATGATGAGTTTAGATACTGGATTAAGCAATCTAAACAATGGATATGGGCAAGTGAATTTAGGTACTAATCAATTAATAACAGCTACTCAAAGTAATCAAAAATCTATAATGACTATGGCAGAGGGTGTTACTAAGCTAAAAGATGGTAGTTTGCAATTAAGTGATAAATATACGGAATATAATGCAGGAGTATCTAAACTAAATACAGGTTTGCAGTCTGCGCTTAATGGAAGTGAACAATTAGTTAATGGGGTAAATACTCTAGAGTCAGGAGTAAATGAATTAGCTTCTGGAAGTGATATGTTTAATAATCAATTCTTCCCACAAGTAAATAACGGGTTGTATAGTCTTATAACGGGAACTAATAAGTTAGTTTCTGGCTCTGAAGAATTATCTAGCGGAAATCACAAAATTACAGATAGTTTAAATATATTAAATGAAGGTCTTGCTAATGGCGTTTCTGCTTTGGAAGAAAATAATCTTGCAGAAAAAGTACAATTTATAACAACACCAACAAGCACAGAAAAAACAGCAATTAATGATGTTTCAAATTATGGAATGATGTTTGCAGCTTATTTAATACCATTAGGATTTTATATAGCTGCTATTGCCTTTAATACAATATATTCTATGACATCTTCGTCCGATTATAGCTTAAATAGAAAACGTAAATGGCATAGAGGTAAGATAGGTATGATGCTTATTCAAGCTATTGCTCAAGCTATTATTACAGGATTTTTAATGCAATCACTAGTAGGATTATCAGTAGAAAATAAAATGCATTATTATATAATATTAGTGATTATATCGTTAGCTTATATGGCATTTATTACATTGCTTACTATTACAATGGGTAATATAGGAAGATTTGTTTCTATCATATTGTTAGTGCTACAATTAGCAAGTGCAGGGGGAACATTCCCTATAGAAACATCAAATTCATTCTTTATGAAACTGCACGATATATTACCTATGACAAAAGCGTTGCAAGGATTACAACACGCGATAGCAGGAGGACTAAATGGAAATTATCGTTCTGCATTAGTCTACTTAACTATTATGTTTGTAATAATGTTAATACTTATTAGATTATATTACTTATATAATGAAACAAATAGAGAGAAGTATAAAAAACTTTTAAATACATAGTAAAAGGACAATGGGAAATTAAAAATTAAATTTACGACCAGAGATATATCATCTCTGGTTTTTCTTTTAATATAACTAATATATTTTTTAATTTTCTATATTTTATAGGGTCTTAATATCTTAGTTTACTTTTTATTTTATTTCATTTATGATAAAATAGTTGACATACAATGTTTTTAGGAGTGTTTATGGTTGAGTGTAATAAATTTTAAACAATTAAGGCAAGGTATATTTATTTTATTAATAGGTTTAATACTTTGGATAATAGGTTTAGAGGCTGCTAAAAGTTTTTATTATTTTTCTGCATTAATATTTGTATTTTTATCGTTAAAATTTCTAATAAAATCATTAATAGATAGAACAGGAAAAAATATCTTTTATTCCGTAATATATTTGTTAATAGGTATTTTTTGGTTATATAATTACGGATTTGCAGCATTATTGACGGTAGTGTTTATAGGAATTTATCAATTATTTTTAGGGATAGTATGTATTTATAATTTTATTCTACAATATATGGATAAAGCCAAAGGTATTATTTATATTTTATTTAGAGGTATTTTTCATTTAATAGTAGGATTGTCATTGTTTATTAATTTTAGGTATTATTTTGAGAGTAATACATATTATAAATTAGGTTTATACTTGGTATTATTAGGAATTATGTATATTTTTGATGCATTGAGCATATCAAAAAAATATAAAATTACTACTAAGCGTAAATTCAGAGTTAGATTACCCGTAATATTCTCTGCATTGTTTCCTATGTATTCTTTGCGTAAAGATAATTCACAGGATGATACATATAACGCTGATTTTTTGAATAAGAAAAAGTTAGCATCTAGAAATAAAACCGTTGATTTGGAAGTCTGGGTTCATACAGCAGAAAAAGGTGCATCAATAGCAGGTCATGTAGATATTTCTTATAAGGGATATACATATTCTTATGGGCATTATGATGTAGATTCTCACAAACTTTTTGGCAGTAAAGGGGACGGTGTATTATATATCGTTAAAAGTGAGGACTACGGAAATTGGCTTAGTGATTATCATAGTTATAAAGGAGTTTATCGATATGGACTCCATTTAACTAATGAACAAAGATTGATTGTAGAGTATCAAATTTCTGAACTTATGAGTAATGTTTATCGTTATGAATTAACATCTAAGGCTCAATTAGAGAGTTATTTGGGAGATTTATCACAAAAAATTCCAACGAGAATTTATAAATTTAACCGTTCAAGATTTAAAACTTATTTTGTACTAACTACTAATTGTGTTCTACTCGCGGATACAATAGTAGGTAAGACAGGTTTTGACATAGTAAGTGTATCTGGTATATCTTCGCCAGGATCTTATAAATTATATTTAGACAAAGAATATGCGAAACTATATTCTAATGTTATAACAAAAAAATTGTATAGTAATAAATGTAAAGGAGAGAATTAATGAATCAAGAAAAACTAATTAAAGATAAATTAGGAATAGAAGCAGAAAGTACCAAAGAGCAAAAAATTATTCAATTTTTAGGTGGGAAATTAAGTGCCTACATTCTTACAATGGTAATTTTAGTATTTATAGCTATTTGGCTTTATAGACAAATTTACGGAGTATTAGAGCCTATTGATATTATTATTGATAGTATGGTAACACCTGTATTAGTAGCGTACATATTCTTTTATATTTTGCGTCCTATTAATAACTTGTTAGTTAAGAGATTTTCTATAAATCGTTCGCTAGCAGCTATTTTATCTATGGTATTTGGTATTGTTGTTATAATAGCTATTTTTGTAGGAGCAATACCTGTAATAGTTGAACAAACTCAACATCTTATAGGGGCAATACCTAGTTATGTTAATACAATAAAAGGTTATTTGGAGTCTAATGCAGATAATGCTATAGTTAAGAGTATAACAGATTATATTAATAACAATCTTAACACTACACAATTAAGTGCAAAAGCATTTGATATTTTTGGGAGTTCTGTATCTGGAGTAGCTTCTGCATTTTCTTCAACAGCTACAGTTCTTATGACTGCTCCGTTTGTTTTGTTCTATTTGTTGAAAGATTCTACAAAGTTTCAAAATTTTATTATTAGTAAACTACCTGATAAAATACAAAGTCATGTAGAAGAAACGTTAGAAGAGATTGATAACAAAGTAGGCTCATATATTTCAGGTCAAATGTTAGTATCATTGTGTATAGGTATATTACTATTTATAGGCTATACAATTATAGGATTACCTTATGCAGTATCTTTAGCTACTTTAGCAGCTATTTTAAGTATAGTACCTTATTTAGGGCCTATACTTGCTATAACACCTGCTATGTTAGTAGCTTTTGCATCAGATTGGGTAATGGTTGTAAAAATGTTAATAGTATGGTTTGTTGTACAATTTTTGGAGGGGAATTTTATATCGCCAAATATAATGGGTAGAACTATGAAGCAACATCCTCTAACTGTAATTTTTGTAATTATTATATCTGCCAATATGATGGGAATTGTTGGAGCTATAATAGGTATACCTGTTTATGCCATTTTGAAAATATTGTTAAAAAAAATATTATTACTAATAAAAAATAGATATAATAGAATTTATAAAGGAGAATAATTTCTCCTTTTTATAATACATTTTACAAGGAGAAAAAATGAAAAACACATCATCAACTAAAGAAAAGATAGCAGAAGCTTTGAAAAATAAAATGCTAACTACACCTTTTGAGAAGATAAGAGTTAGTGATTTAATAAAAGATTGTAATATCACTCGTCCTACATTTTATTATCATTTTGAAGATATTTATGATGTATTAAAATGGGTAGTTGAAACAGATATAGTTAATGTCTTAAAAGTAGGGTTAAATAATGAAGATTGGGAGGGTAGTTTATTAGAATTAATTAACTATTTATACAATAATAAGGAAATTTGTAGTTGCTTCTATAATATATCTGATAGAGCGCAAGTGAAAAAGTTTTTATTTTCTGAAGTTAGACTTATAGTAGTGAATTTTATTTTGTCTTATAATAATATGATATATGAAGAAGATGATACTCTAGATTTTATTATTGATTTTTATGTAGGTGCTATTATTAATACTTTAGAGCGTTGGTCGTTAGGAGGAATGCGTACTACTCCAGAAGAATTAGGTAAGCTAATTATTATAACTATAGAGGGTAATATAAAGAACGCTTTGTATAGAATGCGTATGATTAACAAAAATAATATATAAAAATTTGTAGTTTAAATATATAATGAAAACTATTTTGAAAATTCGTACTAAATTTTTCTTAGACTATTTACAAACAAAAACGTTTCGTGTATAATGTACATATGTTTTTTTAAAAAATACAATCATAAAGAAAGGAAATTTAAAATATGAGTTTTTACAAAAAGTTACCATTATTAGTAAAATTAGTTATAGCTCTAGTTTTAGGGGTTTTATTGGGTAAAGTTTTACCAGTGTCTATTATAAAAATATTAGTAACATTTTCTAGTATATTCAGCTCATTTTTAGGATTTGCAATACCTTTAATAATTATTGGCTTTATAGTACCTGGAATTAGTCAAATTTCTAAAAATGCTGGGAAGTTGTTAGGAATGTCTACTTTATTAGCTTATGTATCGACATTAATTGCAGGGGGATTAGCATATTTTGTAGCAGAAAGAGTTCTTCCTAATGTTTTGAAAGGTTCATCATTACAAAGTTTAGAAAATCCAGAAGACTTATTACTTTCAGGATATATTAATATAGAGATGGCACCAGTATTTAGTGTAACGACTGCACTAATCTTGTCTTTTGTTGTAGGTATTGGTATTTCATCGCTACAATTAAATTCTATGAAAAAAGCATTTGATGAATTTGGAAAGATAGTAGAGCTTTTATTAAATAAAGTAATTATACCATTATTACCGTTTTATATTTTAGGAGTATTTTCTAATATAACTGTATCCGGAGAAGTATTCAAGATTTTGAAAATATTCTTATTAGTATTTGTTCTTATTTTAGTTTTACATTTTGTAATTATTGTTATTCAGTATTTAGTTGGTGGATCGTTAAATGGTAGAAATCCATTTAAGATGATGGCTCAAATATTACCAGCTTATTTCACTGCAATAGGAACACAATCATCAGCAGCGACAATACCAGTAACTATGGATTGTACTAAAAAGATGGGGGTAAATCCATCGGTGGCTAATTTCACAGTCCCACTTTTTGCTACAATTCACTTGTCAGGAAGTACAATTACTCTTACAACTTGTGCAACTGCAGTTTATTGGTTACAACATGGTGGAGAATTTCCATCTCTGGCACTTATGATTCAATTTATAATTATGCTAGGAGTTACAATGGTAGCTGCTCCTGGAGTTCCTGGTGGTGCTGTAATGGCAGCATTAGGATTGTTACAATCAGTTCTAGGATTCAATGAAATTATGATTTCATTAATGATAGCTTTATATATTGCTCAAGATAGTTTTGGAACTGCTTGTAATATTACGGGAGATGCAGCATTGTCTTCAATAGTAGATAAAATTAATCAAAAATTTTTCAAAAAAGCATAGAATAAAAGGCAACTGATTAGTTCAGTTGCCTTTATACTTTGTATTATGAAAAAGAAAATTTGATAATTATTTATTTATAAAATTGATAAACTCATTTACTTGGTTGTTTATTTCTTCTTTTTGTTCATCAGATAAAATAAATTCTCCAGTTTGCCACGCTTCTTGTGGTATTTGTAGACCTACTCCGTCTCCAGGCATAACATTAGTACGAATGTATGCTAGAAGTCCTAGTATTTGAGCTCTTACGAATTTTGCCTTAGTAGAACCAGCCGCTCCAGATACCGTTGTAGGTAGAGAATTTATTACAGTAGGTGTTTCAAAATCGAATTGTTTTGCAGGTCTTGATAGCCAATCTAATAGATTTTTTAGTAGTGCCGGATAAGAACCATTATATTCTGGTGAAACTATCCACAGACCATCTAATTTAGATACTTGATTTCTAATATCTGACATTTCCTTAGGTGTTGGATATTCAGTGTCTTGTTCTAAAATAGGGACGTTACGATATTCAACAAATTCAGCTTCTATTCCTTTGTTTTCTAGTGTTTCAAATATATAGTCTGCCAAAGTTTTATTAAAAGATCCTTTTCTAAAAGATCCCACTACTATTCCTATTTTTTTATTAGTCATTATATTATTCCTCCGATATTAATCTAAGTTTTTGAATTTTTTTAGAATACTAATTAGTGTTTGTCTTTCTTCTTTAGAAAGAATGCCATATACATTCTCTATCTCTTGACGATGTTTAGGTAATATTTGTTCAAAAAGTTTTTTACCATCTTCTGTGAGTCCTAGAACAAAAGCACGTTTATCTTTTGAATCTTTGTGTCGATAAATTAAACCGTCACGTTCCATATTTTTTAAGATTACGGTCATATTACCGGAAGTAGCTAGAATTTTCGTTATTAAATCGCAAACTCTCATTTCACCTTTTGTGTATAGAACATCTAGTACCGAAAATTGCGGGGTAGTTAAGCCAGCTTCTCTTATACTTTTACCTATTTTACTATTGATGGTTCTTTCTACTTTTTTAAATACTATTTGTGTGTGTATTGATGAATTTTGTTCCCAAGAAATATCCATATAAACGCTCCTTAAAATATTACTAATTAGTTATATTTGAATTTTATCACTAATTAGTACAGATGTCAACAATAAATTTTTAAAATACATCTTCTTGCATAGAAAATTAGTTCATAGTAAAATTAAGCTATTATCTTAAGGAGTTCACAAGATGAATAAAGTAGAAATTTATAAAGAAAAATTTGCCCATTGTAACAATGAATATGAGAAAAATATTATTTTAGAAACTTTTAATTGTGGTAATTTAGAAAGTCTTTATAATAATTTAATAAAATTACCTATGACAGAGGCTATTAAGGATATTTTAGAGGAGGTGTGTGAGGATTTAATAATAAATTCTATTTCTAAAATAGAACGTAGTAGTATGAAGTTAGGATTACATAGAATGGAAGCAATTTTGGAGCTTTTTGATAATCCTCAAAATAGTTTAAATGTTATTCATATAGCAGGTACTAATGGAAAAGGATCAGTGAGTTCTTATATTACTACCACCCTTAGTAAAAAATATAGAGTAGGGCTATATTCTAGTCCCGGAATGGTAAGTTTTAATGATAGAATAAGAATAGGTAATCAATATATTAGCTACTATGATATGTATAATTTGTACAAAGAAGTCGAAAATTTATGGCAACAAAACTACCCAAATTCTTCTAATAATTTATCTTTTTTTGAAATATTAACAGTGGTTGCAATTAATTATTTTGCTAGAAATAATGTTGATTTTGTAGTTATGGAAGTAGGGCTTGGTGGTCGTTTTGATGGTACTAATGTTTTTTCTAACAAAGAGTTATCTATAATTACCAAAATAGGACTAGATCATACTGATATGCTAGGGGATAGTGTAGAAAAAATAGCTTACGAAAAAGCAGGAATTATACAAAAAAGTGATAATGTGGTACTTTATCCTAATTCATATGAAATTAATTCAGTAATAGAAGAAGTTGCACATATCAATAATGCTAATGTATCTATACTAAATAATAAAAATATTGTAATTAAAGAGATTAATACAAAATATAGTATTTTTGACTTTACTAATTATAAAGATATTAAAATTAAGATGTTAGGAGAACATCAAGTATATAATGCTAGTCTAGCTATCTTAGCTTTGGAAGATTTACGATCAAGAGAGAGAGTAGAGTTATCTAACGAAGAAATAAGATTAGGTATTGAACAAACTATCTGGGCAGGACGATTAGAATGGCTAGGAGAAAATATTTTATTAGATGGAGCTCACAATATAGACGGTGTAAATAGTCTGATTAATTATATTAAAAATAGTGGTTTAAAAAATGTGAAGTTATTGTTAGGAATACTCGCTGATAAAGAATACAAGCAAATGGCGAAGATATTTGAGAGCGTTAGTCAGGATATATCTATAGTACCTGTTCCTATAGATATAAAACGTAGCAACGTTAAGGAGTTATCTTCTGCTTTTACAGCTAATGTAAAAGTATTCGATAATTATGAACAAGGATTAAGTGATGTTATAAGTAATTTGAAGAAAGATGAAACTCTGGTAGTAAGTGGATCTTTATATTTAATATCAGCAGTTAGAAAAAAATTATTAGATAAGAGGTAAATTAATGAATAAGTTGCAGCAACAGTTAGAAAATAAAAAATATTTAATAATGGGAATTTTAAACTTTACACCAGATTCTTTTTCTGATGGTGGAGATTTCTATAATGTAGAAACAGCAATTTTACAAATAGAGAGTATGATAAAAGACGGAGCTAATATTATTGATATAGGTTGTGAATCTACTAGACCGGGAGCTACCAAAATTACTGTAGAAGAAGAAATATCAAGGCTTGGACGTATTTTGCCTGAGGTAAGACGTACATTTCCTAACGTTTTACTAAGTATAGATACTTATAAAAAAAAAGTTGCTGATTTTGCGTTGCAAAATGGAGTAGATATTATAAATGATGTTTATGGTGCAAAGAACAATGATATGGCGGAAATAGCAGTTAAATACAATGCGCCTATTATTATAATGCATAATGAATCTGTAAGTGAAGGTAGAGAGATAAATGACGTAATATCTAGTCTTAAAGAGAGCATAGACATTTGTTTGGAAAAAGGTGTACCTAGAGAAAATATTATAATAGATCCGGGAATAGGGTTTAATAAAAATGTAGATAACAATATAGCCATAACAAAAAATCTAGAAGATTTAGCTCAGTTAGGATTTACTATCCTATATGCTGCTAGTAGAAAAAGAACAGTGGATTATATTCTGGGAGGAAGTAGTTTACCCAAAGATCGTGATGTAGTGAGCGCGGCTTTATCTTTGGAAGCAATAAGAAAAGGGGCTAGCATCGTAAGAATGCATAATGTAAAAATAATGTACGAGATGTTAGCTACCTATAAAACAATTAATAAATAAATATTTAAAACGATTATTTATTAATTAGTTAATTTTATAGTTTACTTTTTGTTTTAGAAGGTATATACTAAGTATTATAAATTTATTAGTAAATTTATAAGTTTACTTATTTGAAAGGGTAATAATATATGAAAAAATATTACAAAATAATCGTAGCTTCTCTATTAGCTATTTTATTATTTGGTAGCTTATTTACAGGGAATTACTTTTATAATTTTGCTTTAAATCCAACTGTAGATAAATCTGCTGTGGCTTCACAAGATAGTGATGGTGAGGTAGATACTAGGCTAGCAGATAATCAAAAGTGGTTTGATAACAATAAAAGGGAGTATGTTAGTACATCTGTAACAGGGGATAAAATTGTAGGATATAGCTTTGTTCAAAATGATACTTCAAAAAATAACAAATGGGTTATCGTTACGCACGGTTTTACTACTGATGCAAGATATATGTCAAATTATATTAAATCTTTTTATGATAGAGGATATAATGTTTTTGCTCCGGATTTAATAGCGCATGGGAACAGTGAAGGAAAAGCCTATGCTATGGGAGGTTATGATTCTAGCGATTTAGTTAACTGGGTAAAGAAAATATCTAGTGAATATAATAATCCGCCTATAGTTCTCTTTGGTATAAGTATGGGAGCAGCTACAACAATAAATTCTCTAAACAAAGGATTACCATCTAATGTAGTAGGATTTATAGAAGATAGTGGTTATATAAGATTAAAAGAGGAATTTACTTATCAGTTGGACAAACTTTTTGGGTTACCTTCATTCCCGGTTATTCCGTTGTCAAATTTAGTTACTAAAGTGAGAGCGGGTTATAACTTTGGTGATGTAGATGCGACAGAAGCTTTATCAACTACTAAATTACCAGTTTTAATATTACATGGAGATGCAGATGGCTTTGTACCTGTAGACAATAGTAAGGAAGCATACAATCTGTTAACTTCTGATAAAGAAATTCATATCTTTAAGGAAGCAAAGCATTGTCAAGCAGAGAGAAAATATAATGAAGAGTACTGGTCTTATGTAGATAATTTCTTGAAAAAAGTTTTTAACTAAACTTAGTTTATAGTTTAATAATAAAATAACTATCCTTAATTTGTTTTTCTTTTAGGTAGATAATTAAATTTACTTTATAGAAATAACAAATTTATAAAAAGGATAGTTATTTTTATATTAATTAGGAAATTTTCAAAATTTTACCTTACTCACCAATTATTACTAATTCTTTGTTTAGACTATTTAGATTTTCGTAACCATCTTCAGTTACTAAAACTAAATCCTCTATTCTAACACCAAACTCTCCTGGTAAGTAAATTCCAGGTTCTATGGAGAATATCATTCCAGGCTCACACTTAGTTTCATTAATAGAAGATATATCTCCGTATTCGTGGCATTCTAAACCTATATGATGACCTGTACGGTGAGTAAAGAATTCTCCGTAACCTTTTTCTGTTATGTAGTCACGACAAGCTGCATCAATATCGCAGAATCTAACGCCAGGTTTAACTATAGATACAGCACGCTTTTGTGCTTCTAATACGATATTAAATACTTCTTTTGCTTTTTCGCTAGGAGTTTTCCAAAATACTGTACGTGTCATATCAGAACAGTAGTTATTTTTAACCCCACCCATATCTATAATTATGGCATCTCCATCTTTTAAATATCTTTCTCCCGGTTCACCGTGAGGATTTGCACCATTTGCTCCGTATCCGATAATAGGATCAAAAGATACTCCGTCAACGCCTAAACTTTCATGAATTGCTAGTAAATATTTTACAACGTCTAACTCTGATTTTTCTTTTGAAATACTATTAATTACTAATTGACACGCTTTATCATTTAATCTTGAAGCTGTACGCATAGCTTCTATTTCGTCCTTATCTTTAATCATACGTATTTTATCCACTATGATAGAGATATCTGTGAATTTATTTTCTTGTAGATTATTTATTAAAGGTAGTAAAAATCTTGCAGGGAATACTTTGTCTATCCCTATTGTAGCTTTATTTTTTAGATGATTAGCCAAAACTTCTACAGAATCGTCTGTATCTGTAAAAATAATTTTTTCTATTCCTAAATCTTGTTCTATAGGGAATAGGGCGTTAACGAATAGCTTGTGCTCGCCGGTACTATCTAAAAGTAAACAGAATAATCTTTCTCCTGGATGAAGCATTAATCCACTTAGATAGAAAATAGATGTAGGATCACTAATTATAGCTTGGGAAATATTTTCTTCAGTCATTTTTGTTAAAATTTTATTTACTCTTTCTTTTTTCATAGTAAACTCCTTTAAATTTTTTATATTGTTATATTTATTATAGCACTAACTTATTTAATTTTACAATTTAATCATTGAAAATGCTTTATTATTTTAAATTGTTGTATTTCTCCCTAATATTGTATATTTATAAGTGATTATTTTTTGCAAATTAATAAATATTTGAAAGAACTTTCTAAAATTGGAAATACATAGTATAATATTTATAAGAAAGTGAGAAAGGAGAGAGCTGTATGGAAAACAAGAGTTTAAGTATGATAGTTTGTGGAGGTTGAAACTCTAAGATAGGGCCGGGAGCTCTTTCTGACTTGTTAAGTGATTTACCAAAAAAAGAAGATGAAAATTTAATAGTAGGTTATGAATCTTCTGACGATGCAGCAGTGTACAAAATTTCAGAAGACAAAGCAATAATTCAAACTTTGGATTTTTTTACGACAATGATTAATGATCCATATCTTTTCGGACAAATTGCTGCAACTAATGCTTTAAGTGATGTTTATGCTATGGGAGGAGAAGTCATTTCTGCATTAAATATAGTAGCTTTTCCAGAGAAAATGAATATGGAAATTTTACATCAAATTTTAAAAGGTGGATCAGAGAAAGTTCACGAAGCTGGTGGAGTGCTTGCTGGTGGACATTCTATACACGATGAAACACCTAAATATGGATTGTCAGTAACGGGAATTATACATCCTGAAAAAATACTTATGAATAATAATTGTCAATTAGGAGATATACTTATAGTGACGAAACCTTTAGGAGTTAGTATTATTAATTCTGCACATATGCTAAAAGAATGTAGTGAAGAAACTTTTGAGAAGTGTGTAAGACAGATGACTACTCTTAATAAATATGCAGCAGATGTAATGAGAGAATACCCTGTAAGTAGCTGTACAGATATAACAGGATTTGGATTTTTAGGACATTTAGTAGAAATGTTAGATGGAAAGTATTCGGCAGAAATTTATTCTAAAGATATACCTATGTTGCCAGAAGCATATAAATGTGCTAATAACTTTATAATAACAGCTGGTGGGCAATTGAATAGAAATTATTTACAAGATAAAATAGATTTTCAAGTAAATGATTTTGCTCTCGAGGAAATATTGTTTGATCCCCAAACTTCAGGAGGTTTATTAATAAGTATTCCAGAAAAGTATGGATTAGAAATGCTAGATAAATTAAACAAGTTAGAAATAAAAAGTTCTATAGTAGGTAAAGTAGTAAACCGTCAAGAAAAAGACGTAGTAGTAAATTAATTAAAATTAAGGAGTTAATGAACTATGGAAACAAAATTAGATGCTAGAGGATTGGCTTGTCCGCTTCCAGTAGTAAAAACTAAGAAACTTTTGGCTGAATATGACAAAGTAGAAACTATCGTTGATAATTTTGTAGCAACGCAAAATTTAGAAAAGTTGGCAAAACAGCTAGGTTATTATATAAATGTAAATAAAAATTCTGATGAAGAGTATGTTGTTATAATTGCTAAAGAAAAAGAAAATAACGTTGTAATAGATACATTGTCTGATAGTTGTGTAGTACCTGTTACACAAGCTAGAAGAGTTTTGGAGACTGAAAATACTGTTGAAGTTCTTGTGAAAGATGAAAATAATGTAAAAAATTTAGAAAATTTTGCAACAAAAAATAATCATAATATAGATATTAAGCAAAATGATACGCATTATGTAGTTACGTTGGAAAGAAAAGAGATAAATTCTAACGACAATGAAAAAAAATCTTTTAACATAGAAGATGATAGTTATATAGTGGTAATCAATAAGAAGATTATGGGTCACGGTAGTGAAGAATTAGGAAGTAGACTTATAAAAGCATATTTATATGCTCTTACTGAACAAGAAGTTTTGCCTAAAAAAATAATATTCTATAATGATGGATCTATTTTGGTAGATAAAAATAGAAGTCATGTACTTGCAGAGCTAGTTGAATTAGAAAATCAAGGTGTAGAAATAGTATGTTGTGGTGCGTGTGTAGATTATCACAATATAGAACTTGCAGTAGGTAATCCTACTAATATGTATTTCATAGTAGAGGATATGCGTAAAGCTAATAGAATAATTAGACCGTAGGAGATTTTATGATAGAGGAAGGCTTAATAGTATTTAATAGTACACATGATGCTATAAAAGTAGATAATTTATGTTTAGAAAAAGGTATTGATGCGAGTTTAATACCTACTCATCCGGGTATATCTTTGGGATGTGGTTTTATGATGAAAATAGAATGGAATAAGTTTGCAGATTTCGTTAAGTTCTTAGAAGCGGAAAAAATTGCTTATAAAGCTCTGTATTATTCTAAGAAGATAGGTATTAAAAGAGAAACTGCCTTATTGTATGAAAACAAAAATTAAGAAAGGAGTGTATTATGAATAATGTAATAATTGGAACTGCAGGACATATTGATCACGGGAAAACAACTCTTATAAAAGCATTGAGTGGAATAGAGACTGATACAACTTTGGAAGAAAAAGAAAGAGGTATGTCAATTAATTTAGGATTTGCATATTTTGATCTTCCTAGTGGGAAGAGATGTGGAGTAGTTGACGTTCCTGGTCACGAAAAATTTATTAAAAATATGTTGGCAGGGGTTAGTGGTATAAATCTAGTGCTATTGCTAGTAGATGTTAGAGAAGGAATTATGCCACAAACTAGAGAGCATATCGATATATTATCATTATTAGGAATAGAAAATTATATAGTAGTAGTTACTAAAATAGATTTAGTTGATGATGAATATAGAGAATTAGTAGTAGAAGATATTAAAGAGTTTATAAAAGGAACGAGTTTAGAGAATAGTCCTATTATTGAGGTAGATTCTATTAGTAAAAAGGGAATACCTAAATTGTTAGAGACTATAGATACAAAAACAGAAGATATAGCGAAAATAAAAGAATCAAAAAATGCGCGTCTAAATATAGATAGATCTTTTCAAGTTAGAGGATTTGGGACAGTAGTTACAGGTACTTTATTAGAAGGAACTATATCAGTAGGTGATGAACTTGCAATCTATCCTCATAATAAAAGAACGAAAGTTAGAAGTATTCAAGTGCATTCAGAAGATGTTCAAACGGCGTTTGCAGGACAAAGAACAGCAATCAATCTAAGCAATATAAAGTTTGAAGATACACGTAGAGGATATACCTTAGCAACACCTGACACACTTACAAAAACTTATATGGTAGATACTGAAATTTCTATTATAAATAATTCTGAATATAACTTAGAACTTTGGGATAGAGTACGTGTTTATATAGGTACTACTGAAGTAATGGCAAGAGTAGTGCCACTAGGTATAGACACACTAGAAGCAGGAGACAAAGGTTTCGTTCAACTAAGACTTGAAGAAGAAATTGCTGTAAAAAACTATGACAAGTTTATTATTAGAACTTATTCGCCAATGATAACTATTGGAGGAGGAGTAATATTAGATGTTAATCCGAATAAACATAGTCGTTTCAATGAAGAAGTTTTATCTAAATTAAAAATTCAATCAGAAGGAAATATTCAAGATTTAATAGCTAACTACCTATTAAGTAGTCATAGTTACTTAGCAGATATGGAAGATATAAGTAAAAATCTAGAACAGTCAGAAGAAGCAGTTGCTAAAGAATTAAGTAATTTATTATCTGCAGGTTCAGTTTATAAAATAGATAATCAATATATACATAGTAAAAAATATGATGATATAAAAGAAAAAATGTTAAATGTAGTTGAAGATTATCATAAAAAATTTAAGTTGAAGATAGGTATACCTAAAGTAGAATTACTATCTAAATTCAAAATTAATTCAAAAGATATAGCTTTACTAATAGAGTTATTAATAATTAATAAAGAATTAAAGATTACCAATAATTTTGTTTCTTTGTGGAATTTTGAAGTTAAATACGATAGTAAGCAACTTATGGAAAAGAATAGGATAGAAAAACAACTACTTTCTGCCAAATTCACACCACCAAGTATAAAAGATTTAACTAAAGGGGTACGTGCTATAAATGAAGTGTTGGATTCTCTTATAGGAAATAGTATAGTTAAGTTAGATGAAGATTTGGTATTACATATGGATATTTATAACGACGCTGTAACAAAAGTAACAAATCATTTTGAAAAAGAAGAACAGATGACATTGGCTGAATTTAGAGATATGACAGGATCTAGTCGTAGATATTCAATGGCTATTTTGGAATATATGGATAAACAAGGGATAACTAGAAGAGTAGAAAATTATCGTGTATTAAATAAATAATATATATTAAGAAAAGAGATGAAATTATGACTTATTATTTTGATTATGGAGCAACATCTCTAAAAAAGCCAGAAGCTGTTGCTAAAAAAGTTTATGAAATATTATCTTCTGGAGAATATGCTAATCCATCTAGAGGTAGTTATAAAGAAGCTAACAATGCTTTTATAGAAATTTATAAAACGAGAAAATTAGTAGCTGATTTCTTTGGAATAAGTGATGAAAAAAGAGTAATATTTACAAATAATGCTACCGAAGCTTTGAATATAGCAATAAAAGGTGTTATTGAACAAGGAGATCACATAATAACAACGAAAATGGAGCATAATTCAGTCTTGAGACCCATTTATCAACTAGCAGAAAAAGAAAATATTGAATTTTCTATTGTGGATAGTGATAAATATGGCGTTGTTCTTTATGATGATATTGAAAAGCACATAAAAAGTAATACAAAATTACTAGCTATAACACAAGCTTCTAATTTGACAGGAAATATAGTAGATTTGAAAAAAATAGCTACTATTTGCCAAAAGAATAACATATTATTACTAGTAGATGGTTCTCAGGCTGCTGGAGTTATTGATACTAAAGTAGAAAAATTAGGTATAGATTTGTACTGCTTTACAGGGCATAAAAGCTTATTTGCTCCTCAGGGAGTAGGTGGGCTATGTATCGGAAATCCTAATTTGATTGTGAAGTCTTACAATGTAGGAGGAAGTGGCATAAAAACTTTCGAGAAGAATCAACCGCAAATTTATCCAGAAATGTTAGAAGCGGGGACGCATAATACTCCTAGTATAGCTGGTCTTGCAGAAGGAATAAAGTATATTTTAGACAAAGGTATTGATAATCTTTATAATAAACAATTATCTTTTGCCAATAAATTTTATAATAGTTTGAAGGATGTATCTATTATTGAATTTTATGGTAACTTTAATGAGCCAAAGACTGCGACAGTAGCTCTTAATTTTAAAGGTGTCTTATCTAGTGATGCAGCAGAAGAGTTATTTGAAAAATATAATATAGCTATAAGAGCAGGTGCTCATTGTGCGCCACTTATGCATAAGCATTTTGGTACTGTAGAGCAAGGGATAGTTAGGTTCTCATTTTCTAGTATGACTACAGAAGAAGAAGTGGATTATGCAATAGAATCCATAAAGAAAATAGCTAGTGAATTGAATTAATTTATATAAAAGGAGAAGATAATGAAAAGATTATTATCACAAGTTCCGTCAATTAATAAGATATTATTAAATGATAAAATAAAATCAGCTTTGGAAAAATATCCAGAAATATTTGTTAAAGATATTATAAAAAAAGAAATTGATTTGTTACGATTTAATATTTTGAAAGGATATGTACTAGAGGTACCAAGTATAGATTTACTTATAAATAATTTATTAGATAATTTAGAAAAAGAGAGTAAACACTCTTTGAGAAGAGTAATAAATGCGACAGGTACTATACTCCATACTAATTTAGGAAGAAGTTTGCTAAGTAATAGTGTTAAAGAAAATTTATTAGATGTAGCATTTAACTATTCTAATCTAGAATTTAATATAGATAAGAAATCACGTGGAAGTAGATATGATCATTTGACAAAAATAATAAAGCAATTGACAGGGGCAGAAGCGGTATTAGTAGTAAATAATAATGCAGCAGCAGTTATGCTAACTTTAAATACTTTAGCTAACGAAAAAGAAATAATTGTATCGAGAGGCGAATTAGTCGAAATAGGTGGAGCTTTTAGAATACCAGAAATTATTAAACTTAGCGGAGGAATACCTAAAGAGGTAGGAACTACTAATAAGACACATTTAGCTGATTACAAAAAAGAAATTAATGAAAATACAGCAGCTTTACTGAAAGTTCATACTAGCAATTATAAGATTTTAGGTTTTACAAAAGAAGTTGGAAATGAAGAAATTGCAAATTTAGCAAAAGAAAATAATTTAATTTCTATTAATGACTTAGGAAGCGGACAATTAGTTGACTTTAGAAAGTATGGTCTTCCTTATGAACCTACAGTAAAAGAAGTTTTAGATAGTGGAATAGATGTTGTTACTTTTAGTGGTGACAAACTATTAGGAGGTCCACAAGCGGGAATAATTGTAGGTAAGAAGAAATATATAGATGAAATGAAAAAAAATCAGCTAACAAGAGCATTACGTGTTGATAAAATGACGATAGCAGCCTTAGAAGCAACATTGAATATATATTTAGACGAAGAAAGAGCATTAGAAGAAATACCTACGCTTCATATGATTTCTATTTCAAAAGCTAGATTAGAAGCAAAAGCAAAAATATTTTCAGAAAAAGTATCTACTTTAAACTTTGATGTAGATATTATAGAAGATAAAGCAGAAGTAGGCGGAGGAAGTTATCCAGCTAGTTATTTAGATAGTGTTGCTGTAAAATTAACACACGATAATAAATTGGCTACAGAACTGGAAAAAAGTCTGTTGCTTGACGTAGATGTACCAGTTATTACTAGAATTAAAGACAATAGCATAATTTTAGATATGAGAACATTAAGAACTAGTGAGTTTGATACAGTAATTAATAATTTAAAGATAGCTTTGTCTGTAAAATAAATTAACGGGTGTAGGGTACTTTAATGGCTAATATTTCAAAAGAAAAATAAAGACAGGACTATATTGTCTTGTCTTTATTTTCGTTATGTATATTTTAATTGAATAATATGGTGTTGATTAGTTAAAATATTTTGTTTTATGTTATTAATGAATTTATTTTATTAGACTACTACAAATATAAATAACAGTTTACACGTGAAACACAAATTATTATCACTTTGTACATAGGTTAATTAAGTAATAGGTTTAGATTTAATGTATATAATATTTGATAATAGGGTTAGAGTTTTTATTTTCTAGGTTTAATTGATAATAATATAGGGAGAGTAGTGCATAGTAAAAATAATATAAAGGCTATTTTATAAGTGAAGATATAGTACTCGGTTAGTATGCATATAGCCATTATTGAAAGTATAGTTGCCAGTAAGAAGTAAAACTTTAATCGCTTTGTATCTAGAATATATGTGTAGTTATCTTCTAAAACTTTCTTTTTTTGTGGGGTAAGAAAAGATACTATAGTAGGGACCATGGACCAAAAAATAGCAAAGTTTTTATAGTTCAAATACCAAACTAGAGATATTAATAATAGCTATTTTAAAATATATATTTAATTTTTTATCCATATATGTACCTCCTTGAGAGAGATTTATAATTATTTTATACTATTGGTTTTAATTATAAGAGTAGTTATTTTAATATATTGTTTACACTTTCATTATATCATAAAAAATTTTTTTAAAAAATTATTCTACATCTGTTGGCAAATATTCATAAAAAAGAGCTTTTAAATTATTAAAAGCTCTTTTTTGTTATATAAGTTTTTCTTCCCAAACATTTGTTTTAAATCCTACTAACAAAATATTTTTGTCAAAATTAAAAGCTAGTGGACGTTTTATAAGCATACCATCACTTAGGAG
>NZ_JACBYC010000126.1 GCF_013415425.1 Gemella sp. GH3 | reverse complement strand
TATATGCACCATTCCCCTCACTATTTGTGGTAGTGAGGGGATTTTTGATGCGGCTTAACGTCGCCTTCTATTTATTACGTTTACTACTAAGCCAGTAAGTAAAATACGCAACTGCACAGCCACTAATGACTGGTGCAATGATGTGAACGAAGATCATAAGCATATTAAGCACCTCCTTCCGTCGAAAATACCGCCGGAAGTTAAGGCGACTCTATTATTATATCATCTGTAAACACGTAAGCATATCCACTTCCGATAAGTGAACTTATGTCAAAAGTATTATCTATAAAAAAACAAGTTACCTTTATTATTAAGTCTACTTAGTGGCCATAAAACATAATCAAAGTCATATTAGCGTACATAATTAAGTCGAATTATGATTTTTAGAAAGCGCGTATTGGTCACTTGTATTATTTATCATACTGCTTATAAAGTATAAATAAATGAAAAATGTCTTACTCAT
>NZ_JACBYC010000154.1 GCF_013415425.1 Gemella sp. GH3 | reverse complement strand
TCTTTATTCTGAGCAGTTTTAGGAATAACCATGTTATCAAACCAAAGATTAGATCCCTCTTTGGGAATGACATAGTTATACTTATTACTACCTTGAACTAAAGGTGCTGCCACACCACTCCAAACTACAGCGATGTTACCTTCATGTTGTTGAAGCATCATTGTTATCTCATCACCAACGACACCTCTTACTTGCGGAACTAACTTTTTCACATCCACTTCAGCTCTTTTAATATGAGAAGAATGGTTATCATTCAAACTATAACCTAATTTGTTTAATCCCATTCCCATCATTTCTCGAGCACCATCTACTAATAAAATATCATTTTTATACTTAGATTGATACAAATCACTCCAACTATTGAAATTATCATGAGGATATTTATCTTTATTATATAAAATACCCACTGTACCAAAGAAATAAGGTAATGAATATTTATTATGAGGATCATAAGACATATTCATAT
>NZ_JACBYC010000205.1 GCF_013415425.1 Gemella sp. GH3 | reverse complement strand
GTATACGAGGTGATAGAGTTGGACATCGTATATCTTGCAGGTGGATGTTTATGGGGGACAGAAGCCTTTTTTAAAACGATACCTGGCGTGATTAATACTGAGGCAGGAAGAGTTAATGGAACTACAAATAACTTAGATGGCCCGTACGACGGGTATGCAGAATGTGTAAAAGTTGAATTTAACTCAAATCAAGTAACCATTAAAGAGTTAATGAGTTATCTCTTTGAAATGATAGATCCATATAGCTTGAATAAACAAGGACAAGATGTAGGTGAAAAATATCGTACCGGTATATATAGTGACGATTCTAATCACTTAAATGAAGCTCGCGATTTTATTGATAGTAGATCAGACGCACAGCGAATTATGGTGGAAGTTAAACCATTATTAAACTATGTGAAAAGTGCTGAAGAACATCAAGATCATCTTGATAGGCATCCTGAAGATCAATACCTTTGTCATGTTC
>NZ_JACBYC010000031.1 GCF_013415425.1 Gemella sp. GH3 | reverse complement strand
GTTATGAGGTGACATTACCTAGGTACAATAAAGATGGAAGTATGATTAAATGGTCTAAAAACAAAGATTCCTTCTATCACTTTAATCCTAATTGGCATATTATTGGTGTAACATATGATTCTATAGAGGACATTAAACAGAAGTATTCTCAACAGTTTCTTAAGTATACGCGCATTGTACGCGTTAATCATTCAGAGTAAGTTAGTTTAATAGAATATCTTAATTAAATTTTAGAAATTAAATTTGAAATGACTCTCCTCAAACTCTTTACGTTAATAAGTGAAAGTTTTGAGGGGAGCTTTTTATGTTTTAAAGATTCTTAATCGCCATTAAGTTAAATACAAATGCTTTTATTTCAATTAATTAAAATTACTAAAGAAATGTTTGTAAATGAGGAGGAGGCCGTGTTTATGATGTTTTGAAAAAAGGAAATGTAATTGTAAGAGTTAATAAAGGAGGTATTTAATAT
>NZ_JACBYC010000204.1 GCF_013415425.1 Gemella sp. GH3 | reverse complement strand
TAACTAAACGTATTCCAAATTTGTGTAAAGTTCATTTGTAATTCTGTTTGTGCACGGATTAATCTATCACGTTCTAAACCATGAATTAAACCTGCTACTACTACAGCTATAATACCTGATGCATGCAATGTTTCAGCTATATAGTAAATAGCGAAGAGTGTCAATAATTGGATAAATGTTAATGTGTTATTATCTTTTAATCCTTTGTTCGCTGTAAGGTAGATACGTATTCTCACGACAATAATACCGAAGATGGCACCGACTAATATTCCGATGATTGTCGAAATAATAAATTGTTCGATAGCGTTAATTGCTGAAAATGCACCAGTGACAAGCGCAGTGACCGCAATTTTAAATGAAATGATACCTGCTGCGTCATTCAGCAATGATTCTCCTTCTAGAATAGACATTGATCCTTTAGGTAAAACTTTCCCATTTGTAATGGCTGATACCGCCACAGCATCAGTATG
>NZ_JACBYC010000078.1 GCF_013415425.1 Gemella sp. GH3 | reverse complement strand
CAGAAGTGGAGATTCAAAAAATTTACTTAGCAGAAGAGATAAAAACAAATAATTCAACTCAGCTTAAAGCAATTAAACACTTAATCGAGGAACATGTAGAGATTGAATTTATTCCTCATAGTAAAATGAAAGAGATGCTTCAATCACCACATAATAAAGGGAACATTAGAACAGGAGAGACCACACCATTCTCTAATATCGTATTAGAATCTAATGTCACTTTTTGATAGAAAGCACGATTGAAGAATTATATATCTAAAAAGGGGGCTATTTCAATGAATAGAAACAAGGTAGTTATAGTAGGTTCAACCAATGTTGATAAATTTATTAACGTGACGCGTTTTCCTAAACCAGGAGAGACATTACACATTGATCAAGCGCAACGAGAATTTGGTGGAGGAAAGGGTGCTAATCAAGCGATTGCAGCTGGTCGTCTAGAAGCTGAAACAACTTTTGTTACTAAAGTAGGTAA
>NZ_JACBYC010000216.1 GCF_013415425.1 Gemella sp. GH3 | reverse complement strand
AGTTTCTACTCTCTAATTAAATAGTTAGGTTGAAGAGATTTGTTCGACCAACTTTATAAGTTTTGTCGAGTCAAATACAACCTGAATTCTTTGAGAAATTAAAACCCCGTTATTGCGATAACGGGGTTTTTAATTACCTTGTAATTATATTTAGTATTATAGATTAACTAGCTTAAGCATACGAATAAATTTTAATTGAGGTGTGGACATGAGTCACTACTATGATGAAAATCCTGAAGTGAAAAGCAATCAAAAGAAAATAAGATATCATTTTGATAAGGTGCATTTAGAGTTCACGACTGACACAGGTGTGTTCTCAAAAGATAGAGTAGATTATGGTTCGGATTTGTTAATTAAAACATTTTTAAAGGAACATCCGCCTGGACCTAGTAAATATATTGCCGATGTTGGTTGCGGATATGGGCCTATCGGATTAACTATTGCTAAAGTTTCACCACATCATCAATTATAT
>NZ_JACBYC010000203.1 GCF_013415425.1 Gemella sp. GH3 | reverse complement strand
CTATAATAGATAAAGTGAATTTTAAAAGCAAATAGGAGGATATATTCATGAAGAAAATGGTATTAGTGAATGTCATTACTATCATTGTCTTAGTAGTTATAGGTGTTCTAGCTTTCTGGTTCTGGAACAATGCGACTAGCTACGTAACTACTGACAACGCAAAAGTAGACGGAGATCAAATTAAAATCTCAAGTCCAGCTTCAGGACAAATTAAATCTCTTGATATTAAACAAGGAGATAAACTTGATAAAGGTGATAAAGTAGCTGAAGTTTCAGCTCAAGGTGAAGGTGGTCAATCTAAAGATATGAGCATCAAAATGCCTCAAAAAGGTACTATCGTAAAAACTGATGGTATGGAAGGGTCTATGGCTCAAGCTGGTAACCCAATCGCTTATGCATACAATTTAGATGATTTATACATTACTGCTAACGTAGATGAAAAAGACATTTCTGATGTAGAAAAAGGAAACGA
>NZ_JACBYC010000227.1 GCF_013415425.1 Gemella sp. GH3 | reverse complement strand
GATTAGAACTATCTTCAAAATATGGAACCTGATACTTTTCTTGGTAATTGATGATGTCTTTTTTGTAAATGTTCAGCAAAGGACGACACACAAGGTAATCTTCATAGTTCGAGATATCAGACATTCCTAATGAGCTTCTAGTTGAACGACCACTCAGCACCCTATAAAGAATCGTTTCAAGTTGGTCATCAAGATGATGCGCTGTAAGTAATACATCTGCATTTAAATCACGAATGACTTCTCCAAACCACTGATACCGCAATCGACGCGCTTCATTTTGAATACTATTTCCTTTATCAACTATTTTAGATAAGTCGAGATGTTTAACATATAATTTAATTTGATTTTTTGACAATACTCGTTTAAAAATATTTCTTCTTCAACTGATTGCGCTCGTAATCCATGATTAACATGTACACAGGTCAATGTTTTATAGGTATCATGGTACTGGTTTAATAAACTATGTAATAATGT
>NZ_JACBYC010000139.1 GCF_013415425.1 Gemella sp. GH3 | reverse complement strand
CCCACTTTCTCTCCAATTAGATCTTCTCTAATATCGAAAGCTTCAGTAATTGTCATCTCAGCGTGTATTGAAAAATTATAAGTAAGTAACGCGCGACCTAGATTACCAACACCTACTATCGCAATTTTAATTTCATCACTTTCACTTAGTTCAGACTTGAAAAATTCAAGCATACTATCGATGTTGTAACCATAGCCTTTTTTACCTAATTCTCCAAAATATGAAAAATCACGACGAATCGTTGCCGAATCTATTTGTAAAGCTTCACTGATTGCTTTAGAATTCACACGGTCGATACCCTTAGATTTTAATGTACTCACAAATCTATAATATAAAGGTAAACGCTTTAATGTAGCACGAGGAATTTTAATATTTTCTGGCATCCAATATGTCCCCCTTAAAGTTTGAATGAATTATATTTATGTATTCAAACGTTTTATCGTGCAAGTTGTAAGGCGTTTAAATAAACAAATAATT
>NZ_JACBYC010000113.1 GCF_013415425.1 Gemella sp. GH3 | reverse complement strand
GAATATAAGTATGATATACATTACAATTATTTTAATCTTATTGAGTTTTGTATTTTTAACACATATATTTATGAATGCCAAATCTAATATTTTTGTTTGTAATTTCAAAGAAATATCTAGTGTTAGTATGTTAGACGGAAGATATATTTTGTTTCTTTTATTAATTTCAATGTTTTTAATTATTAGATTTAATATCTTTATTTTACCATTTATAGTAATATCTTCAATTTTAATATTATATAAATTAGATTTTGTTTTTTTATCATACGTACTTGTACTTTTAGGATATAGAGCTTATTACATAAGAGGTAGATTAGTTTATTCAAAAAAATCTTTAAATGAATTAATTCTAATATTAAAAACAGAAAAATATTTGGAAGTAAAAGAAATATCAAATAGTATTTATTTAGAAGATAAAAAATATAATTTAAAACGATTATATTGCCTATAAAACATTTTCAGAAAAATACTATCTTATATGATTTAAATGTGATATAATTTAGCTTATAATATTAAAAAATTTAAGGAGACAATTATGAGAGTTGTTGATTTGATTGATATTAAAAAGAAAGGTGGAGTATTATCTAATGAGGAATTAGATTTTTTATTAGATAATTATTTATCTGGTAAAGTTCCTGATTATCAAATGAGTGCTTTTTTGATGTCAGTTTACTTTAATGGAATGAGTGATGATGAACTATCATACTTCACTTTAAAGATGAGAGATTCAGGTGATACTATATTCTTTGATAATATGGAAAAGTATCTTGTTGATAAGCATTCAACAGGAGGAGTAGGAGATAAAGTTACGGTAGTGTTAGGTCCTTTGTTGGCGGCTGTAGGAATGGCAACAACTAAACTTTCGGGAAAAGGACTAGGTCATACAGGAGGAACTATAGATAAATTTGAATCTATAGATAATTTTAAATTTTCTAGCACAAAAGATGAGTTAGTTAATATAGCTAATAAAACGGGTGTAGGAATTATGGGCTATAGTGATAAGATAGTTCCATTGGATAAAAAATTGTATTCACTGCGTGATGTTACTGCTACTGTCGATAGCATACCACTTATAGCTAGTAGTATTATGAGTAAAAAATTAGCAGTTCAATCTGACTTAATAATACTTGATGTTAAAGTTGGAGATGGCGCTTTTATGAAAACAATAGAAGATGCCAGAGAGTTATCAAGAAGAATGGTTAATATAGGTAATTCTTTAGGAAGAAAAACTATAGCTGTATTGACGAATATGGAAGAGCCTTTAGGATTAAATATAGGAAATTCTAATGAAATTATTGAAGGAATAGAGGCATTATCAGGAAATTGGTCTAATGACTTAAAAGAAGTTGTTTATACTTTAGTTTATTTAGCACTAAAAAATAAAGGTGAAGTAAGTAATTTCTCAGAGGCAGAAAAAATTATTGATAAAGCTATATCTGATGGAGCTGCGTTGGATAACATGAGAAAATTTATAAAGATGAGTGGTGGTAATGAGAATATTGTAGATGATTATAAATTATTGCCTACTGCAGAAAATAAATTAAAAGTAGTTAGTAATTATTCAGGATACGTTAATAAAATAAAGGCAGAAAATATAGGAAAAGCAGCAATGGTTATAGGTGCAGGAAGAGCAACAAAAGATGACATCATTGACCATGCAGTAGGAATTACACTTTATAAAAAAGTGGGAGATTTTGTAAATAAAGGTGATATTTTAGCAGAAATTCAATATAATAGCTCTAAGAGCATAGAAATTAGTAAAAAAATGGTGTTAGATGCTTATATTTTAGTTGATAAAAAGGTAGATAATAAGAAAAATATTTTAGAAATAATTGAATAGTACATAAATATAGTATATACTCTAGAATATAAACTTAATAAATTAATTTTCTATATAAAAGAAATTCTTAGTTAAGTAGGAGGAAATACTAGATGAATAGACAAGCAAATCGTATAGATTGGATTGACTTAGGAAAAGGATTTTCAATATTTCTAGTTGTCTTAGGGCATGTAGTTTTAGGATTGTACGAGTCTAACAAATTTTTAGAGTATAATAATTTACTATGGGTATCTGTTCAAGTAATTTATATATTTCATATACCAGTATTTTTTGCATTGTCAGGATATTTTTTTAAACCATTAAATAGTTTTAAAGATTTTAAATACTATTTTTTCAATAAATCTATACAACTAGGACTACCTTATATATTTTATAATATAATTCAATATATATTGCAGAGTATAGGAGGTAATTCTGTACGTAACCCTTCAAGTTTTACTGACTTACTTAATATATACAAGTCTCCTTTAGGAGTATCTTGGTTTTTATATGTACTTTGGGGTATTTTCATATTTTTAGGTTTGTTATCAATTATAATAAAAGATAAAATAAAATTATTTATAGTAACCTTGATAATTCTGTTAATTGTTAATATATTTCCTAATGACTATATGATAATTCAAAGAGTAGGTTTATGGTCTTCTGTATTTATGTTAGGAAATATTTTAAAAGATTTTAAATTGAAAAATTTGAAATATTCTGCATTGCTATTATTTTTCACAATTTTATCATATTTAGGAATTTGGTATTATTTTGATTTTGATAATCGAATATCATATTATTTACCTAGAATTTGGGGGATTATATTTTTTATAATTGTTCCTTTTGCATTTATTGTTTTTTCTAATTTACCATATAATAAATTTTATAAATATTTTGTTAAATATGGAAGAGATAGTTTAGTTATTTATATTATTCATGCACCTATTGTTTCTGTAACTAGAATATTTCTATTGAAGATTGGAATAGATAATGTATTTATACATATTGTCTTAGGAATAATTATAGGCTGGTTTGGGAGTATCTTAATACTATATGTTATAAGAAGAATTTCTTGTATTAATTTTATTTTTTATCCAACTAATTACATAAGGATAGAGAAATAAATGTATTTTAGTATAAAATATAAAATTTAAATAATTAATTTAGTTGAATATTAACATATTGATTATTAGATGTTTATATTTTAATTTATCAAAAAGTATGTAATAAAAAATATTTTATAAAAAGTGAATAGGAGATAATAATGAGTATTAATAAATATATAGATCATACAGTTTTAAAGGCAACAACAACTAAAGAGGAAATTAAAAATCTTTGTGAAGAAGCGAAAAAATATAATTTCTTTAGTGTTTGCGTTAATGGAAGTAATGTTAAAGAATGTTCACAGTTATTGGCAGGAACAGAAGTTAAGGTGGCAGCAGTTATTGGTTTTCCATTAGGAGCTATGACTACTACTTCAAAAGTTTTTGAAGCCAAAGAAGCTATCGACAATGGAGCTAGTGAAATAGATATGGTTATTAATGTAGCACGTCTTAAAGATGGAGATTATAGCTATGTTGAAAATGAAATTCGTGCAATAAAAGAAGCCATAGGAGATAATGTCTTAAAGGTAATTATTGAAACTTGTTACTTAACTGATTCTGAAAAAGTAAAAGCTTGTGAATTATCATTAAATGCAAAAGCTGATTTTGTAAAAACATCTACAGGATTTGGTAGTGGTGGAGCTACATTTGAAGATGTAAAATTAATGAAAGATGTTGTAGGAAACAACGCTAAAGTAAAAGCTAGTGGAGGCGTTAGAGATAAAGAAACAGCCGAGAAATATATTGAATTAGGTGCTGAAAGATTAGGTACAAGTTCAGGCATAGCTATTATAGAAGGAACAGAAGGTTCAGGTTATTAATATTTAATAATTTGTAAATAAATTTAAAAAAAAGATATAGTTATTCATTTATTGACTATATCTTTTTTTTATACCCTTACATTTCTTTTTTTTATAAAAAGTAGTATAATAAATGGTATAAGGAGGAACTTTATGACAGAAATAAAAGTAGAACGAATAGTTACAGATATGATTGATGAAAATTGTTACATAATTTATAAAGGAAGCAAAGGACTTATTGTTGATCCTGGAGCTGGTTTTAAAAAAATTAATAAAGTAATTAATAAACTGCAAATAACAGTAGAGGCAATAATTTTAACACACGCACATTTTGATCATATTGCAAGCTTAGATGAATGTAGAATGACATATAATGCTCCAGTATATATTTCTCCCAAAGAAAACGATTGGCTAGAATCAGGGGAATTGAATTTATCTTATGCATATGGTTTAAGGGAAGCTATTGTTACAAGTAGAGCAGAATATGAATTTGAAGAATATAAAGATTATACTCTAGCTGGAATGACTTTTACGGTATTACCAACTCCGGGGCATTCACCAGGAGGTTTATCATTTGATTTTGGAGAATTTATAGTTGTTGGAGATGCATTATTTAATGGTGGATATGGAAGATATGATTTACCAGGTTCAAATTATGATGAACTAAAACATTCTCTGCACAATGTGTTATTCAAACTAGATGGTAATAAAGTTGTTTATTCTGGTCATGGCTATCCTACAACCATACAAAAAGAGCGTAGTCTAAATTTAATATAGAATTATGAAATATTATAGAAATATTAGTTTTAAATATTATTTATTAAAAAAATTATTATATTTAGTTGTATTAATTCCTATAAGTATTATTTTATTAAATATATTTTACAATAAACTTTTGATTTGCTTAATAATTGCTTTATATTTTTTCTTTATATTTAAACTTATTATAGATAGCATTTTCTATAATAAAATAAATAGCTACTACTATACTATATTTGATATTAACAATATATCAGTACATAAAACTAGATACTTGATATTTTTTACTAGAGATATTTTACCACTTAGAAGTGTATCATCTTATTTAATAGAACAAGGAATGTTGATGAAAAAATTTAATTTTTCAAAAATAATTATTTTCACAGGTAAAAATAGCTCTTATTTTTACGTATCTGACAAAGATATATCTTATATTGAAAAAAAATTAAAGAAAATAATTGTGAAATATATAAATAATTGTGAGGTTAGTAATTATGATAACTAAAGGAAGAAAAAGACTTCATTTATTTTTTGTAATAGAAGAGCTAATAAAAAATTATAGACATTTTCTTTTTATTATCTTCATAATTATTTCTAAATTTTCTACACTTAAATTACTGATTATTATAGTATATATTGTATGTGTTTTAGGCATTACCATATCAAAGTATTTAAATATTTATTATGAAATACGAGATAATACTTTGATTTATAATTCAGGAATTTCTGTAAAAGGGATAAAATATATAAAGTTGGAAAATATACAAAATATTGATACTACAGAAAATATATTTTATAAAATTTTTGGAATAATATCTTTAGATATTAATGGAATAGAAGAAACTATTACTATAGGACCTATAACTACTGAAGAAGCTAATATAATTATAAATTTAGTAAATGGAGAAAATAAGAAAAATTCAACAGATAATATTAAATTTAAATTGAAAACTAAAGACTTGTTATTTTTAAGTTTGTTAAAGAATAAAATTTTTGTAACGTATGCAATTATTTATTCTTTTCTTAACAATATAGTAGATTTTTTTTATAACATATTTGGAGTAAAATTAAATTTAGGTTATGAGTGCTACCTAAACCTTAAAAATATTAATATTAGCTTATTTATCATAATAACATTAATTATTATAATAATTTTATATGCGATTTCTCTTATTGGAACTTTTATATCTTTTAAAGGATTTGAATTAAACAAATATGATGATAATTTAGTGTGCAGTTATGGCTTTATAAATAAAAGAACTATTATAATACCTAAAGATAAGATAGAAAAAGTAGAATTAAAACAAAGTCTATTATTCAGAATATTTGGTCTAGCAAGTTTAAATGTTACTTTAACAACAGAAGGTATATTCGAAAATACTGATAATGTGGGAAGTAATGTTGTTATTATTCCCATAGCTAAAAAGATGTTTATTAATGACTTTATTAGTAATATTTTACAATTAAGTGTAAGCAATAATATGTATATTTTGGAAGATTGTGTTAAAAAATTATTAAAAAGAAGATACTTTATATTAAACATATTTTTAGCTACATTAGTTTATATTGGTATTTACTTTTTTAATTATAAATTATTTGTTATTGAAACAAAAAATATTTATATTATTTTTACGTTATTGATTTTATTTATCGGTATATACAGTGTATCTCACTATAATATTTTTGTTAATAATACATCTTATGTATTAGGTAAAGATTTAATTAAAATTTGTAAAGTAAAAAAATTTAGCAAGATAGAAGAATATATACGTTTTGACAAAATAAGCAAGTATTCTATACATACTAATTTGTTTTTAGAAAGAAATAATATAGAACATATTTCTATATCTACTTTAGGTAGTTTTAATCAGTCAAAGATAAGGTATGTCAGTATAGAAAAGATAAAGAATATTAGTAATAATATTTTAACTCATTAAGAGGTTTAATAATGGAAAATACTACTTATAAAAAATTAGATAATAAGAGTTTGAAGGTTATGTTTATAAGCTACTCTATTTATATATTTATAATTTATACGTTTTTGTTTATCATATCTATTATTTTCGAGCATAAAATTAGTGATATTATTTATAAATATGTAATTATAGTATTATTACTTTCATTTATACTCACAGAATTATTAACAATATTTTGCATAACTTTACATTATAGGAAATATATGTTTAAAATAACTGAATATGGTATAACTATTAAAAGTGGAATTTTTGGAGATATTAAAGAGTTTATTCCCTATAATACTATAAAAAGCATTGAGATAAATAATGGTCCTATTATGAGAAAATATAATTTTTCTAATATAGAATTAAATAAAATAAATTATAGTTCTACTTTAAAGTATATTAATTCAGATATAGTAAATGATATAAAGAATAAAATAGTTTATAATAAAGATAAGTATATGAATAATATGATTTGAAATATTTATATATTTAGTAAAGTATATAAAGGTGTTTTTTATGATTTATGGAATAGGTTGCGATATAGAGGATATAAGTAGATTTTTTGAATATATAGACAATGAAAGATATCTACAAAAAATATATACAGATAATGAAATAAAGCAATTACATAGTATAAATAATGAAAGGAGGAAAGCAGAATTTTTAGCATCAAGATATGCAGTTAAGGAGGCTATGTCAAAAGCTTTAGGTGTTGGAATATCTAAATATTTTTCATTTAAAGATATAGAAGTTTTGAAAGATAATCTAGGTAAACCAACAATTACTTATAAAGATTTTATTATTAATGTTACAATTAGTCATACTAAAACAACAACAGTAGCTTTTGTCGTTTTGGAAAAGGAGAAGTAATTTATGATTCAAGATAGACCAACATATTTAAAAGTAAATTTAGATAATATTTTATTTAACTATAATAGTATAAAAAATAATATTAACAATAAAGAAATAATGGCAATATTGAAAGCAGATGCCTACGGTTTAGGTGCTAAAGTTGTAGGGAAATATTTGTATGAAAATGGTGTGAAAACATATGGTGTAGCGACACTAGAAGAAGCTTTAGAGTTGAAAACTGTAGTAGAAGATAGTCTGATATTAGTTCTTGGAGTTATTAATCCTAAGAATATAAATATAGCTATAGAGAATAATATTTCTCTTTGCTGCCCGTCTGTGAAATGGCTAGAGAATGCTATTAGCAATACAAAAGATAATAAATCTAAATTAAAATTACATCTAAAAATAGATAGTGGAATGTCAAGAATAGGAATTACTAGTGAAGAAGAAGCTAGAAAAATAAATGATATGGTAATTTCAGAAAATATAGCATTGGAAGGAATTTTTACACATTATGCTAATGCTGACGATAGTGATAATTCTTATGATTACCGTCAAAGAGAAATATTTGATAGTATAGTATCTCAAATAAAGTTAAAACCAAAGTATATACACCAAGAAAATTCAGCAGCTTCAATTAAGTATGCTCAAGATGAATCTAAGTTGAATTTGGTGCGCATAGGAATAGCTCTTTATGGTTCTTATCCTAGTGCAGATATCCAAGAAGAAACAGATATTCCTTTAAAAAATGTCTCATCATTAATTAGTGAAGTGGTACATATTAAAGAAATTCCTGAACATTCAAAAGTAGGATATGGATGTAGTTATGAAACTGAAAATAAAGAGTTTATAGCGACAATACCTATTGGATATCGTGATGGGATACTGCGTTTTTCTCAAGGGTGGAATGTTATTGTAAATGGAAAGAAATGTGAAATTGTAGGTAGAGTTTGTATGGATCAGTTGATGATTAGATGTGACAAAGATGTACGCTTAGGAGACAAAGTTATTTTCTATGGTCACTATAACGATTATTATTTGCCAGTAGAAGAATATGCAAATTATTTAAAAACTATTCCTTATGAAATTTACTGTTTAATAGGTAGTAGAGTTTTGAGAAAATATTATATAAATAATAAAGAGTTGGAGAAGATAGAATAATGTATAAAAAAATAACAGAAAGTTTATCTGCATCTTTAAAGATTAAAGAAATATATATAAGTAATGTTTTGAAATTATTAGAAGAAGGAAATACTATTGCGTTTATAGCACGTTATAGAAAAGAAATGACTAATTCGTTAGATGAAGTGTCTATAAAAAAAATTCAAGATGAGTACAATTACTTAAAATCTTTGGAAGATAGAAAACAGGAAGTTATTAGATTAATAGAAGAAAAAGGATTGCTAACAAAAGAGTTAAAACAAGAAATTTTACAACAAGAAAAATTGCAAAGAGTAGAAGATTTATACAGACCTTTTAGGGATAAAAAAAGAACAAAAGCTACGATAGCAAAAGAAAAAGGAGTAGAAGAGTTAGCGAATTACATTTTATTATTACCGAAAAATATTGAAGAATTGAATTCTGAAGCGCAAAAATATATAAATGAGGATAAAGATGTGTTGACCGAGAATGATGCAATTAATTATGCACTAGATATAATTGCAGAAACAATCTCTGATAATGCAAAATATCGTAAATACATTTTAGATAATACAAAGAAATTTGGACAGATTAGTACGAAAGCTAAGAAAAATGTAGAAGAAAAAGATGTAAACAAAACATACATTAACTATTATAATTATAGTGAGCCTATTGCTAATATTGTTTCGCATAGGATATTAGCAATAAATAGAGCAGAAAAAGAAGATGTTTTGAGAGTTCATATAGAGAATGATAAAGATAGATTATGTAATTTTATATTGAATTCACTTATAAAAAATAAAGATACAGAAATAAAAGATATTTTATTATCATGTGTAGAAGATAGCTTTAAAAGACTAATATTTCCTTCTGTTGAAAGAGAAATACGTTCGGATTTAACTGTAAAAGCTGAGGAAGAATCAGTATCAGTGTTTTCGGCTAACTTGAAACAGTTGTTACTTCAATCTCCTCTAAAGGATAAGACGGTTTTAGGAGTAGATCCAGCATTTAGAACAGGCTGTAAATTAGCGGTAGTAGATGTTTATGGTAATTTTTTAGCTAAGGAGGTAATTTATCCTCACAAACCTGCTAACAAAGATAAGATAAATCAAGCAAGTAGCAAAATAATTGACATAATTCAAAAATATAATGTTAATTTAATAGCTATCGGCAATGGAACAGCTTCTAGAGAAACAGAGAAATTTATATATGAGACTTTGGCTAACAATAATTTAAAAGTGGAGTTTTGTATTGTAAATGAAGCAGGTGCTAGTGTATATTCTGCTAGCGAAATAGCTAGAGAGGAATTTCCCGACTTTAATGTTGAAGAAAGAAGTGCTGTTTCTATAGCTCGTCGTATTCAAGATCCGTTGAGTGAATTAGTAAAGATTGATCCTAAATCAATAGGAGTAGGACAATATCAACATGATATAACTCAAAAATATTTAGAACAAGAATTACAATTTGTAGTTGAAACAGCTGTAAACAATGTTGGTGTAGACGTAAATACAGCGTCGGAATCATTATTGTCATATGTATCAGGTATTAATAAACAAATTGCTAAAAATATAGTAAGTTATAGAAAAGAAAATGGTAAGATAATGACAATAAAAGAAATAGAAAATGTTCCAAGATTAGGTAAAAAGACTTTTGAACAATGTGTTGGATTTTTACGTATAAATGGTGGAGATAATATTTTTGATTCTACAGGAATTCATCCAGAAAGTTACCTTATTACAGAAAAATTAATGAACAGGTTTGATATTCCAAAAGAATATATAGGAACAGAGATACTGATTGATAAATTTAATAATATAGACGTAAAAAAATTATCTATCGAACTTGATTGTGGATATGAAACATTAAAAGATATAATTAAAGATCTGAAACAACCTATGCGAGATATTAGAGATAATTTTGATAAACCTATATTAAAATCAGATATATTAACTATTGATGATTTAAATATAGGAGATAAGCTAAGTGGAACAGTAAGAAATATTACTCAATTCGGAGCATTTATAGACATAGGTTTGAAGCAAGATGCAATGGTACATATTTCAAAGATAAGCAAGAAATTTATAAAAAATCCTTTAGAAGTTCTAAAAGTAGGAGAAATTGTAGATGTTTATGTTTTAGAAATTGATAAAGATAGAGGTCGTGTATCACTGACTATGCTGAAAAATTAATTTTTATTAAAGGTTTAGTAACAGCTAAACCTTTAATTATTTTTTAATAATTTAGTTTTAAATAAATATTTTCAACAGAAAATTTTTATATTTTTTGGTATAATACATAATGTAGTTTTTATTTGAGGAGGTTATTTATGAAAATGAAAAATTCATATCTTCCTAGTATAGATAGTTTACGTGCTATAGCGGTAATTTCCGTAATTATTTATCATTGTAGTGCTTCCTATTTACCAGGGGGGTTTTTAGGAGTTGATTTATTTTTCGTTTTATCTGGATATTTAATAAGTTCGCTTTTAATAAAAGAATTTAAAGATAATGAAAGAGTAAATCTAGCTAATTTTTATTTAAGAAGAGCTAGAAGATTATTACCAGCTGTATATTTAATGATAACAGTTATTTTAATTATACTAGTTTTATTTAATAAAGTACTATTAAGTAAAAGTCATCTTGATGCTGTATTTGGATATATTTATGTAAGCAATTGGTGGTATATTTTTCATGAAGTGGATTATTTTGATAGTTTTGGAGCAGTTAGTCCGTTTAAACATTTATGGTCGTTAGCTATAGAAGAACAATTTTATATGTTTTTCCCTTTGCTTTTTATATTATTTAATTTAAGAAATAAAGATAGAAAAATTTTAAATACTTTCAAATATGTTGTCTTATTGTTGATTGTTATTTCGTTAGTTTTACATATATTTTTATTTGATATAAATAATATTAATCGTGTTTATTATGGTACTGATACGAGAGCTTTCTCTTTATTAGTGGGTGTATTAGGATCTTTAATTTATCCTATGTCAAATTTAAAAAGAAAAGTTTCTCCGAAAATTAATATGATGTATTCTATGATAGGAAGAATTGCTATAGTATTATTTATTGTTTCAATGTTCATAATTAATGAATATAGCTCGTTTCTTTATCGTGGTGGATTTTTATTATTTTCTATACTTTTTTTAACAATAATAATAACGGTTGGTCAACAACATACACATATTTCTAGGATTTTATCATTTAAACCACTTGTTTATATTGGAAAATTTTCATATAGCTTGTATTTATGGCATTTTCCTATTTTGATATTAACAACGCCTGTATCAGAAATAGGAAATCCTAATCTTTTATTAAATTTACTTCGTGTTATATTAGTATTTGTTATAGCTTATTTAAGTTACAAATTTGTAGAAATGCCTATAAGATATCAAGGATTTTTACACTATATTAGAAATATCTATAATTCTTTAAAATCTTATAATTCTAATAAGAAAAAGCAAGTAGCTTTTTTAGGAGTTTCATTGACAATATTATTTATTATGGGACTTTTTGGTAAGAGTGTTCCAGGTTTGTCAACAGCCTTTATTGATATTGATAAAAAAGAAAATGTAACAGAATTTAAATCTGATAATTCTAATATTAAAGTTGATAGTAATACTGAATATAAAGAAGAAAATAAGGTTTATAATAAAATAATTGTTATTGGTGATTCTTTGGCTGTAGATATAGGAAATAAAATTTCAGGAGAATATCCTGGAGCAGTTGTTGATGGTAAAGTTAGTAGACAGGTTTATAATTCTTATACTGTAGTTCAACAATATGAAAATTTAAATAATTCGGAAACAGCAGTAATATTTTTATTAGGTACAAATGGTCTTTTCACAGAAGAACAGTTAGATAAATTAATTAAATCTTTTGATAAAAGTGATATTTATTTTGTTAATGTTAAAGTTCCTAGAAGTTGGGAAAAATCAGTAAACGAAGTATTGAAAAACAGTAAAGATAAATATAATAATTTGAGTATTGTAGATTGGTACACATTATCAAAAGATCACCCAGAATATTTTTCTGCTGATAAAGTGCATTTAACTGATGCTGGCTCAACAGCGTTAGTTGAATTAATAAATAATAATTTAAAATATAAAGTAGAAACTTCAGAAATGTTGGAACTTAAGAAAACAGAAGAGCAGAATACAAATAATAAAAACAATAACAACGGTAATTAGTTAAAAATTTTAATTAAATTGTTAATAGAATATTTATATACGCATTATAGAAAATGAATTTTATTTCATTTTCTATTTTTATTGTATTTTTGGTAGTGAATATTTGTTGCTATATGGTTAATAGATTGATTTTTTTTTTATATAATGGTATAATTATTTCTATGCCAATTTAACTGTTTATAGGAGGTATAATATGGCTCTTGAAATAAAAAATAATTATGGAACAATTTTAATTACAGATGATGTCATTGCTTCAGTTGCAGGGGGTGCAGCTGTCAGTTGCTATGGTATAGTAGGAATGGCAAGTAAAAATCAAGTAAAAGACGGAATAACAGATATTTTGAAAAAAGAAAATTATTCAAAAGGAATAATAGTAAATAGAAAAGATAATAATGTAATTATTGATTTGCATATTATAGTTATGTATGGAACAAAGATTTCTGCGATAGCTAGTAACGTACAATCTACAGTAAAATATCAAATAGAGAAAACTTTGGGAATGGAAGTTGATGGAATTAATATTCATATTCAAGGTATAAAAGTAGTTAATAATTAGGAGGATTAGTGGTGAATAAAATTGATGGTTTAATTTTTGCTCAAATGATAGATTTAGGAGCGAGAAATTTAGCAAAAAATGCCGAAAAAATTAATTCATTAAACGTATTTCCAGTTCCAGATGGAGATACTGGTACAAATATGAATTTATCTATGTCATCAGGTGCGGCTGAAACAAGAGCAAATAAAGTATCACATATAGGTCAATTAGGAAAATCTTTTTCTAAGGGATTGCTTATGGGAGCTAGAGGGAATTCTGGTGTAATTTTATCTCAATTATTTAGAGGAATGTCACAGTACATAGAATCTAAAGAAACTATTACTGCTCTAGAGTTTGCTGAAGCTATTGATAATGGTGTGAAAATAGCATACAAAGCGGTTATGAAGCCTGTAGAAGGTACAATTCTTACGGTTGCTAGAGAATCTGCAGAAGCAGGCTTAGAGGTTAGTAAAAATTCTTCATCAGTTATGGAAGTTATGGAAGCTATCTTGAATGCAGCCAAAATATCACTAAAGAATACACCAGAATTATTACCTATTTTGAAAGAAGTAGGAGTTGTAGATTCTGGAGGTCAAGGATTAGTTTGTGTTTATCAAGGATTTTTAGCTGCTTTAAAAGGAGAAGAGATAGAAGGTCTTACTGAAGTAGAAACTGATATTGTTAATATGAATTTTGAAGACGACCATAGCAGTATGGATTTTATGTCTCCAGAGGATATAGTTTACGGATTCTGTACGGAATTTACAGTTAGATTAGATAAAAATAAAAAAGAATTTAATGAAGAAAAATTTAGAGAAGATTTAAGTAAATTTGGAGATTCATTATTAGTTATAGCTGATAGTGAATATGCGAAAACTCATGTTCACACTGAAACACCAGGAGATGTGTTTAATTACGGTCAACAGTATGGAGAACTTATTAAAATTAAATCAGAAAATATGAGAGAGCAACACAGAGAAGTTCTACGTAAAGAGGCTGAAAAGGAAACTAATAAAGAAAAAACAGAATATGGAATAATTGCTGTATCTATGGGAGAAGGTTTGAGTAAACTGTTTAAATCTTTAGGTGTTGGTGTAGTTGTTGAGGGTGGTCAAACAATGAATCCATCAACAGAAGATATGATGAAAGCTATAACTAAAGTGAATGCTAAAAATATTTACATACTTCCTAATAATAAAAATATTCAATTAGCTGCTAAACAAGCAGCAGATTTAGCTGAAGAAAATGTTTTTGTTATAGAAAGTAAAACAGCGCCACAAGGAATTGCATCATTGATGGTATTTAATGAAGATGCATCTCCTAAAGAAAACTTTGATAATATGCAAAGTACACTTAGTACAGTGAAAACTTTGGAAATAACTTATGCTGTTCGTGATACAAATATACAAGGTGTTGAAATTAAAGAATCACAATATATGGGTATTCTAGATGGAAAAATAATTTGTGCTAATGAAGATATAAAAGAATCTATATCACAATTATTGGAAAAATCTATAGATGAAGATTCAGAAATTGTAACGTTATATTTAGGAAGTGAAAGTGATGAAGAAACTACAGAATATATTGAAAATATAGTTGAACAAAATTACAGCGATTTAGAGCTAGAAATTGTAGAATCACATCAACCAGTTTATCCTTATATAATAGGAATTGAATAGTTATCAAAAGTGTTGATAGTAGAAAATTACTTTCAACACTTTTTGTGAAAGGATTTAAATATGATAATAGATATTATAATAGTTACTTTGTTATTATTAGGTATTAGTAGCGGTTATAAAAAAGGACTTGTAAGACAGTTGTTTAATATAATTTCTGTTTTAGTAGGGTATTTAATATCATTTTTATTAAGTAGTAGATTAGCATTATTATTAGCTCAGTTTATACCTAGTAATGATGTTTCTAATCAATTCAGCTCTACATTATCAGGATTAAATATTTCAGAAGGATATTATAAAGTTATATCATTTTTCTTAATATTCTTTTTAGTTCAATTTGTTGTTAGATCAATAGGAAATACTATTGGATTAGTAACTAAATTACCAGTTATAAAATCTGCTAATAAATTACTAGGCGGTATATTTGGATTTTTAGAAGTATATTTAGTTTTATTTGTATGTATTTACTGTGTTTACGTACTTCCTATAAGTCCTGATTTACATAATATTATGGTATTAGAAGCAACTATTCCTAATTTTATATTTGAACAAACACCTGTTTTATCTAAAATTTTATTAGAAGAATTTTTTAATTATATAAAATAAAAGTATGTAAAGCTTTAAACTTTACATACTTTTTATTTATTTGAATTTACTGAATAAAATAGGTCATATAATATTTTAGATAATTATACTTTAGGGTATTAATTATTATTTTATGCTATTTCTTCTACGCCAAGTACTTGTTGATAATAATACTATAAATGGTATAATTTCTAAACGTCCCAGTAACATAGATATAGATAATATAAATTTAGAAAAATATGGTACATTAGAATAGTTTTCTAAAGGTCCGAATTTGTTAAAACCAGGTCCTACATTATTTAATGTACTTAGCACAGCGGTAAATATTTCTTCAAAATCGTGGATTTGAATTGATAATATAACACTAAATATAGCAAAAACTATTAAATATAGTAATATATAGTTAGAAATTTTTTCAGGATTTTCTATCGTTTTATTTTCTATTTTTAGTTTTATTATTTTATTAGGTGTCATACATTTTTTTATATAGTTTATAGTATTTTTTATTACAAATATTATACGAGGTATTTTCAAACCACCTGCCGTTCCACCAGCACAACCACCACATATCATTAAAAATAAAATTAGTATTTGAGAGAACATAGTCCAATTACTAAAGTTTAAATATGTGAACCCTGTAGTGGATATAATAGAACTTACTGTGAATAACACATCGAGTAAATTTTCAGTAGGAACAGTTGCGCTATAATATATGTTAGTAAATATTGCTAACGTACATAGTGCTATTATTCCTAAAAACCACATTAACTCTTCACTTTTAAAAAGTTTAAGACAGCGTTTGGCTAATACTAAATATACTAAATTTAGATTTAGTGAAAAAATAATCATAAATATAGTTACTATAAAAGTAACATAATTATTATTATAATAGGAAATTCCTGTGTTTTTTGTTGCAAATCCCCCAGTACCAGCTGTCGAAAAAGTAATATTAATACTTTCAAAAAATCCTATTTCAGAAAACAGTAATAATACAAGCATTATTAAAGCTAAAGATATATATAGCCCGTATAGTATTACAGCTGTTTTTCTCGTAGATGAAACTACTTTTCCAAAAATAGGACCAGGAATTTCTGCTTTCATAATGTGAATATTATGGGGAGAACGGGGTAAAATTGCTAAGGCAAAAACTATAACCCCCATACCACCTATAAAATGAGTGAAGCTTCTCCATAATAAAATACTTTTAGGCATAATTTCTATATCAGTAAGAATAGATGAGCCAGTTGTTGTTAGACCACTGATAGTTTCAAATAGTGCATCTATAAAATTAGGAATAGATCCAGATAAAAAGAACGGAATAGATCCCAAAATAGAGTAGATTATCCATGTTATAGAAACTATTACAAATCCTTCTTTTGTATAGAAATTTTTGTCTCTTTTTTTGTTACAAGTTACGTATAAAATAGAATATAGCAATAATGAAATAATTATTGTGAATATGTAAGAAAATATTATTTTATTATCTTCTTTATATATTAAAGAACATATCAATGGAACTAGTAAAAAAAAGCTTAATAATTTTAGCATTTTACCTATTACAAAAAATATCATTTTATAATTCATAATATACCTCTGTATTTAGAATATCGTCTAATTCTTTAATATTTTGTTGATAGTTAATTATAATAACATTATCATCTTTTCTAATATCATCATCACCGCTCGGGAAAATAAGATTATTGTTTCTAATAATAAATCCTATTAAAATATTTTCATTTATTTTCAAGTCTTTTAGTGGAGTATTTGTTAGTTTTGTTTCTTTAAGAACTTTAAATTCCATTAATTCAACTTTATTATTAGCTATACGATAAATATTTTCTATACTGGGTTCAGAACTACATTGTAAAGATTTACTATGTTTTGCTATGATATCTCCAACTATTCTTTTTGGTGTTATAAATGAATAGAGTCCTATATCCTCTGCAATTTGTGTTAATGAATTTCTATTTATTTTGGCGATAGACTTTTTCACACCTAATTTATTTGCATATAGACTAATAATTATATTTTCTTCGTCAAGGCCTGTAAGAGCTATACAACTATCAAAAGTTTGTATACCTTCTTCAATAAGAACATCGCGGTCACTACCATCAGCTAGTATTACATCAATATCAGGGAATGTATCGCTAATTTTATCAGCTTTTTTAGGGTCAATTTCTATGTTTTTAATGTAAATGTTATTCATTTTCAATAATTCGATTAAGTAGTACGATAATTTTCCAGATCCTATTATAAGTGTTGATCTTATTTTTTTATCTACATTTTCTTTTTCACCAAGAAGTTTATAGAATTTTTTTAAGTTTACGTCATCAGCAGTTATATGTACTTTATCTCCAACTTTAAATGTATAATCTCCACGCGGTACTATTACTTCTTCTTTTCTTTCTACTAAGCAGACAACAGCAGGAAAATTTATAATATTTTTACTTTCTATAAGAGACTTATCTTTTAAAATACTATTTTCTCTTATTGTAACTTCAATCATTTTTACTTTGTTCTGACCAAAGGTTTCTATTTTATTCGCTGAAGGGTACTTGAGCATGAAATTTATTTGTTTAGCAGCTTCAAATTCAGGATTAAGCATTAAATCAATACCTAAATGATGTTTCAGAAATTCTTTTGTCTGTGTATATTCAGGATTTCTAACACGAGCTATAGTGTACTTAGCTCCCATTTGCTTAGCAGTTATACATGACAGAATATTTATTTCATCGCTGGCAGTAACAGCTATAAACAAATCTGCTTTAGCAGCATCAGCTTCATCAAGAACATTATAATTTGCGCCACTACCTACAATACCTTGAATGTCATATAACTCTATTATTTTTTGTGCTAATTTTTCATTTATTTCAATAAGAGTTACTTCATCGAAAGTTTGAGAAAGTTCTTCGCAGAGTAAATCTCCTACTTTTCCTCCACCGACAATAATAGCTTTCATAACTATGTTCTCCTTAATTCATATTTACAAAATTTAAGATAATTATATACCTTTATTATGTAGTAGTCAAATTAAAATAACAATATTAAGTTAATAGTATTGTCTGTATAAAAAATATTTTTACTTCCTTTGCTTTAATATAAAAAATATGTATGATATAATTATAAAGTAATTTGGAGGTGTTTATGTTTAAAGCATTATATAGAAAGTATAGACCACAAAGTTTTACTGACGTTGTAGGTCAAAATCATATCGTATCAGTATTAAAAAATACAATAACACAAAATAAGATTGCGCATGCTTATTTATTTTATGGACCTAGAGGAACAGGGAAAACATCTATCGCAAAACTTTTCGCTAATGAGGTAAATGATAACAAGACTTACAAAAATGATAGCGTTGACATTATAGAAATCGATGCAGCCAGTAATAACGGAGTAGATGAAATAAGAGATATAAGAGAAGCAATCAAATTTGCACCTACTGAAAGTAAATATAAGATATATATTATAGATGAAGTTCATATGTTAACAACTTCTGCATTCAATGCATTGTTAAAAACTTTAGAAGAACCACCTACACATATTATATTTATTTTGGCTACTACAGAATTACATAAAATACCAGCTACCATATTATCAAGATGTCAAAAATTCGAATTTAAAAATTTAACTAATGAACAGTTAGTAGAAAGATTAAATTTTATAGCGGATAAAGAGTCTATAAATATAGAACAAGATGCATTGAAAAAAATATCAGCTATTGCTAAAGGTGGATTAAGAGATGCTATAGGTATTTTAGACCAAGTATCTAATTATAATTTAAATAAAGTTACTTTACAAGATGTGTTAGATGTAACTTCATCAATTAGCGATGATGATATTATGGATTTTTATAGTCTGTTACTTAATAAAAATGCAACGGAAGCATTAGTTAGTTATAATAAATTTTTAGAAAATGGTAAAGATACAAAGTTGATATTAAATAATTTAATTAGTGTTTCTAGAGATATAATAGTTTATAAAAATGTTAATAATAATCAATTTGGAGATTTTGATGTAATGCATATAAAAGATAGTATAGAAAATGTAGACAGTAAAGATATTTATAAAATTATAGATTATTTATCAGAAACAGAATATAATGTACGTTTTTCATCAGAATATATTAGCTATATGCAAATATGTATTATGAAAATATGTAGTATGGAAGAAGAAATTATAGTTAATAATACAGATAACAAAATTCATGAAAAATTTAGATTATTAGAAGATAAAATTAATAATTTAGAAAATCAGTTAAAAGAATACAAAAATGTAAAATTACCTTCTATTAAAGATAGCGAAAATAGTAATAAACTAGAAGACAATCAACCACTAATAATTCCAAATAAAGTGGATATTCTTAATTTATTAAAAAATTCTAATGATAAATTTACTACTTATGCTTCTAATGTATATAAAAAAATATTAAGAGAGATTACGAGAAGCAATGTAGAGATGTTCAATATATTTAAAAATGCTAGTTTTATTTGCTCTTCTAAAATAGGCTGTTTATTAGTTTTTGAGGAACAAGAAGATATTTTTAGAGTTAATTCTAATAAAAATCATAAGAAAAATTTAGAAAATTTAATAAGAAAAGAACTAGGAGTTGATTACAACATTTATATTTTACAAAGTAATCAATACAAATATTTAACAGAGCAATTGAAAAAAGAAAATCAAGAAATTAAAGAAAAAATTGAAATTAGTAATGAAAATGAAAATAAAAACAACAAGTTATCGAAAATAGAAGAATTATTTTCTGAAATAATAGTAGAAAATTAAATAAGAGTAGCTATAAATGCATTTACATTATTGCCAGATCAACTATTTAATAAAAAGAAAATAATTGAAAATCGTTGACAATATACTATATTTTAAATAAAATTATATTATAAAAAATGAATAAATTTCTTAGGAGGAAAATTACAAATGCGTGGAATGGGAAATATGCAACAAATGATGCGTAAAATGCAAAAAATGCAAAAAGATATGATGGAAGCTCAAGAAGGATTGAAAGACCAAACAGTAGAAGGAACTGTTTCAGGAGATATGGTTAAAGTTGTTGCTAATGGAGATGGAAAGATATTAGATATAATTATAAAAGAAGAAATTGTTGATCCAGAAGATGTAGATATGTTACAAGATATGGTTTTAACAGCAGTAAATGATGCAATTGAAAAATCAACAAAACTTAAAGAAGAAACACTAGGTAAATTTACAAATGGCTTAAATATTCCAGGATTATAGACTATGAAATATCCGATTCCGATATTAAATTTAATAAATAGTTATATGAAATTACCTGGTATAGGTAGAAAAACAGCAATAAGACTTGCTTTTCACACCTTAAAAATGAAGGATCAAGATGTTACAGAATTTGCTAATGCTTTAATGGATTTTAAAAAAAATCTTTGTAAATGTAATGTATGTGGGAGAATAAATGAGAAACAAGTATGTGATATTTGCTTAGATAGTTCTAGGGATATGAGTATAATTTGTGTAGTGGAAAATGATCAAGATTTAATAGCCATGGAAAATATGGAGCAATATAACGGACATTATCATGTCTTAAATGGAGTAATATCGCCTATGAATGGAATAGGGCCAAATGATATTAACTTGAAATCTTTATTAGAAAGAGCTCATGATAAAAGAATAAAAGAAATTATTTTGGCTACAAATTCTTCTCCAGAAGGGGAAGGGACAGCTAGTTTTATAAAAAATATTTTGAAAAATACTGATATAAAAGTTACTAGAATAGCGCAGGGAATTTCTTTTGGTAGTGATATAGAATATGCTGATGAAGTAACATTAGCTAGAGCATTGCAAGGAAGAATAGAATTATAAAATATAGGAGGACATAATTATGTCACAACAATCAGTAAATGCAATTAAAGTACTAGGAGTAGATGCTATAAATAAAGCTAAATCTGGACATCCAGGTATAGTTATGGGGGCAGCACCTATGGCATATGCTTTATTTAATAATCATATGAATATTAATCCAAAAGTAACGGATTGGGTTAATAGAGATAGATTTATACTATCAGCAGGACATGGATCAATGTTGTTATATTCATTACTACATTTAGCTGGATATGAAGATGTTTCTATGGAAGAAATTAAAAACTTCCGTCAATGGAATTCTAAAACACCAGGACATCCTGAGTACGGGCATACAAAAGGTATAGATGCAACAACTGGACCTTTAGGCCAAGGTATATCTACTGCAGTGGGAATGGCGTTAGCAGAGCGTTATCTAGCTGCTAAATACAATAAAGATGGATTTAATTTATTTGATCACTATACATATGTAATATGTGGAGATGGTGATATTATGGAAGGAGTAGCTTCAGAAACAGCAAGTTTTGCTGGTTTACAAAAATTAGAGAAACTTATAGTACTTTATGATTCAAATGATATTTGTTTAGATGGAGAAACTAAAGATGCATTTGGAGAAAATGTTAGAAAACGTTATGAATCATACGGTTGGAATACTATTTTAGTAGAAGATGGTTCTAATGTAACAGAAGTTACTAAAGCTATAGCAGAAGCTAAGAATTCTAACAAACCGACTTTAATAGAGATAAAAACAGTAATAGGTGCAGGATCACCCAATAAACAAGGAACTAATGCTGTTCATGGTGCACCGATCGGAGAAGAAGAAACTGAATTATTTAGAAAAGAAATAGGTTGGACTTTTGCTCCGTTTGAAATACCAGAAGAGGTTTATAATGATTTCAACAATAATCTAGTTAAAAGAGGATTAAATAAATACGAACAATGGACTAAAATGTTAGAAGATTATAGTGTACAGTATCCAGAGTTGTATAAAGAATTAAATGAAGTTTTAACTAGAGAAGATATTAAAAAGTTGAATAAAGATAGTTTTACATTTAAATCTAGCGGAGATACACAAGCTACTAGAAATTCATCACAAGATGCTTTAAACTCAGTTGCTAAAGTTTTACCTACATTCTTCGGAGGATCGGCTGATTTATCACATTCAAATATGACATTTATTAAGGGTGATGGATTACAAGATACTAATAATAGACTAGAGAGAAATGTTCAATTTGGTGTTCGTGAGTTCGGTATGGCTACTATTTTAAATGGATTAGCTTTACACGGGGGAGTGCGTGTGTTTGGTGGAACGTTCTTTGTATTTTCAGATTATTTAAAAGCAGCATTAAGATTGTCAGCTTTACAAAATTTACCTGTAACATATGTGTTTACTCATGATAGTATCGCTGTTGGAGAAGATGGTCCAACGCATGAGCCTATAGAACATTTAGCATCTTTGAGAACTATTCCAAATTCTTATGTGTTTAGACCAGCAGATGCTACAGAAACACAAGCAGCTTGGTACATTGCACAAAATACTAATAATAAACCATCTTCATTAGTATTGACTCGTCAAAACTTACCAGTTTTAGAAATTTCATCTTTTGAAAATGTTGCTAAAGGAGCATATGTTGTTTACGAAACGGCTACAGATTTTGATACAATCCTTATAGCTACTGGATCAGAAGTTTCTTTAGCTATAGAATCAGCAAAAGAGTTAGAAAAATTAGGAACAAAATCTCGTGTTATTAGTATGCCAAGTGTTGAATTATTTGAAGAACAAAGTTCAGAATATAAAGAACAACTTTTACCAAAAAATATACGTAGACGTATAGCAATAGAAATGGGTAATACTACATTATGGTATAAATATGTAGGATTAGATGGTATTGTTGTAGGTATAGATACATTTGGAGCTTCAGCACCAGCATCAAAAGTTATTGAAGAATATGGATTTACTGTAAATAATATTGTAAATAAAGTTAAAGAACTTTAATGAGGAAAATTATGTTTTATAAAAAAGGAGATATTATAAAGGCAAAAGTTACAGCGATTAAGCATTACGGAGCTTTTATAGAAACTCGTGATGGAACACAAGGACTTATTCATATTTCAGAAATAGCTAACAATTTTATAGTTGATATAAATTATTATCTTAAGGTTGGGGAGATAATAGAAGTTAAAGTATTAACTTATAAAGATGGAAAAATTAATGGTTCTTTAAATTTTTCTAATAGAAGATTAATAAAAAAATCTTCTGACAAATATGTTGATCAGTTGCAGAGTTGTCATTTTAAATATGGTTTTAAAACATTAGAAGAGAATCTATATAGATGGCAGAAATATGCAGAAAAAGAAATGTATCTTAATAAAAAATAGTTGACAATAAATAAAATTATAATTATAATATTCGTATATAGTAAAGAAATAGGAATTTTTAATAAAAGGATATTTTTAGAGAGAGTCTAGTGGTGTGAAAGACTTAATATCATTATTAAATTGCTACCTATAATAAATTCTTTTCCGGCAGTAAAGTCGTTATAAACACTAATAAGTAGATATAAATTATCTAAAATTAGGGTGGTACCACGAAGGATAAATTTCGTCCCTTATATTCTTTATTGGAATATAAGGGACGTTTTTTGTAAAGAATTTTAAATACTAAAAATTTATTTGGAGGAATTTTATATGAAAAAATTATCATCAGCACAAATAAGAAGAATGTTTTTGGATTTCTTCGTAGAAAAAGGACATAGAATAGAGCCAGGTGCTTCATTAGTACCTAATAATGATCCATCTTTATTATGGATTAATTCAGGAGTTGCAGCATTAAAAAGATTTTTTGATGGTAGAGAAATACCAGATAATCCTAGAATAACGAACTCACAAAAATCTATTCGTACTAATGATATAGAAAACGTTGGAAAAACGGCAAGACACCACACTTTCTTTGAAATGTTAGGAAATTTTTCAATAGGAGATTACTTTAAAGAAGAAGCAGTAGAGTGGGCTTGGGAATTTCTAACTTCAGAAAAATGGCTTGGTTTAGATAAAGATAGAATGTATGTTACTATTCATCCGGAAGATACAGAAGCATATAAAATTTGGACACAAAATATAGGTTTATCTGATGATAGAGTTATAAGGATAGAAGGAAATTTTTGGGATATAGGAGAAGGTCCTTCAGGTCCTAATACAGAAATTTTTTATGATAGAGGAGAAGATACTGATACTACTTCTCCAAAATGTGAAATGTATCCTGGTGGGGAAAATGAAAGGTATTTAGAAGTTTGGAATGTTGTATTCAGTCAATACAACCATAATCCAGACGATACATATACAGAATTACCAGCAAAAAATATAGATACTGGAATGGGATTAGAGCGTATCGTATCTGTAATCCAAGACGTGCCTACAAATTTTGATACTGATTTATTTATACCAATTATTAGAAAAATAGAAGATATTTCAAATGAAAAATATGGTACAGAATTAGAAAAAGATGTAGCATTTAAAGTTATAGCAGATCATATAAGAACGGTAGTATTCGCTATTTCAGACGGAGCATTGCCTTCTAATGAGGGTAGAGGATATATCTTACGTAGATTAATACGTAGAGCAATTCGCTATGCAAAATATTTAAATCTTAATGAAGCATTTATGTATAAGTTAACTCCTACAGTTGCAAAAATAATGATTGATTATTATCCAGAAGTAACTAAGTCTGTTGATTTTGTTAAAGATGTTATTTTGAAAGAAGAAGAAAGATTCCATGAAACATTAAATGAAGGTGAGCAAATTCTAAATGAAATTATCGCAGAAGTAAAAGGTATTACTAATGTTATACCAGGAGAAAGTGCATTTAAATTGTATGACACTTTTGGTTTCCCAGTTGAATTAACAGAAGAGTATGCTTTAGAAAATGGACTTACTGTAGATATTGATGGATTTAATGTAGAAATGGAAAAACAAAAAGAGCGTGCAAGAAGTTCTAGACAAGATGATAATTCTATGCAAGTACAGTCAGATTTATATTCTAAAATAATAGGAGATAGTGAATTCATAGGTTATAGCAACTTTGAAGCTACTTCTAAAGTTGTGGCAATTATAGATGAAAACGATAATATTTTAAATGAATATAAAAATAATAATACTGTAAAAGTTATATTTGAAAAAACTCCTTTTTATGCTGAAAGTGGAGGACAAGTTGCAGATAGAGGTCATATAGTTGGAGATAACTTTTTTGCTAAAGTAATTGATGTAAAAAAATTACCAGATAAGCGTCATATCCATTTTGTACAAATAGAAAAAGGAACATTATTTGTTGATAAAGAGTACCAACTTTTAATTGATATAGATTATAGATTAAACATAGAAAAAAATCATACTGCAACTCATATTTTGAACGAGGCTTTAAGAAAAGTAGTAGGAGAACATATTAAGCAAGCTGGATCATTAGTTACAGACGAAAAATTACGTTTTGATATAACACATTTTACACACCTTACTCCTGAAGAAATATCACAGGTAGAGAAAGAAGTAAATGAAAAAATTTGGCAATCATTGGATATAACAATAGAGGAAATGTCTATAGATGAAGCTAAGAAACTAGGAGCTCAAGCTCTATTTGGTGAAAAATATGGAGAGGTAGTACGTGTTGTATCTATTGGCGATTATTCTATAGAATTATGTGGAGGAACTCATAGTAAAAATTCATCAGAAGTAGGAATATTCAAAATAATATCTGAATCAGGAGTCGCTGCAGGAGTTCGTAGAATCGAGGCTATTACAGGTAAAGCTGTTTATGAGTATCAAAAACAAAAAGATGCTGTATTTAATAACGTATACAAATTAATTAAAGCAAATGATAGTAATGTTGTAGAAAAAATTACTAATTTACAAAATGATATTAAAAAATTAAATAAAGAGAAAGAAATATTACAACAAAAAATAGCTAATGCAGAAATAAATAATTTATTATCATCAGCAAAAGAAGTAAATGGAGTTAAATTATTAACAAGTGTTGTAGAATCAGAAAATATGAATCATCTAAAACAAATAGTTGATAATGCAAAAGATAAATTAGAAAATTATATTATAGCTTTTGCTTCGATTAATGATGATAAGGTGAATTTTGTTGTAGCTGTAGATAAATCAATTACTGATAAATATCAAGCAGGAAAATTAGTAAATATTTTAGCTAATATTTGTGATGGTAAGGGCGGAGGACGTCCAGATATGGCACAGGCAGGTGCTAAAAACAAAGAAAATATTCAACAAGCATTTGTTGAATTAGAAAATAGCCTATAATCATACAAAAAATCCTAGGATGAGATCTAGGATTTTTTAATTTTATCAATTATATTTTCTAACTTCATACCTCTACTAGCTTTAAATAGTAAAGCTTCATTATTAATTTTATTATTTAATAAATAATTAGCTACTTCATCGTTACTATTAAAGTGAATAGTTTGTATATTTTTGTTATTGATTGAATTGTTAATGTTTTTAGACAATGAGCCAACTGTTATAACTTTATTAATATTATGAGAATGTTCACTTATATACTCACCTATAGAAGAGTGAAATATTTGTTCATCCTTCCCGAGTTCAAACATATCTCCAAGAATAATAGTTTTATATTTGAAATTACCTAACTCATCAATTACATCAATTGCTGCTTTCATAGAAGTAGGACTGGCATTGTATGCATCATTTATTATTAGACTATTTTTATTATAAGGTATACTTTCTAAACGCATTGCTGTTATTTTTTCTAAGTTTTCCAAAGCTATAGCAATATCTTTATCATTGATGTTTTCTTGTTTAGCAATGGTAATTGCATATAGAATATTTAAAAGATTATGTTTTCCTTTTAATTTTGTTTTTAATTCTTCTTCTATAATATTAACTTTAAAGAAATTATAATCATCTTTTTGATAGTAATTCTCTAATATTACCTCATTTTTTAATGTAACTCCACACGAAAAATTTTTATGAGTAGCGTTAGATACTAAAGGTAGTAATAATTCTTCATCACCATTATAAACAAAATAACCGTTATTTTTCAAACCGTATGTTATTTCGAATTTTCCTTTTGCAATTCCTAATCTATTTTTGAAAAATTCAATATGACTTTCTCCAATATTAGTTATAACAGCTACATCTGGTTCTACTAATTTTGATAAAAATTCTAGTTGTCCAAATCCATCAGCGCCCATTTCTAAAATAAGATAGTCAATATTATTATCAGCCCCTAAAATAGTCAACGGCACACCTAATTCATTGTTTAAGTTTCCTTTTGTTTTGTGTATTTTATATGTTGTAGATAATATTTCAGAGATAATATCTTTTGTGGTAGTTTTTCCATTACTACCAGTAATTACTATAGTTTTACAATCTATTTTCTTTAAATAATGTTTAGCTAATGATTGCACGGCATCATAACTATCTTCAATATAAATAATATTGTTATTTATATTGATATCTTTTTTTAAAGATAATGTAGCAACTGCACCATTTTTGAATGCAGTTGCTATATAATCGTGACCATCTACATTTTCTCCTACAAAAGGAATAAACAAATCACCTTGTTTTACTAATCTACTGTCTATAGCTACACCTGTAACAATGTCATTATTTATAATTTTATAATCTGTACTATTTAATACGTCTATTATTTCTTTTATTGAATAATTCATTTTATACCTACTTATTTTTATTGTTTAAGTAATTTTCTTTCATTGTAGCGTTCTTTTGCTAATTTTATTAATGTTTCTATTATTTGGCTATAACTTATACCCATATTATTCCATAGCGATGGAAACATTGAAAATTTAGTAAATCCTGGCATAGTATTAATTTCATTAATATATATTTTTCCATCTTTAGTTAGGAAAAAGTCTACACGAGCAAGTCCAGAACAATCTAGAGCTTTAAAAGCACGCTCTGCCATTTCTCTAAATATAGGATATAAATTTTTGTCTATATTGGCAGGGATTTCCATCTTAGATTGACCATCTGTATATTTAGTATCATAATCATAAAAATCAGAGGTAGATATATTGCAAATTTCACCAGGATCAGTTGAACTAATTGAATTGTATCCTAGAGTTGACACTTCTATTTCTTTTGCTCCGACAACGCCTTCTTCAACGACTATACGTCTGTCGAATTTAAGTGCTTCTTCTATTCCTAATATTAATTTATCTTTGTTTTCACATCTACTAATACCTACTGAAGATCCTAAGTTAGCCGGTTTGACAAACATAGGGTAGTTTAATTTTTGCTCTATATTTTGTAATATATCCTCTTTTGTATGTTTCCAATCATTTGCTATAAAATCTACATATGGAAGCTGAGGTAGCCCAATACTAGAAAAGATTTTCTTTGTTACTGCTTTATCCATACCAGTAGCAGAAGATATAACATTATTGCCAATATAGGCAATATCTATAGTTTCAAAAAAACCTTGAATTGTTCCATCTTCTCCATTAGGTCCGTGAAGAACAGGGAATACTATATCAATTTTTTTATTATCTACGTAAAGTAAAGATACAATATCTTTAGTAAAATTATTAAATATTAATTCTTTTACATCTTCAATTTTTTTTGTTATTTTTTCTCCTCTTGCCCAGTTACCTTCATTATCTATGAATATAGGAAATATATTATATTTTTCTTGATTAATTTCATTTATTATTGATTTGGCAGTAAGTAGTGATACTTCATGTTCAGAACTTTTTCCACCATATATTATTGCTAATGTTTCTTTTTTCATATTTTGATCTCCTTTTTAATTAATTAAGGTATAGAACAATTATATCATTAATATTTTATTATTAAAAATATTTTTTTAATCTATATTGTATTTATTTTTTGTTTCTGATATTAAATCACGTAATTGAGCAGCTTTTTCGAATTCAAATTTACTAGCCGCTTCAAACATATCTTTTTCTAAAGACTCTATATATGACAATACTTCCTCTGATGACATTTTAGAATTATTTGTAATAATTTTATCTTCTTCGTTATAAACTTCTTTTTTAGTGGAAATTGCTTCACTAATATCTTTAATAATAGTTTTAGGAGTGATGTTATGTTTTTTATTATACGCTATTTGAATTTCTCTACGTCTATTAGTCTCTTCTATAGCTTTATCCATACTTCTAGTTATTTTATCTGCATACATAATAACTCTACCATTAGAATTTCTAGCAGCTCTACCAATAGTTTGTAATAGTGCCTTATCTCCACGTAAAAATCCTTCTTTATCTGCATCAAAAATGGCTACTAGAGAAACTTCAGGAATATCTAATCCTTCACGTAATAAGTTGATTCCTATTAAAATATCAAATTTACCTAGTCGTAAATCTCTGATTATCTCCGTTCTTTCTAGAGTTTTTATATCTGAATGCAGATATTTTACTTTTAGCCCATGCTCTTTTAGATAATCTGTCAAAGCCTCTGCCATTTTTTTAGTTAGAGTAGTTACTAAAATTCTTTCACCTTTAGCAATAATTTTTTCGGCTTCTTCAGTTAAATCATGAACTTGATTACTAACAGGTCGTATTTCTATTAAAGGATCAAGAAGACCTGTAGGACGAATAATTTGTTCAATTATTTCGTTGCTATGTTCTAATTCGTAATCTCCTGGTGTTGCAGAAACAAATATTACTTGATTAATTTTTTTTTCGAATTCATTAAAATTTAATGGTCTATTATCTAGCGCAGAAGGAAGTCTAAAACCATAATCTACTAATACTTGCTTTCTAGCTTGGTCTCCATTATACATTCCTCTAACTTGCGGTAATGTAACGTGTGATTCATCTACGATTAATAGCCAATCATCAGGAAAATAATCTAACAGAGTATAGGGGGTAGCACCTCTATCTCTTAATGTCATATGAAGAGAATAGTTTTCTATTCCAGAACAAAATCCCATTTCTTCCATCATTTCTAAATCATAATTAGTTCTTTGTTCAAGACGTTGGGCTTCTAATAGTTTATTTTCTAAACTTAGTTCTTTTAATCTGCTATCTAATTCTTTACGTATTCTTCTTATTGCTTCTTTAGTAGTTTCATCTCCTGCTATAAAGTGGCTTGCAGGAAATATAGTGGTGTAATCTAATTCGTACAAAACTTTTCCAGTTAATGAATCTATTTCACGTATTCGTTCTATTTCATCTCCAAACATTTCTATCCGAATGGAATTTTCACTACGAGAAGCTGGGAAAATTTCAATAATATCTCCTCTAACTCTAAATGTTCCACGGCTAAAGTCTATATCGTTTCTAACATACTGAATACTAATTAATTTTTCTAAAATTTTATTTCGTGATATTTCCATACCAACTCTTAAATTTAATTGCAGTGCTTGGTATTCTGTAGGAGAACCTAATCCATAAATACAACTAACACTAGCAACTATAATAACATCATCTCTCTCGAAAAGAGAAGACGTAGCACTGTGTCTTAATTTATCAATTTCATCGTTTACTGACGAATCCTTTTCTATATAAGTATCTGTTGAAGGAACATATGCTTCGGGTTGATAGTAATCATAGTAAGATACAAAATATTCTACTCTATTACTAGGGAAGAATGATTTTAACTCATTATACAATTGTCCTGCTAAAGTTTTATTGTGAGCTAAAATTAACGTAGGTTTTTTAACATTTTTAATAATATTAGAAACAGTGAAAGTTTTACCCGTTCCTGTAGCACCTAGTAATGTTTGAAATTTTTCACCTTTATTAACACCGTTAGTTAATTTTTCTATAGCTTGTATTTGATCCCCGCTAGGATCATATTTACTTTCTAATTTAAAATCATAATGTTTTTTTTCCAAATTAATCACCTTTAAATCTTAATTTATAAAAATATTATATAATTATTCCATTATTTGTTCCATAAATAAGTATACATTAAATTAATAATATGGATAAAAAAAAAGACAAATGTTATAATAATATGTGGAAAAAATTTTTATAGGAGATTTTAATGGAAAACTGGATAGAAATAATGGTTCGTACAACGCAAGAAGCTAGTGAAATAGTAGAGTCAATACTATTAGATTATGGATCTACTGGAGTTTGTATTGAAGATGCTAGTATTTTAGATGAAAATTTGGATGATAATTTCGGTACTATTATTAGTGTTACGAAAGATGATTTTCCTGATCAAGGTGTTTTGATAAAAGGGTATATCAATGAATTAAATTTTAATGATAACATATTTAATAATATGAAAGCAGAAATATTAGAATTATCTAATCATTTGAATATAGGAGATTTTTTCGAAATAGTTATTAATACTATAAAAGACAGCGACTGGGAAAATTCATGGAAAGATTACTTTGATGTTCTAACAATAGGAGATAATTTTGCAATAGTACCTTCATGGAAAAATTATGATAATAATGATAATAAATATATAATAAATATAGATCCAGGAATGGCGTTTGGAACAGGAGGTCATGAAACTACCTCACTTTGTATAAAAAATCTAGAAAAATATGTAAAATCTAATTCTAGCGTTATAGATGTTGGATGTGGTAGTGGTATTTTAACTATTGCAGCAAGTTATTTAACAAAAGGAAGATTAAAAGCAGTTGATTTGGATCAGTTAGCAGTAGATGTATCTAAAGAAAATTTTAAGCTGAATAATATAGAAGATAGAGTAATAGTAGAGCAAGCTAGCTTACTAGAAAGTGAAAACGAAAAATATGATATAATAGTCGCTAACATATTAGCACATATTATTGAACTTATGTTAACTGATGCTTATAAGTTATTAAATGATGATGGATATTATATAGTTTCAGGTATAATTAAAGATAAAAAAGATGAATTAATGAATAAAGCTATTGCTGTAGGTTTTAATCTAGTAGAAGAAACATCAGAAAATGATTGGTATTCATTAGTATTTAAGAAATAAATAGGAGAGATAATAAAATGTTAGACAGGTATTCTACAAAAGAAATGAAAAAAATATGGTCTGAAGAGAATAAATTTAAAGCATGGTTGGAAGTAGAAATTCTTGCTTGTGAGGGTTGGAGTAAATTAGGGGAAATACCAGAAGAAGATGTTGTTAAATTAAGAAAAAATGCTTCATTCGATTTAAACAGAATTTATGAAATAGAAGAAGAGACACGCCACGATGTAATTGCTTTTACTCGTGCAGTTAGTGAGAGTTTGGGAGAAGAAAAAAAATGGGTACATTACGGCTTAACCTCAACTGATGTAGTAGATACAGCTTATGGCTACCTATATAAGCAAGCTAATGATATTATAAGACAAAAAATTGAAAATTTAATAGGTGTATTAAAAGAAAAATCATTTGAATATAAGCACACATTTATGATAGGAAGAACACATGGAGTACATGCTGAAATAACTACATTCGGTTTAAAAATGACATTATGGTATGAAGAGATGCAGCGCAATTTAGAAAGGTTCAACCAAGCTGCTTCAATGGTAGAATCCGGAAAAATTTCTGGAGCAGTAGGAACTTTTGCTAATATTCCAACATATATACAAGATTACGTATGTAAGCAATTATGTATAAATTCAAGCAAAATTTCTACTCAAGTATTACAGAGAGATCGTCATGCTCAATATTACGCAACTTTAGCTTTAATAGCTAGTAGTATAGAAAAATTTGCTGTAGAAATTCGTCACTTACAAAGAACAGAAATTAGAGAAGTTGAGGAGTTTTTCAGAAAAGGTCAAAAAGGTTCTAGTGCTATGCCACACAAAAGAAATCCAATTTCTTCAGAAAATATTTCAGGGTTGTCTAGAGTTTTAAGAGGCTATATGGTAACTTCCTATGAAAATATAGCGTTATGGCATGAGCGTGATATTTCACATTCCTCAGCTGAAAGAATTATATCAGCAGACGCAACAAATTTAATGGACTATCAGTTGACAAGATTTACTAATACTATAGCTAACTTAACTGTTTTTGAAGAAAATATGAAAGAAAATATTGATAAAACGTATGGAGTTATTTTTTCACAAAGAATATTATTAAAATTAATAGAAAAAGGTATGTCTAGAGAACAAGCTTATGACAAAGTTCAACCTAAGGCTATGTATGCATGGGAGAACAAAGTATTTTTCAAAGATTTATTGTCTTCAGATGATTATATAATGAATTACTTAACATTAGAAGAGATAGAAGATTGCTTTAACTACCAGTATCATATATCTAGCTTAGAGGAAATTTATGATAGAGTATTCAAATAAGAAATTTTTGGAGCAATTTAGGGAAGCTAGAGAAATACTAGAACTTTTGGAGAGCAGGGGTTATAAATCTTATTTTGTAGGAGGTTGTGTTAGAGACTTTCTTATGAATAGAGATTTTGCTGATATAGACATAACTACATCAGCAAAACCAGACCAGATAAAAGCTATTTTTCCTATAACTATTGATACAGGAATAAAACATGGTACAGTAACTGTAAAGTATAAAAAAAATTTTTATGAAATAACAACTTTTAGAAGTGAGAGTGACTATGTAAATCATCGTGCACCTAGCAAAGTTCAATTTATAACTACATTAGAAGATGATTTAGAGCGTCGTGATTTTACAATAAATGCTATGACACTTGATAAAGATGGAAATATATTTGATTTTCACAATGGACTACAAGATATAAGAGAAAAAAAAATAAGAACAGTAAATGATCCTAGTGAAAGATTTTATGAAGATGCTTTACGAATGCTTAGAGTTTTTAGGTTTTCTTCAAAATTAAACTTTACTATTGATGAAAAAACTTTTGAAGCTGTTAAAAATAATGCGAAATTAATAAAATATATTTCTATGGAGCGTATTATATCTGAATTTAAAAAACTATTGGTAGGAGAAAATAATGTTTATGCATTTAATAAAATGCTTGAAAGTGGTCTAAATAATTATATTCCTATATTAAATGAAATAGTTAATTATAAAGATTGTTCTAGCTTATCTTTTTCACAAGCGATGTTTTATTTACTAGATATTAACAATATATCTCCAAGAGGGTTAAAACAGTTGAAATTATCTAATAAAGATATCACAGCAATCAAGAAATATATTAATATAAAAAGTCAATTTATTGATGGAGAAGCTATAGAAAAAATACTATATGATAATGATTTAGACTCAGTAAAATTTGTTAATAATATTTACAATTATGTAAGTATAAATAAATTACAAAATTTAAAATTATCAATAGAAAATTTTTCTGATGTTAATATAGATGTCCAAGACATTATAAATTTATATCCAGATAAAAGACCGGGAAAATGGATAAAAATATTATTAAACAAGATAGAGTATAAAATTTTACTGAATGAACTTAATAATAATAGAGAAGATATTATAAAATTTGTAAAATTAGAAGAAAGGAGTTAATTATGCAGGATAAGTTCTTTTCGGTAGTAGATATAGAAGTAACCGAAAAAAAAGAGATAGTACAAATAGCAATTATTAATCTTGATAAAAAGTTGAATATATTAGATAAAGTTAATTATTATTTCAAGCCGAATAAGGAGTTATCTTCATTTTTAACTAATTTGACTGGAATAACCAATGAACAACTAGAAGATAAGCCGTCTTTTAGAGAGTTAGCTCACGAAATATATAATATGATAAAGAATAATATACTTGTATGTCATGGAGTTATACAAGATTATAGCATTTTGAAAAAAAATTTTGCAAAAGAAGGTATCAGCTATAACCCTTTTTTAATGCTTGATACTGTAGAACTTACCAAACTATATTTTCCAACACTATCAAGTTATAAATTAGGGGATATTGCAGAAAGTTTGGAATTAATAGCTTTAGGTAACTATCATAATGCAGCGGTTGATGTAGATTTGACCGTACAACTGCTACAAAAAATTGTATATAAGATTAACTCAATACAAGAGAAGAATTTTATAAAAATAAAATCTTTGTTAAAAAAATATAATAAAACAATTACTATGTTTAGTGAGTATTACAGATTGAATAGAATACAAATAAAGACATCTAATTTGTTATTACGTAATAATTTATATTTTAGAAAAATAGAATCAAATGATAGAGTATCTAAAGCTAGTAGACAGATATTTTTATCCTCAATAGATGAAGATCAATTTATAAAGTGTAATAATTTACGAAGTACAGATAAAACAGTAGCTATTCTGCATAGTCAAGAAAACTATATCCCTTTTAATTTTTTTAATATATTTAAAAAGAAACTAGCATTATTCGAAAATAATAGCTCATACTCTTTACTTATAAAATTAATTGTTTGGATTCAAGAAACAAAAACTGGTAATTTTAATGAGTTAACTTTGGATTTATCAGAGTTTTATAGATTAACTGAATTAAAGAAGTATTTTAATAAGGAGGTTAATTACTATTATGAGAAGGCACTTAATAAATCTTTAAATAGTGACTATATAATTACTAATTATAATAATTTAACGAGCATTTTAATGAATGATTATTTAAATAATGATACATTTGTGTATGAAGATAAAAATATACTAGGAGTACAAGTAAAAAGATTGTGTAAGTCTATACTCTATTATAGAGATGTTGTTATAGAATTAAATGTAGTTATTAATAAAACAAGAAATAATGTTGTTGTAGGTATTCAAAAAAATATAGAAGATTTAGTAAAATATTTACACGAGATGTATATATTTGAAAGTTTGGAGTTGTATAATGAAGCTATAGAATTTATTATTAATGATATAGAATATCTTATTAGTGAATTGAGTAAGCTAAATGTTATTCTAATAAAAACTAATAATTTTTTGAATAATTTATTAAATATATTAAAAGATAAAACAAAAGGGTATTATAGATTTGAATCAATACATAATAATATATCAATGATACTAAAAATAAAAGATTCAAAAAAAGAAAAATTGCTAATTAATAAAATTTATAGTAATGGTAATATAAAATTTTTAGAAGATATTATTAATATTGATAATTTCAGAAAAAAATTTCAAATATTATCAAATGATTCTATTGTTCCTGATTTTAATCTGAAAAAAATCTATTTATTCAATAGTAGTAATTATAAAGAATTATATTAAA
>NZ_JACBYC010000200.1 GCF_013415425.1 Gemella sp. GH3 | reverse complement strand
TTAAAATATGAATACATTAACTTAAGAGTTGGAGAAATGATCATGGAACAAATTACGTCTGCTCAAAATAATAAAATAAAAAATGCAAATAAGTTAAAAAAGAAACGTGATCGTGATAAGACAGGTCTAGCTTTAATAGAAGGAATACACCTTATCGAAGAAGCGTATCAAAGTGGTATTGAAATAAAGCAATTATTTGTAATAGAACCTGACAGAACAGATGAGGACCTAATTGATTACGCGAATGAAACATATGAAATTAATATGAAAGTGGCTGAAGCTCTATCTGGTACTGTAACACCTCAAGGTTTCTTTGCGGTGATTGAAAAGCCACATTATAATGATACCGAAGCGCAACAAGTATTATTAATTGATCGAATTCAAGATCCAGGTAATTTAGGTACATTAATTCGCACTGCAGATGCTGCTGGCATAGATTTAATTGTAATGGAAAAGGGTACTGCAGACCCATATCAAGATAAGGT
>NZ_JACBYC010000209.1 GCF_013415425.1 Gemella sp. GH3 | reverse complement strand
CGTGCTGTTGGAGTGCACGTCCAAGCAGTAAGGCTGAGTGTTAGGCAAATCCGGCACTCGTTAGGCTGAGCTGTGATGGGGAGAGGAAATTGTTTCCTCGAGTCGTTGATTTCACACTGCCGAGAAAAGCCTCTAGATAGATAACAGGTGCCCGTACCGCAAACCGACACAGGTAGTCAAGATGAGAATTCTAAGGTGAGCGAGCGAACTCTCGTTAAGGAACTCGGCAAAATGACCCCGTAACTTCGGGAGAAGGGGTGCTCTTTAGGGTTCACGCCCAGAAGAGCCGCAGTGAATAGGCCCAAGCGACTGTTTATCAAAAACACAGGTCTCTGCTAAACCGTAAGGTGATGTATAGGGGCTGACGCCTGCCCGGTGCTGGAAGGTTAAGAGGAGTGGTTAGCTTCTGCGAAGCCACGAATCGAAGCCCCAGTAAACGGCGGCCGTAACTATAACGGTCCTAAGGTAGCGAAATTCCTTGTCGGGT
>NZ_JACBYC010000257.1 GCF_013415425.1 Gemella sp. GH3 | reverse complement strand
ATTATTTGTTGAACTTGAACTATCTTTACTATTATTGTCGTTTCCACATGCTGCTAACATTAACGTTGATGCTAATAAAATAACCGGTAACTTTTTCATTACTTCACCTCATAGATTGATAAATAAATGATTAACCTATTGTGACTCACATCGAGTAGGAGTTAAAGTTCTCAATTGATAATCATTATCAAGAATATTATATTCGTGGGTGATATTTGTGTCAATAACAACTCTTTTGATTTTTTATCTAAAAATCCTTTTAAATTTTAAAGAAATTAGGAGACATTTATGTGTTATTTATTTTTAAAAATAAAATGACTGGGTAAACTATGAATAAGGGAATTTAGAGTTGACGATTACTATAATTTATAGAATTTAAAAAGATACTTATAGGAGTGGCTATACTATGGTAGAAAAGTTTCAAGCATTTATAGTTGATCAAGACGACAAAGGTAACGTTCCTCATGATTTTAAAAAGATAAGTAAACAG
>NZ_JACBYC010000198.1 GCF_013415425.1 Gemella sp. GH3 | reverse complement strand
TGAAACCATTGCTAATATCTGTATAATTAAATCTTTCATAAATTTATCTAATAATGGATTACCAATGACTTCATTCATCATTGGTAGACTGGTAATCATCAATTGTACTTCTTTCTCTTTAAGATAATTAACGGTATTAATGACTTCATCATAATTACGACCTAAACGATCAATTGATTCCACGACAAAACGATCTCCCATTCTCACAAAGTTCAATGCTTCTTGAAAGACGGGTCTGTTTTCTATAGATTGACCTGATTGTTTTTCTGTAAAAATTTTTTCAGCACCAAATGTTTTTAAATTTTCAAGTTGTCTTTCTAAATTTTGATCTACTGATGATACCCGCGCATAGCCCACAATCATTTAGTTTCACCTCATAATTAATATACACCCTAATCATACATTTTAATTGCTGTAATTTCAACAATTCATTTTGTATGATTAGGGTGTGCTCTAAATAAACAAAAATAGTCCTCTTATTTTAATAAGAGGACTAT
>NZ_JACBYC010000195.1 GCF_013415425.1 Gemella sp. GH3 | reverse complement strand
ACATCGATCACCTAGGTAATCGTCGTCTTCGTTCTGTTGGTGAACTTTTACAAAACCAATTCCGTATCGGTTTATCTCGTATGGAACGTGTGGTTCGTGAACGTATGTCTATTCAAGATATGACTACAATTACACCACAACAATTGATTAATATTCGTCCAGTAGTTGCATCTATCAAAGAATTCTTTGGTAGCTCGCAGTTATCTCAGTTCATGGATCAAACAAATCCACTTGGCGAACTTACGCATAAACGTCGTCTTTCAGCGCTTGGACCTGGTGGTTTGACGCGTGAACGTGCTGGTTATGAAGTACGTGACGTGCATTACTCTCACTATGGCCGTATGTGTCCGATTGAAACGCCAGAGGGACCAAACATTGGTTTGATTAACTCCCTTTCTTCTTTCGCAAAAGTAAATAAATTCGGCTTTATCGAAACACCTTACCGCCGCGTAGATCCTGAAACAAACCGTGTTACAGATAAGATTGATTATCTAACTG
>NZ_JACBYC010000190.1 GCF_013415425.1 Gemella sp. GH3 | reverse complement strand
CTGTACGTCGTGTCATGGACGAAATTGATAAGAAAACAGAATTAAAAGAACGCTTTGTCACTTCAGATGAAGCTTGGGATATGATGACGTCTAAGACGACAGTCGTTGTCGTGGATACGCACAAGCCTGAAATGGTCTTAGATGAAAATGTCTTGAATAAAGCAAACCGTAAAGTCGTTATTGACCACCACAGACGTGGCGAAAGCTTTATTTCAAACCCACTATTGGTATATATGGAACCATATGCAAGTTCAACTGCAGAGCTTGTTACTGAATTATTAGAATATCAACCAACTGAACAAAGATTGACACGTTTAGAATCAACAGTCATGTATGCAGGTATTATAGTAGATACGAGAAACTTCACATTAAGAACAGGTTCAAGAACATTTGATGCTGCAAGTTATTTACGTGCACATGGTGCGGATACAATCTTAACGCAACACTTCTTAAAAGATGATGTAGATACTTACATTAATCGTTCAGAACTCATTAGAAC
>NZ_JACBYC010000224.1 GCF_013415425.1 Gemella sp. GH3 | reverse complement strand
GAATATTTGGAAGTGATAAAAACGAAAAAACAATGATATACATAGATGAGGCTTGGAGTTTTAACGTAACAAAAATAGGTAGAGCAATAAAAAAACAACTAGAGCGTATCGGAAGAAGTATGAATAATGCATTAATATTCATAACTCAACTTGTTGGAGATATAAAAGACGAGCAAGGTATCGCAGGTAATTATGGTTGTATATTTGCCTTTGACGAAGACCAAGACAGAGATAATATTTTACAGCTTTTAGGACTAGAAAGTAACGATATAAATTATAAAATATTATCAAATACAGTAAAAGGACAATGTTTATTTAGAGACTTTTACGGGAGAGTATCAAAGCTATCTGTGCATTGTTTATTTGATGAATGGACACAAAGTTTTAAAACAGTAGAGAAAACAGAAGTCGCAAAAGCAGAAGAAAGGTTTAATTAATATGAACAAAATAGAAAAACTAATAAAAAGACCTTTTGCTTATAAGATAGATAAAAATGATGAAAGAATATTT
>NZ_JACBYC010000056.1 GCF_013415425.1 Gemella sp. GH3 | reverse complement strand
ACCTTTACCTATTGGTCCTTTAATTTTAGTAATTTCTACTTCTAACATTAACGTATCACCAGGTGTCACTTGTTTTTTGAAACGACATTTATCAATACCAGCGAATAAAGCTATTTTACCTTTATTCTCTTCATTGTTTAACATCGCTACGGCTCCAGTTTGAGCTAGTGCTTCAGTTATTAATACACCTGGCATTACTGCGTATTCAGGAAAATGCCCTTGGAAAAATGGTTCATTACCAGAAACTTGCTTTAAACCCACGCAACGTTTTCCCTCTTCATATTCAACAACTCTATCAATTAATAAGAACGGTTGTCTATGAGGGATAATTTGTTTAATTTGATTATAGTCAAAAATTGTTTCCATTATATTAAACCTCCGAAATGTAAACTTTGATGTTTAAAAATGATTTAATCATTAATACGCTTAATATCTGCACCAAGGTCTTTTAATTTTCCTTGTAAATTTACATAACCTCGATCTAAATGCTTAAGTTCATTAACTTTTGTA
>NZ_JACBYC010000168.1 GCF_013415425.1 Gemella sp. GH3 | reverse complement strand
GGACAATATCTTCCTTTTTAGCTAATTGTACAATTTTATAATCAACAGCATCTGGCCCATCGTCAACATACACAGTTTTTACATGTTCAGGCTGAATTTGATGAGAAAAGTGACTAAAACTTCTTAAAACGTTAACAAAAATGCCTGTCCCTTTAGTTAATTCAATCACTGAATTAACAACAGGACAAGCATCTCCATCTATGATTACTTTGACCATTAACAACTAACCTTGAGTGTTATCAGATTCTTTATTTTGTTTTACAACGCTGTCAGCCACGTAATCATCATATTTTTTAAATTCTTTTTTTCTAGCCTTTTTCTCTGCTTCTTGTTGTTTTTCTTCTTGTTTGTGACGTTTTTCAATATTTTTTTGAAGCTTTTTATCTAATTTTTTTACATCTTTACGATTATCTTTTTCAAGTTTTTCGCCTTTTTTCTCAGTTTTATCGTCCAACTTGCCTGGAGTAAGACCTACTTTTTCTTCGTACTTTTGAGATTTTTTCATATCTTTAATAC
>NZ_JACBYC010000187.1 GCF_013415425.1 Gemella sp. GH3 | reverse complement strand
CTACTAGAGTTAGAATCACTAATTGATTGAGAATTTGATGTTGAATCGCTGTTTGAAAGCGATACGCTCGTCGATGTCGAATCACTTAAGGAATCTGATGTTGATGTACTTAGTGATTCTGAGCTACTCATTGATGTTGAAGCACTGATTGATTCTGAAGCCAAGTATGATGGTAAATCAAATTCTGGCAACGATGTGCTAGTCGGTTCAACCATAGAGGATGAGAATTGACTCTTAGATGATATTGACTCACTTTCTGATTCAGATGTACTCATACTTGTTGAATTGCTAATTGAAGTGCTTGTGCTTATAGATGTACTTCCTGAGGTAGAATCACTTAATGAGCCTGATGTACTGTCACTTAGTGATGTACTAGTACTTAATGATGTTGATGTTGAGTCACTTAGTGACTCGCTTTCACTGTTTGAAGCACTCATTGAAGTACTTGTACTGTCTGAGTTACTTAGACTTGTGGATGCACTGTCGCTTGTTGATGTTGATGTGCTCTCTGAGTCTG
>NZ_JACBYC010000149.1 GCF_013415425.1 Gemella sp. GH3 | reverse complement strand
GATTTATATATATTAAATGATGATTATACACTAAAAGGAAATATATCGGAAAAATTAATATCTGATTCAGATAGCAAGATATCTTATTTAAGGGGGGCTTTTCTTGCGGGGGGATCTATTAATAATCCTAGAACTTCTAATTATCATTTAGAAATTTTTTCACAATATGAAGAACACAATGAAGATTTAAAAAATATTTTAAATGGGTATAATTTGAATGCGAGAAGCTTAGAAAGAAAAAAAGGTTTTATAGTCTATATAAAGGAATCTGAAAAAATATCTGAATTTATTCAAATTTTAGGGGCGAGCAATGCTCTATTCCAGTTTGAAGATGAGCGAATTGTTAGGGATATAAATAACTCTGTTAATAGAATGCAAAATTGTGATTTGGCAAATATGAATAAAACAGTAAATGCTTCTGCTAAACAAGTTGAGGATATTAATATAATAGCAGAGAGATTAGGTTTAGAAAATTTAGATGACAAGCTTAGAGTTGTTGCAGAAGCTAGATTGAAGTATCCGGAGTATCCCCTAAAAGAAATTGCAGAAATAGTAGAAGACGGTAAGTTGTCAAAATCAGGTCTTAATCATAGATTTAGAAAATTGGCTAAAATTGCAAAAGATTTGAGAGAAGGAACATATGAAAAAAATACTTAATTATAACTTTGCAGGTTATAAAATCTGACATGCATTAGATTATAATATTTAGTTTTTGTTATAATTATATAATTACTAAGATAAATTTTATTATAGGGGGGATTTTATGTCTGATAAGATATTAGATTTACTTACGGTAATTAATGATTTTATGTGGTCTTATTTTATTATAGGATTAGTAATTATTACAGGTCTGTATTTTACGTTTAGTACAAAATTTGTACAGTTTACTTTTATAAAAGAAATGTTTAGGTTGATAAAGGAAAAGCCCAAAGTAGATAAAGATGGAAATCAAAAAGGTGTTTCTGCGTTTCAAGCGTTTACTATATCAGCGGCATCAAGAGTTGGAACAGGGACAATTGCAGGAGTTGCAATAGCAATAGCTTTAGGTGGTCCGGGTTCAGTTTTTTGGATGTGGGTAATGGCTCTTTTTGGAGGAGCATCTTCTTTTGCAGAATCTGCTCTTGCACAAGTGTATAAAGTTAAGGATAGAAAAGGTGTTTTTCGTGGGGGCCCTGCTTATTATATGGAAAAAGGTCTTGGTCAAAAGTGGATGGGAGTTGTATTTGCCATAGTTATTTCGATAACTTACGGTTTTGCATTTAACTCTGTTCAAACTAACACAATAGCTCAATCTTTACATATCTACAATATAAATTCTAATATTATAGGTATAATTTTATCTGTTTTGACAGTTTTTGTTATTTTTGGTGGAGTTAAGAAAATAGTTAAAATTACACAATGGTTAGTACCTGTAATGGCGGTAGCTTACTTGTTGATAGTTATAGTTATTATGATAATTAATTTTGAGAAGATACCAGGTTTGATTACTACTATTGTAAAATCAGCTTTTGGATTAGAGCAAGTTGGTGGTGGAGTTATTGGTATGGGAACAGCCGTCTTGTTAGGAGTTAAGAGAGGTATGTTTACTAACGAGGCTGGTCTTGGTTCTACGCCAAATGCAGCAGCAACAGCAGATAGTACGCATCCAGCTAAACAAGGACTTATTCAAACTTTAGGAGTTTATTTTGATACTTGTTTAGTATGTACGGCTACAGCATTTTTAATTTTACTTTATCCAGGTATAGAATATGGTGATGGTACACTAAAAGGTATACAGTTAACTCAAGCAGCACTAACTTCACAAATAGGAAGCGTAGGATCAGTATTTTTGATACTAGCAATATTTTTATTTGGATATAGTTCAGTTATAGGTAATTATTATTACGGAGAAACAAATATTCAATATTTAATACCTAAAAAATGGGCGGTTAATGTTTACAGAGTTTTTGTATGTTTATTTGTTTATTTAGGTAGTATTGCTGATTTGAATTTGGTATGGGGAGTTGCAGACGTTACAATGGGAGTTATGGCTGTACTTAATTTAATAGCCATAATAGGACTTTCTGGAGTAGTTTATGTAGTATTAAAAGATTATATAAGGCAATATAAACAAGGAAAAGATCCTCAATTTTATTTAGATAATTTACCGATAAAAATAAATAATGCTGAATGTTGGAAAGATAAATCAAAATAAAGATTTAATATTATTTTTATAAGAAATAATAATTACAATGAAATAACAATATTTAATTTTTAATGCATTTTTTAACAAAAAATAAAGACGGTACTATGAATTAAATCATAGTATTGTTTTTTTATTAATAATAAGTATTAATAAATGTCTTACATATTTTAATTTGTTGTATCCTTAAAGTTGACTTAATAGTGTTCTTGTAATTTATTTATAAGAAAGGAATTTAACTCGAATATGAAAAACAAGAAGAGTTTTAATTGGCATTCAATGAAACAACGCTATTCACTTCGAAAATATCATTTTGAATTGGATAGTGTGTTTCTTGGTGCTATTTTGTTGACTGGAGAAGAAGTACCAAATAATCCAGATGCAACTAATCCAGATAGTATGAAAAAAGCAGTAACAAGAACAGTTACATACTATACAGAGAATGCAGATGGAACAAATCGCCAACAGGTAGATGAGTCTAAAATACCTACAAAAACAGATACAATTTACTTCAAGAGAACAGGAACAATAAATCTAGTAACAGGAGAAGTAACATTTAAATAGTGGACAGTTATAGATGATAAGTATCAAAAAGATACAACAGATACAACAGGTTCATTTGAAGACTATAAAAACAGTTCATTAGAGGGATATGTACTTTCAAAAGAAGAAGTAGATAGAGGAGATTCAACTTCTGCTAATGCTACTGGAGCATATACAGGTGTTAAAGCTACAGATAATAACTATGAAGATAAGGTAATTTATATTCCAGAAGTAGTTAAAAAAGGTAATGTCGTAATTAAATACGTAAACGAAGCTGGAGAAACAATCAAAGAAGATTATGAGGATACAAAAGAAAGTCCAGTAGGAACAGACTATAATACAGGAGAAAATGAAACAGAGAAACCTAAGATTATAGAAAAAGACGGTAAGAAATATATCTTTACGAAGATAAAAGATGTGATAAAGAAACAGGTAAGGTTGTAGAAGGAACAACAACGGTAACATATATCTACAAAGAGCTAGGAAGCTACGTACCATATATTCCAACAGAACTAGGAAAAGAAATTCCAAAAGTTCCATATGATGAAACACCAGAAGTACCAGGGGATAATCCACCATTACCATACATTCCAGGATATACACCAAAAGATCCGAATGGTAATCCGTTGAAACCAAAAGATCCAAACGACCCAACAAAAGTATATACACCACTGCCAATCGTAGATCCAAATAATCCATGTAAGGACACACCTGTACCTTATGAAAAAGATCCAGAGAATCCAACACCTAATCCTGATAAACCAGAGAAACCAGAAAATCCACCAGTAGATAAGCCAGAAGACAAAGATTTTAAAGTAAAATAAGATCTAATCCGAAGAAACTATCTAATACTGGAGATGAAAATAGTTCAACAACTTATGCAGGATTAACATGACTATTAGCAGCGGCTATAATAGCTTATCGTAAAAGAAAAAAATAATAAATAATATATTTTCTTTTAGCGACAAATAATTAAAAAGAGATATACTTAGAAAATAAGTATATCTCTTTTTTTATATATGTCAGTTATTATTTAATATTTATTAGTCAGTTTAATAAAGAAAGAATATTAATTTTTAGATTATGGATTTTAATGTTTTGTTATAGAATAGTATATATTTTTATGATAAAATTATAGTATATAAGAAAGGAGGATATAATGAAGTACATAATAATTATAATTGTAATTTTAGTTGTAATTTCCTATTTATTTTGGTTGAAATTAAAAAAAGGAAAGCCGGGTAGAATTTCTGGATATGAAGTTGAAAGAAAAACTTATGATGAAGCTTTAGTAGTAGATGTTAGATGGAATAAGGAATATGCAAATGCTCATGCTATAAATGCAGTGAATATACCAATTAAAGTTCTTCGTGATGGTAGTGATATATTAGATTCTTATAAAGATAAGGATATAATACTGTATTGTGTTGTAGATATTACTTCTAGAAATACCGAGAAAATTTTACGTGAAAAAGGATTTAAAAATTTATATATTGGTGATGGGATAAGACAGTATAATTATGGAAAACCTAAATTTAAAAATGTTATCATGGCAGAATTTAAATATTTAAAATCAACAACTAATCATATTTTATTAAATGTTGGAAATGAAAAATTAGAAAGTATAGAGATTAAAAGTAATATAGATAATGTTGTATCAGATACTTCTAGTATTAGTGATGAACAGCTTATATTAGTATATAGTGACAATCCTTCTGATTCTTTAGAAGTAAGCAAAATTTTGTCGGATTTAGGTAAAAAGGTTATTAATTTGATAGAACCTATGGACATCAAAAAGTATACTTTTACGCCGATTAATAAAAAAGACTTCTCACCTGTTCCAATAGAAGATCAAATATCAGAATGTGGTTGAGAGTAATTTTTGTAAGGATATGGATTATCCTAAAAAATATAATTAAGGAGCAAGAAGATGAAAGTTTTGCACGTGTTAGCACAACTTCCTATGAAGACGGGAAGTGGAGTATATTTTTCAAATATAATAGAAGGGTTCAAAAATTTTTCAGATATAGAGCAAGCTTGTTTGTATGGAACTAATTCGGATTATGATATAGATATTCTTGGTAAAGATAAACAATATGAAGTATATTTTGAAACTGATAATTTACCATTTTCTATAGTAGGTATGAGTGATATAATGCCTTATAGAAATACTGTATATTCAGAAATGACAGAAGAAATGATATTTCATTGGAAAAAATCATTTACAGAAAAACTAATTAAAATTAAAGAAGAATTTAATCCTGACATAATTATAACTCATCATTTATGGATGTTAACTTCTATAGTTTGTGAAGTTTTTAATGATAAAAAAATTGTAGCTATATGTCATAATACAGATATAAGACAGGCAGAAAAGCACAATAATATGAAAGATAAATACGTTACTAATTTAGATAAGTTAGACAAAGTATTATCACTAAGCAATAATCAAATAGATGATATAGTAAAAGTTTATAATTATGATAGATTGAAAATACAAAATATAGGAGCAGGATATAATGATAAAGTATTTTATCCTCCTAAAGAACAGTTTGAAAAAAATAATGTAGAACTTATTTATGCAGGTAAATTTGATGAATCTAAAGGTTTTTATGAATTAATAAAGGCATTTAAACAACTACAAGATATCCACAATGATGTGACTTTGGACTTAATAGGAAATGTAAAAGATGAAGATAAAGAAAAAATAGAAAATTCTATAAAAAATATTAAAAATATAAGTATTTATAATGTATCTAATCAAAAAGAATTAGCTGATGTTATGCGTACTAAAGATATTTTTGTACTACCTTCTTACTTTGAAGGTTTAGGTCTTATAGCTGTGGAGGCTTTAGGCAGTGGACTTAGAGCGGTAACCACAGATATAGCAGGATTAATAGAATTTTTGGGAGAAAAAATTAACAATTCAGAAGTTATTGAGTATGTAAAAATGCCGACTATATATGATACAGATAAAGCAGTAGAAGAGGAAAAGCCTTATTTTATAAATAGGTTAGTTGAGGCTATTAATACACAAATTATAAGAACTAGAAAAGAAAGAAGTTTACCAGAAAATATAGTAATTGAAATAGAAAAACATTCTTGGAATGAAAAAATAAAAGAATTGTATAATATTATAAATTCATTGTAGAAACTTTGTACAATATATAGTACCTTTGAACAATTATTAAATTTTGTAATTACTTTAATATAATTTTAAAAAAATAAAAAAGAGATGACAATTATCATCTCTTTTTGTTTAATATTATCACTTTATTATAAAACTATTCGCCTATAATTTTTACTTCTCGTTCTAGTTCAACATTGAATTTTTCAAAAACATTTTGTTGCACTAATTTGATAAGTTTTTTGTAGTCATCACAAGTAGCGTTATTAATATTTACCATAAAACCAGCGTGCTTTGTAGAAACTTGCGCTCCTCCTACAATCAGACCTTGACATCCAGCATCTTGTATTAATTTTCCAGCAAAATACCCTTCTGGTCGTTTGAATACTGAACCGCAAGAAGGATATTCTAGAGGTTGTTTTTCTGCGCGTAATTTATTTAATTCTAGTACTTTATCAATTATAGTTTGTTTATTTTCTGGTTTTAGTTGAAAATAAACTTTAGTAATAATATCTGAATTTTCTTGAATAATTGAATGACGATATGAAAAGTGCATATCATCATTACTATATAATTTTATATTTCCATCTTTATCAATAGTTTCTACTTTTATAACTACATCTTTAACTTCTCCGCCATAAGCTCCAGCATTCATATATATAGCCCCACCAACGCTACCAGGGATACCGCATGCAAATTCTAGATTTGATAGAGAGTTATTTATTAAAAATTGTGTTAATTCATGAAGCGTAACTCCTGCTTCACAACTAACTATATAATCGTCTAAAATTTCAATTTTGTTTAATTTAGATGTTATAACTGTAATACCTCTAATACCTTTATCAGAAATTAGGACATTAGAACCATTTCCTAAAATAGTTAGTTGGATATGTTCTTCTTTAGCAAATTTAATAATATTAGCTAAATCACAGATACTTTTTATAAATATGAGAATATCACTGCTTCCACCTGTTTTTGTATAGGAATAATTTTTTAATGGTTCGTTATATTTTATTTCACTATTTGTTACGAGTTTTTCTATTTTTTCATTAATCATTATTAGCCTCATCAATAATTTTTTGTATAAAATCATTTTTTATTTGGTTATAAATTTTTATATTTGCTTTTTTTTTATAATTTGTTATTTTGAAATCTTGATATTTATTAAATATATTTTTATTTTCTCTTAGTAGATTATTAAATTTTATAAAATTGTTATGCACATTAGAATTTCTCTGAACGATAAAAAGTTTAGTATTATAATTCATTTTATTGAAATCTACAATTTTACAATAAGATACTAATCCTTTATTGTTATGAGCAACTCTATGATAATGTATATTATTTAATCTTTTTTCATCAAATGTTGTAATATCGTGTAAATTATCAACAACTACTAAAATATCAACAATTTTTTCTCCTATGGAATTTTGAAAAGCTGTTGATCCTATATGAATAAATTCGCAATCAGGTAGTTTAGGGATAGATTTAATATTTTTTATTTCGCTATAAAAAATTTTTTGAAATTCTTTATTTGAAATTTTGTTTAAACTTACATTTCTTTTCATCTATACAATCTCTACTTTAATGTTTCTTTTGTATTAAATGTTATATTTGCGTAACATTCTTTTAATATTATAAATTTTCTTAATAGAAATGTAAAGATAAATACTGATTGATAAATTGATTTTTTCTAATTTTTTTTATAAAATTATATATAGTAATGTAATTATTTGTGTGAGGAAAATATAAATTTATGACAGAGAAGAATAACGAACGAATGTCCAGAAGGGCGAGATATACGAGAGGAAAATCGGTAGAGCCTGGCGGATATGTGTCTAGAAATATTTATAATAATCAAGAAAAAGAAAAAAGTTATACTGATGATAATACTATAAAAAGAAGTGCGCCTTCTAGAGTTAGTGCTAAGAGAGGCCAAGCTAGTAATAAAAATAATTATCAGAGTAATAACAAAACTAGGTATATTAGATTGGCTAATAATAAATCTAAAGAAGGTGCGTCCTCTGTGGAACAGCAACTTAATTCATTAAAGACTAGAATTAGTAATAGAAAACCTAAAGGAAAAGATAACGGAAATATATGGCGTAAAATTTTCAAATATGGATTATATTTGACTAGCATAGCTATAATAACAATATTTTTATTATGTGTAGTTTGGATTTATCAAGCTCCAGCATTCGATTCTAATATTCTTGACAATAATAATAGAACTATAGTTTATGATGTAAATAATCAGGAAGTAGCAAAGCTTGGAAATAAAATTGGTGAAAACGTAGAAATGTCAGAAGTTCCTCAGCAGATGCAAGATGCCATTTTGGCAACGGAGGACAATAGATTTTTTGAGCATGGTGCAGTAGACTATAGAAGGCTAGTAGGTGCAGTATTTTCTAACTTGACAAGCGGATTTGGTTCTCAAGGGGGATCTACTATATCTCAACAGTTAATAAAAAGAACATTTTTAGATGATAATAAGAGTGTTAAGAGAAAAGTTCAAGAAGCATACTTAGCCTATAAACTCGAACAAAATTATGATAAAGAAACTATTTTTAATATGTACATAAATAGAATTTACTATTCAGATGGAGTTTATGGCTTGAAAACAGCTGCTAACTATTATTATGGAAAAGAATTAAATCAGTTGACTTTGCCACAGATGGCTTTTCTTGCTGGAATGCCACAACAACCAAATGGGTATAATCCATATGATCATCCAGAAAATGCAAAAAAACGCCGTGATACAGTATTATATTTAATGCAATATCATGGAAAGATAACAGAAGCAGAGGCAGCAGAAGCTCAAGCAACAGATATAATGACTGGAATAGTAAATAGAACAGCTAATGAACGTTATGTTCTTTCTAGTGAATTTGATTCTGCTTATACTGCTTATATGAGTCAAGTTGAGCAAGAATTAAGAAATAGTCCAGAATTTAAAGACTATGAAGGAGATGTGTTAAACTTAGGTTTAAAAGTATATACTAATTTGGATACTACAATTCAAAAAAATATGTCAAATAGTATGAGTTCAAACTTAGTAGGAATTAAACAATCTAGTGAAGTCGCTATGGTAGCATTAAATAATGATAACAGTGGTATAGCAGCTTTATATGGTGGTAGAAACTTCAAGTATGGTGGATTTAATATAGCTACACAATCGAAATTACAACCAGGATCTGCTATTAAACCTATATTAGCTTATGCACCTGCTGTTGAGTATTTAGGTTGGTCAACTAATCATATGATTAATGATACTCAAATACCAGGTACACAAATTCAAAACTGGGATCGTAAGTTTCATGGAAATGTAACTATGAATTACGCTCTTACTATGTCGTTTAATATTCCAGCAATAAAGACGTATCAAGAAGTAGGATTTTCGAACGTGAAAAAATATGCAAATAGTGTAGGTATGGAAGTTACTGATAATTCACTTACTACACCTATAGGTGGTAGTGCTGACGGCTATAGTCCGTTACAAATGGCTGGAGCTTATGTGCCATTCTCTAATGGTGGATACTATGCAACGCCAAAAGCTATAAAAAAAGTTTATGATAGCGAAGAAACGGAATTAAAGAGCTTTAGTAGAGATGATAGAAAACAAGTTATTAAAGATAGTACAGCTTATATTATGACATCTATGCTAAGAAACGTTGTAAATGGTACGGCTCAACAGGCGGCTATTAGTGGGGCGGATATGGGAGTTAAGACTGGAACAACTACTTATTCAGAAGAGGATGCTAACAAGTACGGATTTGACATTGATAATTCTGCTAAAGATTCTTGGGTAGTAGGATACACTAGTAATTATACTTTAGCAGTTTGGCAAGGATTTAGTTCTATTGATGGACCTACTAAATATTTAAGTCAGCAAGATACCCTTAAAACGCAAGCTCTTTATAAAATGAATATGCAAAATATTGTTAATACTTATAGACCAAAATCATTTACTGTTCCTAAGGATGTTGGAAATTATGATGGAGGTATTAAAGTTCTTACAGATAGTGAACGTCGTGAATTAGAAAAAAAACAACAAGAAGAAGCGTCTAAGCGTCAAAATGAACAAAATAATTCTCAAAATAATAACGAAAATAATGATAATGACAATAACTTATCTAATAACAGAACGAACAGCAGCAATGTAGAGAATAATAGTAGTAACAATATAAATAATACAACAAATAATAATAGTAATAATACTCCTAGCAGTAATTCTAGTAATAGAAATAATCGGGGTAGTTAGCAATTATAATATGTGATAGTAACAAAATAGGATAACAAATTGTTATCCTATTTTTATATTTACAATAGTTTTAGGGTATTTATTTTATATTTTTCTTATTTTATTTTCTAACTCTTTAATATTTTTTGAATTAGTTAAAATCATAATATACTTTAATTCTTCTTGCCATTTTTTTATTTCAGCAATTAATTCTTCTTTTCCTTTATTTATTAATATGTCCAAAAATACTCTTGAAATTCCTACGGCTTTTGCTCCTAATGCTAGGCATTTTATGACATCTAAAGGATTTCTGATTCCACCACTAGCAATTATATCTATTTTATTTTTATAATTTTTTGCTATTTCTAGAGACTCTGCAGTAGTATAACCTATTTCTTCTAAATATGGAGATGGATTTTTAGTACGGCTATTTTCTATTTTAGCAAAGTTTGTTCCGTCTTTTCCGCTAATATCAACAGCAGCAAGATTTAACTTTATAGCTAGTTCTATAGTTTTATTATTCATACCGAATCCTGTTTCTTTTAGTATAATAGGTACTTGAGTTTTAGTACTGATTACTTTCAAATTATTTAACCAATTCTCAAAATTTTTATCTCCTTCAGGCATAATCATCTCTTGAAGCGGATTAGTATGTAATTGAATATATTTAGGATTAACTTCTTCTATAGCTTTAAGAACAGTAGAGTAATTTTTGTCTAAACCTATATTTATAGATTTATTTTTTGGATAACATTTTTTATCTTCTTCGTTTTTTAGAGCAGGTGAGTATGATCCTGCAAAAAATTCTATATTACAAATCTCGCATACTTCTTCTAATTGTTTGTTTATAAAATTACATTCTTCTCCGCCAGAAGTTATTGCATTTATAAAAAAAGGATATTGCCATTTTTGATTACAAATGGTTGTTGATGTGTCAACTTCGCTAATTCCAAAATAGGGAATGCTATTGTAGTCTATTCTATAATTATCTAAGCTAGTTTTTGTAGTTTTATCTTTAAGAGCAATATTTATATGATCTTTTTTTCTCATGTGAACTCCTTATAGTTTAGTAAGATCAAGTGTTACACTAAATTTGTTTATTGAACTAGTTCTAAATCCTAATACCATATCACCGCTTCCTGAACCACTTTGTTTACCACAAGGAAATTTCATAATAAATTTTTTCATAGCTATTGTCTCCATAGGTATATTAGATATTTGTTCTAAATATAGTAGGTTTTTTCTTATATCTTTAATAATAGGTATAACTAGATTACCATTGTCCTGTTGTAAATATAGTTTTAATCTCATAACTAGTTGATTTGATCTATCTATAAATTTTTTGTAGCGTCTGTGCTCTAGAATTAGATTTATTTTTGAAGTGAATCCAAAACTTTTGTTATTAATCTCTTTTTTTGTCTCGTTCCAAGCGTTAACGTGAATCTTAGTATCAATAATTTCGCCTGTCCATTTAGCTACCATTTCAATATTTGCCTTAGTTTCTAATTGTTCGATTATAAGTCCAGGCCATTCTAAATTATCTATAATATTTTCTATGCTATTTTCTTTAATTAAATTTTTTAATTTTGTTGTAGAAAATTTTTGGTAAAAAATTACGCCGTTATGACAACTAGCAGCTACATCTCCCATTGAACCAGAAACATTGTTTATTATAGAAAATAGGGTTACTATTTTGAATACTTTAGTATTATCAAAAGGAACTTTGTAAAAGTTCAAGATAGCTTTTGTTATTGCTACTAATACTGCACCTGATGATCCTAATCCGTATTTTTTATCATCACTTTCAATTAATTCATTGAAAATAGTTAGAGAGAAATCATCGTAAATATTTACATAATCTCTAATGAATTCAATTATTTTTTGTATATTTGTAAAATTTTCATGATTATCATTCATAGAAATTTCTGTATAGTGCATATTATCGTAAATTGTAGTTTTTTTTGCAGGACTAATAAAAGCTATAATTTTTTTGTCAACACTTGTAATTATAGCTTTTGAATAGTCTTCTAATATGGCATATTCTCCTGCTATATATAGTTTTCCGTAGGCTACACCATACATTGAATTATTTTTTTCTTCCATAAATATTTTATTTCCTCATATAATTTATCATGATCTTTTTTTTGATATAGAACTTTTACGTTAGGCCCAGCGTCCATAGTAAAATAACACTCTATACCACTATTTCTAATTTTTTTTACGATATCCATAGCCTCATAACTCTCTTCTGTCAAAAAGCTAAAAGATGGGGTAGCGCATTTTGTAGTGCTGTGCATAGCTAGTGCATTGCTCTCTGTTATTTTTCCTATTTTTGTGAAATTATTTTCTTCTATTGCACTAATCATTGAATCAAAATCTTTTTTTGCAGTTTCAGTCCACTCTTTAAAATTAGTTGATGTTTTTACGCATCTCTCCATAGCTTCACGACTAGATATTTCTTTTATATCTTCACTAACTACTAGAATGAACATAGCTAAATCAAGATTACATTTTATTTCTTTTACTGTTCCATCTTCTAGCCAACTAGCCATTTTAAAAAAGCTTCTACAAGATGATCCTGATCCTTCTTTTGCTATTTTTATTAATTGTTCTGTTGACTTATTCAACTTAAAGTATTCGTTACAAGCAATAACAAGTGCCATTGTTCCACTAGAACTTGAAGAGAGCCCAGCCGCAGTTGGTACTGTATTATAGCTTATTATTTTTATTCTCTCTCTCTTGCTTGGAACGAATTTATCTATAAAATTTATTATTTTTGAAACTTCTTTATCTGATTGTTTTTTGTCATTGATATAAAATTCATCGTATCCCGATGAGCTTTTTTCAATTTTAGTTTTTGAATATAAACTATCTAATCTTAGTGATATATTAGGATTAAATGGCAAAACAGGATTTTTAGATTTTTTTCCCCAATACTTAACTAATGCTATATTAGCATAGCCTATACTGAAATTATCCATGATGAATATCCTTTCTGTTTGAGAGCTTCTTGAATCTTATTAGCTTCATCTAGTGTCTTACTTAAAGATATACAGCAACCACCATCTCCGCCTCCAGTGATTTTTGCTCCCAAAGCTCCGTTCTCTTTACAAATATTTATGACCTCGTCATTATTACTATGACTGACTCCAATCTTACTTAGTAAGTATTGAGCCTTGTCCATATAATAGCCAACTTTTTCAATATTTTTATTCAATAAATAAGGTATTACTTCTTCTGTAATTTTCCCTAAATCGTCTATATATTGTTTATTGTTAGAAAAATTTTTCTTTACTCTAGATACGGTATCTTTAGTTATCCCTATTATGCCAGTATCAATTATTAATAAATAACTTTCTAGACAAAAATTTAGAGGCATTGCGCCGTCTTCTTTAGAAAATAATAAAGGACTATTACTAAGAACTTGACTTACGTCTATACCACTAGGATTACCGTGAATAAACTTCTCGCATTTATTAGCAATTTCTTCTATATTTTTGCATTTATTAGCACGTGCTATGGCTACGGATAGTGCTGCAGATGAACCTAATCCACGTCCAACAGGTATAGTACTTTGAATATCTATTTTCGTATTTTTGTCAATATTACATTGTTTAGCTATATAAGAAATTATTTCATCTCGTTCTTGTACATAATCTGTACTTATTAGTGAGGCACTAACAGTCATTTCAACTAAAGGAATTGTAATACCTTTTTTTCCGTAAACTACAGAATGTTCACCGAAAAATATTGCTTTTGCGTGTGTCATAATAACCTCTAATTATATAGTATTTATAGTTATACATATTATAATAGAATTTATGTATAAAGTAAAGAATTGTAGGGCTTTATAACAATTATAAATTATTATTTATAAATCTAATTAAAAAATAACTAAAATATGTTAAATTCATAATTTTAGTTACTTTTTAATAAATATTATTTTTTTATATTATTATAATAAGGTTCTAAATGAACTAATGTTTCGCATGCGAAAAATTCTTGTTGTAGAGCTTTTTCAATTTCTACTGTAATATCATGACTTTTTATGACGTTTAGATTTGGATTAACTGTTACAGTTACGTCAATGAAATGAATTAAACCATGAGATCGACCACGAATTTCTTTTATTTCTATAACTTCTTCTATATTGCTTACAATTTTTTTAATTTTTTCTATAGTTTCTACTTCGATACCATCAGTTAATATATGAGTTGCATCTTTGAATATATTTATAGCTGTATAAATAATAATCAGACCTACTATAGTAGCAGCAATACTATCGGCTTGTTTTACTCCTACTATAGATCCTAAAATACCTACTAATGTTCCAATAGAAACTAGGGCATCGCTTAAGTTATCAAGAGCAGCAGCTTTTAAGGAAGAACTATTTATTTTTTTTGCTAAGTTAAAATTGTAATAGAAAACAATTAACATAACAATAGTAGATATTAGGGCTAATATAGCAGTTTCTATTGTAGGAATAGGATAATCATTACTAATTAAATTTTTTATTGCAAATATAACTACTTGAATACCGGCATACATCATTATAAATGAAGCTATAAGACTAGATATTAGTTCTGCTCGAAAATGACCATAAAGATGATTTTCATCAGCGGGTTTTCTTGATATTTTTAGTCCGATAAGAACAGCTAAAGATGCGATAACATCTGTTGCATTGTTAATTCCGTCTGCTATTAGTGCAGAAGAATTATAAGAAAATCCGAAAATTAGTTTTAAAGAAGAAGAAATTAAATAAGCTAATATACTTATTTTAGCACCACGTTCAGCTTTTTTAAGATTGTCAAATATACTTTTGTTATTCATATCTAACTCCTATAATCTTTATTAAATTAGAGTATTATATCATAAAAATATATTATTGACAATAAAAATAAAATGGTATACAATTATTGAAAAGAAAGAAGAGGTGAATGTCCATTGAATTTATAATAATACAAAGTCATTTTGAATATTTTGTATTGTAAGTTAATGGGCATTTTAATTTAATTTAATATTTTTATAATTTATTCGTCCATATTTAATATTTAGTTTTTTCAGTAGTGCTTATTATTGATTCAAACTTATTTTACAATTATGTATTATTTGTATATTATGGACGTTTTTTTATTTGTAAAATAGCTTGTTAACTTTCAAATAGTTATTTGGAGGTATACTATATGCTATATGTAAAAAATTTAACTATAATGTTAGAAAAAGATTTAAGAACATTAATTAAAGATTTTAATGTATTTATTGATAGATTTTCCAAAGTAGCTTTTATAGGAGAAGAAGGGAACGGGAAATCAACTGTTCTGAAGTTTATGGCTAGTAAGAAACTAGATAATGGTATAAGGATTGTTAGTGGAAAATTAGTAGATAAAGACGAAGTTGTTTGTTACTTACCTCAACAATTATCTAATAGGTATCTATCAATGACTCCTGGAGAATATATTGAATATAATTTTGATTTGAATTATATTGACTATACCAACTTATACTCACTATTGGAGGAGTTAAGTTTGAATAAGGAGTTGATATTCGATTATGAAATAACAATAGGTAATCTTTCAGGAGGAGAAAGATTAAAATTTCTTTTACTATGCGAATTGCTAAAAAATCCTACTGTGTTGTTACTCGATGAACCAAATAATGATTTAGATATGGATTCACTTATTTGGTTGGAAAATTTTATAATAAAAAGTAAATTAACTATCGTTTTTGTTAGTCATGATAAAAGAATATTGGAGCGTTGTTCTAATGTAATTGTAGATTTTGAACAAGTTATGAAAAAGAAAGAATCAAGAATTACAGTTTTCAAAGGTGACTATAGAACATATGTTGATTATAAGGCAAATAAGTTTGAAAATCAGACTAAACAACATAATAAAGAGCAAGAATTATATGATAAAAAGTATAAACGTTACAATGAAATTTATACTAAAGTTCATCATTTACAAAATCAAGCGGTCAGAGATCCACTAGTAGCAAAAAATTTAAAAGATAAGATGCGTTCTTTAAAATCACAAGAAAAAAGATTGCATAAAGAGAAAGGAGCAATTACTAAAAGACCAGATTATGAAGATTCTATATTAATTAAACTTGCTTCTAATAATATTTATGACAGTAAAAAGGTTTTAAATTTCAAACTAGATAAATTAGAAATAAATGGTAAATTATTGGTAGAAGATTGTTCTATAAATATAATAGGACCTCAAAAAATAGCAATAATAGGAAATAATGGTGTAGGGAAAACCAGTTTGTTAAATGAAATTTTGAATTATATGATTAAAAATAAGATGGATTTTAGTTATATGCCACAAGACTATAATGAAAAACTTGACAAAAATATTACTGTAGTTGACTATTTAAAAAGGAATATTGTTGAATATAACAGAGATATGATAGATATTATGTTAGGTTCTTTAAATTTTACTAGAGAAGAAATGATGCATCCTGTTAGTAAGCTGTCTGAGGGACAGAGGGCAAAAGTATTTTTAGCAGAAATTATGATCGAAAAAAAAGATATTATAATATTAGATGAGCCAACTAGAAATCTTTCTATAAAATCTAAAGATGAATTATTTAGAGTATTAAAGATGTTTGCAGGGGTAGTAATTTTTGTATCCCATGATAGAGAGTTTGTAGATAATTTAGCAACAACTATTTACAAAATAGAAAATAAAAAGCTTCTAAAAATAAAAAGTATTGAAAAATAGTTGCATAAATTTGAAAGTTATGATAATATATCACTATATTTTATAGATATATAAAATGCTATGAGCCGATAAGTAAAAGTTTGTGTACCGCTAGGATACAGAAAAGAAATCAGTGGTTGAGAGATTTCTCCTAGACACGACTTTGAAGTAGCCGGTGAGTATCTAAAATGAACTTTAGTAGTTTTAGACGTGGTAGAGCGTTAATCTTATTAAGTGCTAATTTATTAGAATAAAGGTGGTACCGCGGAAATATTTCGTCCTTATTTGAAATATTTTGCGGTTTAATAAAAAATACAAAGTCAGACTCCTCAAAGTATACGAGGAGTCTTTTTTTTCTAATAATTTTGATGAAGTTTAGTTTATAAAATAGTAAAGGAGAATCATTATGTCAGAAATGTCAACGAAATATAATCCACAAGAAGTTGAAAAAAATAGATATCAATGGTGGTTAGAAAAAGAGGTTTTTAAGGCAAATAATAAAAGTAAAAAAAATCAATACACTATAGTTATTCCACCACCAAACGTTACTGGGAAATTGCATATAGGACATGCTTGGGATACAACGTTACAAGATATGTTAACACGTTATAAACGTTTGAAAGGATTTGATGTGTTGTATCTTCCGGGTATGGATCATGCAGGAATATCAACTCAAGCTAAAGTTGAAGCAAAATTACGTGAAGATGGTATTTTACGTCACGATATAGGACGTGAAAAGTTTTTGGAAAAAGCTTGGGAATGGAAAGAAGAATATGCTAGCTATATTCGTGAGCAATGGGCAAAAATGGGACTAGGTCTAGACTATTCACGAGAGAGATTTACACTTGATAAAGGTTTGAATGATGCTGTAACTAAAATATTTGTTGACCACTATAATAAAGGGATAATTTATCGTGGAGAGCGAATTATTAATTGGGATCCAGCTCAACGCACAGCATTATCAAATATAGAAGTTATTTATGAAGATGTAGAAGGGGCGTTTTATCATTTAAAATATTTCTTAGCTGATGGAAGCGGAGATTATTTAGAAGTAGCAACAACTAGACCAGAAACTATCTTTGGAGATACAGCTGTAGCTGTCAACCCAAAAGATGAAAGATATAAAAAATATATAGGTAAGAAAGTTTTATTACCAGTATTAAATAAAGAAATTCCAGTAATAGCAGATGATTATGTAGAAATGGATTTTGGAAGTGGAGTAGTTAAGATTACACCAGCACATGATCCTAATGATTTTGAAGTAGGTAATAGACATAATCTTGAAAGTATTATTGTTATGGATGAAGGTGCAATAATGAATGACTATGCTGATAAATATGCTGGTCAAGATAGATTTGAATGTAGAAAAAATCTAATAAAAGATTTACAAGATGAAGGAATATGTTTTAAAGTAGAAAAACATGTACATTCTGTAGGACATTCAGAAAGAAGTGGAGCAGTAGTCGAGCCTTACTTGTCAAAACAATGGTTTGTAAATATGCAACCATTAGCAGATAAATCTTTGGATAATCAGAAAGATGAAGATAAAAAAGTTAACTTTCACCCTCAACGCTTTGAAAGTACATTTAGCGGTTGGATGGAAAATATTCAAGATTGGTGTATTTCTAGACAGCTTTGGTGGGGCCATAGAATACCCGCATGGTATCATAATGAAACAGGAGATATATATGTAGGAGTAAATCCTCCAAAAGATATAGAAAATTACACACAAGATGAAGATGTTTTAGATACGTGGTATTCATCAGCCTTATGGCCTTTTTCAACGTTAGGTTGGCCTAATGAAGATAGTGAAGATTACAAACGTTATTTCCCAACTGATTGTTTAGTAACAGGGTATGATATTATATTCTTCTGGGTGGCACGTATGATTTTCCAAGGTTTAGAGTTTACTGGAGAACGTCCATTCAAGGATACTTTGATACATGGTTTAGTACGTGATGAACAAGGACGTAAAATGAGTAAATCTTTAGGAAATGGTGTAGATCCTATGGAAGTCATAGATAAATATGGAGCAGATAGCTTACGTTATTTCTTAGCAACTAACTCTACCCCGGGGCAAGATTTACGATATTCTACAGAAAAAATAGAAGCTAGTTGGAATTTTATAAATAAAATTTGGAATGCTTCTAGATTTGTTATTATGAATTTAGGAGATATGTCTTATGAAGATATATATTTATCAGGAGAAAAAAGTCATGCTGATAAATATATATTAACTAGACTAGCAGAAACTATACGAGATTATGAACGTTTATTTGAAAAATATGAATTTGGAGAAGCTTCTAGAATTCTTTATAATTTTATTTGGGAAGAGTATTGTTCTTGGTATATAGAAATTGCTAAGATTGCACTAAATGGTGATGATGAAGAGAAAAAACAAACTACAAAATCAATATTAGTATATGTTTTAGATGCTTCATTGAAAATGTTACATCCATTTATGCCTTTTGTTACAGAAGAAATATGGCAAAATTTACCGCACGTTGGAGAAAGTATTGTAACTTCAGAATTTGTTGAAATAAATGAAGACTTAATTTTTGAAGAAGCAACAGAAGCTATGAAGCTTATTCAAGATGTTATTGTAGCTGTTCGTAACATACGTAGCGAAGTAAATGCACCTATGTCTAGAGAGATACCAATAAAAATAAAATATGCTAAAGAAGAAATTAAAGATGCACTGACTTCTTGTTCTGCGTATTTAGAAAAATTTGCTAAGCCTAGTGAGTTAATTATTGAAAAGGAAATTGAGGTAAGTGATACAGATATAAGTAGAATTTTACCAGGATTAGAAATATATGTTTCATTGGCAGATTTAATTGATATTGAAAAAGAAAAAGAGCGTCTAAATAAAGAGCTTGATAAGTTGAGAAAAGAAATTGAGCGTGTAGATAAAAAATTATCTAATGAACGATTTGTAGCATCAGCTCCAAAGGATATTGTAGAAAAAGAACAAGATAAAAAAGCATTATATGAAGAACAATATGAGAATGTGGTAAATAGATTAGACTCTTTAAATAAAATTAAATAATTTTTCTTAATATATGTTTATTAAATAATAGTTATTACAACAAAAAGAAATCTGAAGTTTTTATACTTCAGATTTCTTTTTATTTATTTTTTTCATAGTTTCTGGGAATGTAAAGATGAAAATAACATAACTACAGCTAGCCAAAATATAAAACATAATAGATGTATTATAGCCGTAATTTTGTAGAATTATACTCCATAAGAAGTTAAATATAGTATATATTGCGTATCCAAAAGCCCAAAATACTCCAAACATAATAGTTAATTTTTGTGAAGAGACTTCTGGTAATTCGTAAGGGTAGTTTAGATATACAGGGTATTGTGAATACATAAAGAACCCAGAAATTGCAAATAGTGAGTATGCTAAATTAGGGTTATAATAAACTACCTGAAGACCAATGAACATAGAAGAAATCATTAAAATACCGTGAGCAATTAAGAACGGCTTTCTTCTAAATCGTAATTTACTAAAGAACATACTAACAATAGTACCTATAATACCACCTAGAGTTACTGATAGAATCATAAATTCTGGTTTGAAATTTCCACCCACAGCTTGAGCTACTTTATTAGGTAAAGAAACTAGTGGCATAACATATAAGAATAAGAATCCACCGAAACCTAATGCGAAGAAATAAATAAATTTATCTTTGAATGCATCTTTGTAAGTATAAGACTTGTTACTTTTAGTAGTGCTAGAGTTTTCTAGTGATTCTAAATATAATTTTTGGACGAAATAGTTAGGTGTTTTCCAAGTTACAGTTGGTTTGAAATCTTCTGCAATAATAGTCCAAGTAACTAACAGTACTATACTAAATATACTAAATCCTATCATAGTGTAGCGCCAATTACTGATAAACATATCTTTGAAAATATAGAACAAGATAGCTACTAAGGCGGCTCCAAAGTTGTATGCTGCAGTAGTTAATGCACTTGTAATAATTCTTTTATCTTTTGATACAAATTTAGCCACGAATGTATTTATAAAAACTATAATCATTGATCCACCAAATGCCATAATCATTCTAGCAAATGTATATAGCCAGTAATTAGGACTAAATATAGCTACAAAAGAAAATGATAAACAAATTAATGCGAAAATAACAGCTTTTCTAGGATTCAATTTTATTAGAATATAAGCGGCTAGTAAATTTGATATAATTCTAGCTATTGTAATTGTGTAGTTAACTACTTCAGAAATTATCGGGGAAACTTCTTTTCCGTTAAAATAGTAGTGTGTAATTTGTTTGGATAAATTAGATCCAGCTACCCAGTTAGTAGCAAATACAACATATGCAAAAAGTAATAAGACAAACATAAATATTCCTTTTGTCTTAGAAGGCATACTAGTAATTTGATTGTTCATAAATAAATCCTTTCTAATAAATATAAAAATGAAAATAAGAAAATGATTTTAATTTCTTTATATTCAGTTAATATAAATATATCTAGTTTATAGAATAATTATTATATTATCTTATATTGAAAATATAATCAATATTAAATTTCAAACTTTCATAAAGAAAATGTTTACTTTATCATATAATTATAAAATTAATTTGATGAAATGTGGATAATAGCACTATATATATGTTATAATTATTTAGTGATAAACTTAACATAAATTAAGAAAGGAGATAATATGTCAAAACTATTAGAAGATCTTAGATATAGAGGGTTAATTTATCAGCAAACTGATGAAGAAAATATATCAAAATTACTTGAAACGGAGAGTGTTTCTATTTATTGTGGAACAGATCCAACTGGAGATTCTCTTCACGTAGGTCATTTATTACCTTTTTTAACATTAAAGAGATTTGAACAATATGGCCATAAACCTGTAATATTAGTAGGAGGAGGAACTGGTGTAATAGGGGATCCTTCTGGAAGAAGTGAGGAACGTCAGTTACAAACATTAGACATTATAGAAAGTAATTCTAGAAAATTAGAAAATCAATTGAGAAATATTTTCCGTGATGGCAAAGAAATTCAATTTGTTAACAATGCAGATTGGTTAGGTAAACTGTCTATGTTGGAGTTTTTACGTGATTATGGAAAATTAGTTAATATTAATTATTTATTAGCTAAAGATTCAATATCTTCACGTCTTGATTCAGGATTGTCTTTTACAGAATTTAGTTATACTATACTACAAGGTATAGATTACGCTTATTTGAACAAAGAATATGGTGTGAAGATGCAATTAGGTGGTTCTGATCAATGGGGTAATATTACAACTGGATTAGAAATAATGCGTAAATTACGTGGAGACGTAGAAGCTTACGGAATGACTATTCCTCTTATGTTAAAGTCTGATGGTACTAAATTTGGAAAATCTACAGGAGGTGCTGTTTGGTTAGATCCAGAAAAAACAACACCGTATGAATTTTATCAATTTTGGTTTAATACATCTGACGCAGATGTTGTTTCTACTCTGAAGAAATTTACATTTTTAGACAAAGAAGAAATAGAAAGTCTAGCAAAGAGTGTTGAAGACGAACCTCATCTAAGAAAAGCACAAAAAAAACTTGCTGAAGAAATGGTTAAAATAGTACACGGAGAAGAAGCTCTTAACAGTGCTTTAAATATAACAGAAGCACTATTTTCTGGTGATATTAAGGGACTTAGTAGTTTGGAGTTAGAACAAGCTGTAAAAGGTATGCCTAGCTCTAAAGTAAGCATTAGTAATGAAAATATAGTGGAGTTTTTGATACAAACAAAATTAGTGTCATCAAAACGTCAAGCTAGAGAAGATATTAATAATGGAGCTATTTATATAAATGGTGAGAAAATTACTGATTTAGATTATGTTATAGACGGTAAAGACAAGTTACAAAATAAATATACAGTTTTACGTAGAGGGAAAAAGAAATATTTATTAGTTGAGTATAATTAGTATTTTAGAAGGGAAGCAAGGTACTATGAATTTAAAAGAGCAAGTAGGGTATAAGGCGGTAGATTTTGTAAAAGATGGAATGATTGTAGGTTTAGGAACAGGGTCTACGGTATATTATTTTATTCATGCTATTGCAGAAAAAGTAAAAAATGGTCTGAAAGTAGAGCTAGTGTCTACATCTATACAAAGTATAGAGCTAGCCAAAAGTTTAGGTCTAGTTGTGAAAAATTTAGAAGAAGTAGATCGTATAGATGTTACAGTAGATGGCGTAGATGAGATTGATAAAAATTTTAATGCTATAAAAGGTGGCGGAGCAGCACTTTTTAGAGAAAAAATTGTAGCAGATATAACGGATACTGTAGTTTGGATTTATGATGAAACAAAAGATGTTGAAAAATTAGGTGGATTTAATTTGCCAGTTGAAATTTTACCTTTTGGATATAGTCATACAATTCGTAAAATGAAAGAACAAGGTCTAAATCCTGTTCTAAGAATTAAAGATAATGAAGTTCTTATAACTGACAATAATAATTATATAGTTGATTTACACTTAGGTTATGGTTTTGATATAGAAGATGTAAAAAATAAGCTATCAAACATAGTAGGGGTATTGGAGCATGGTTTATTTTTGAATATGTGTAAATACTGTATAAAAGGAACGTCAGAAGGACCAGTTTTAATAACTAACTATAGCAAATAAAATATAATATAATAAAAATAACTCATTTATTAAGTTATAAATAAATATTTTCAAAATGATATAATTTGTAAAAATTAAACTTTAATAAGTCATATTATTTTTGAAAATATTTTTTACTCTGGTAATTTGATGTATTATTGATTTATGTTTAGATTTTTTCACAAATAATATTTAATAGTTTTAATTAATAATTAACAGAAAAAATGTAATTGTATTCATTATAAAAGTAATTTTTTAAATATATTTAAACTAAATTTTAGTTGTTTAAAGTACAATAATATAAGAATTATTTATATGTAAAATTTGGAGGTAGTATATATGAAATTGTTATTGGCAGAGGACGAATATGAATTAGCTGAAGCGTTAGAAATGATGCTAAAGCATAATAATTATTCAGTAGATACTGTTCATAATGGGAAGGACGCATTAGATTATTTATTATTAGATGATTATGATGGTGCTATTTTAGATGTTATGATGCCGGAGATGGATGGAATATCGGTGGTTAAAAAGCTAAGGGAATCAAAAAAACATACACCGGTGTTATTGTTGACGGCAAAATCTGAAGTAGAAGATAAGGTAGAAGGGCTTGACAGTGGTGCAGATGACTATTTAACGAAGCCATTCTCTACAAAAGAGTTATTAGCTAGGGTACGTTCTATGACAAGAAGACAAGCAACGTTTACTAGTAACGAATTGGAGTTTGGAAATGTTAAGTTAAATAAACTAACTTTCGAGCTTTCTACAAAAACAGATAGTTTTAGACTTTCAAATAAAGAGTTTCAAATTATGGAAATGCTTATTCGTAATCCTTGGAATGTAATTCCTACGGAGAATTTTTTGGAAAAAATATGGGGTTATGATAGTGACTCAGAAATAAATGTTGTCTGGGTTAATATTTCTTATTTGAGAAGAAAATTAAAAGCATTGAATGCTAATATACAAATTAAAGCAACTAGAAATGTGGGGTACACATTGGAGGAAATAGATGATTAAATCTCTAAAAAAGAAATTTATCCTAATATCAGTATTTACAACAACTTTTGTTATTGCACTGGTATTTTTTATTATAAACATAATATATTATACTAATATTACTAATCAAAATGATGAAGTATTAAATAAAATCAAAAATGATGATAATATATTAATCAATTTATTAGAAGAATATTCAGTAAATAGCAAAAAGGGAATATTGTCAACGGATAAACTTTTTTTTAACGCCGTTTTTGTTGCAGAATTAGATGAGAATAAAAACATAATACATATTTATAATCGAGGTAACTTGTTAGAGGCGAAAAATTCTCAATTAGTTGTAGAAAAAGCTATATCACGAAAACACGATAAAGGGTATGTAGACTACTATAAATATACTTATGCTACTAAAAGTTATGGGAATTTTGTAATTTTTGTTGATTGCGAACGTGAGTTAGTAATGTTTTTTGATTTTCTCAAAAATAGTATTATTATAGCGTTAATAATTATAGGTGCGGTTTCTATTTTAGTTACGGTATTATCGCAAAAAATAATAGCTCCTATAGAAGAAAATTACCAAAAACAAAAACAATTTATAACAGATGCTAGTCATGAACTAAAAACGCCGTTAACTATTATCGGTTCTAATGCTGATGTTTTAGAAATGGAGAACGGTAAGTCTAAATGGATAAGCAATATTCATAATCAGATAGAAAGACTTACTCATTTAATTAATAGTTTGGTGGCTTTTAGTAGAGTAGAAGAAAGAGATAGTATAGAAAAAACACAATTTTCTATGACAGATTTAGTAAAATCTAGGGTAGAAGATTTTGAAGAGATGGCCAGCTTTAATTTTAAAGAAATAGAGGCTACTATTGAAGAAGATGTTTATTATGTGGGAGAGGAGCAGACTATAGTTCAAGTAATAGATATATTACTAGATAATGCTATAAAGTATGCTGATAAGGATAGCAAAATATCTTTATCCTTATATAATACCAAAAAGTTTGTATATTTATTTGTGAAAAATAATGCACAAGGCGTAAAACAAGGGGATTTAAGTAAAGTTTTTGATAGATTTTATCGTTTGGATGAATCTCGTAATAGTAAGATAAAAGGCTATGGTATAGGTTTATCTTTGGCGAATTTAATAGTAAAAAAACACAATTCTTATGCTTTTGCATATGCTCCAAAAGATAATGAATTTGTTGTTGAAATAAGATTTAATAAAAACGGTAAAAGATAATATAATTAATAAAAAAGTTATAGCAATAATTATTGCTATAACTTTTTTATTAAAATGCTTTTTTGGCTACATTATTTAATTTGTTGTCTATGAAATCTTTTATTTTACTGTTAGTTAATGCTTTTTGAACAGCTTTTACCATTTCTGTATCTTTATTATCTTCACGTGCAACTAGAGATACGGCATAAGTAAGATCTCCAGTTTTTTCTACTATTAAAGCATCTTTTTCTGGGCTAAGACCTATTTTTGTGATATATGCAGGATAATTGAATACTAAATCTTTTTCGTTATAAGCTTCATTTAGATTTAGTAGTGATATTGGAGAGAATTTTAGATTTTTGTTGTTTTCTGATATATCGTCTACAGTAACAGAGAAACTATTAGGATCTTTTAATGTTATTACTTTGTGTTCTGCAAGTAATCTTAAAGCTCTAGTCATATTAGTAGGATCAGAAGGTATAGCTACATCTGCTCCATCTTTTAGATCATTTATATTTTTAATATCCTTAGAGTAAAATCCAACTACTGCATCATATATTGGTTGAACTTGTACTAAATTAGCGTTGTTTCCTTCGTTAAACATTTGCATAAAAAGTTTATGTTGGAAGAAGTTTGCATCTACTTCTTTGTTTTTCAAAGCTACATTAGCTTGTACATTATCAGATACTTTAACTATTTCAAGTTTATACCCTTCTTTATCTAAATCATCTTTTATTAATTCTAGCATATCTGTCATAGGTGCTGTATGTGAAGCTACCTTAACTACAGTTTTTTCTTTTTTTGTTTCTAAATTAGATGAGCAACCAGTTATTAATAATACCAATGCTACGACACTTGCGAAAATTGACAATGTTTTTTTCATTTTTATACTCCTATTTTTTTAAAATTTTGTTTGCTACGAAGTAGCCTAAGTTTTGAATAATGTAGACGTAAATTATAAATATAATCACTACTAGGTACATAAGAGGATAATCGTATTCTTGATATCCATATCTATATGCAAACTCTCCTAGACCTCCTGCGCCAATAACTCCCATAACTGTTGAATAAGAAAGAACACTTATCGTAACTGACGTAAATGATAATATTAAATCAACTTTTATATACGGGATAAAAAAGTATCTAATTATTTGTATTTTCGATGCGCCCATACTTACTGCTCTATCTACAATCTTTGTAGGTATATTTAGCAAAGCTTGTTCAACAAAGCGTGAGTACAAACTGACTGAAACTAATGTTAGAGGTAAAATTGCTGCTATGTTTCCAAATGATGTATTAAATATAAAACGATTAACTGGTATCAATATAAAAATAAATATTAAGAATGGAACACTTCTAATGGTATTTAATAATATACTTAGTATTTGATATGCTAAAGGTTTATTTAATAAATATTGTTTTTTGAAAGAAAATAGTAAAATTCCTAGAGGAATTGCTAATATTATGCAGAGAAACATTGATGTAAACAACATAAAGTTAGTTTCCCAAAAAGCTTCTACAATTTTTTCGAAATTACGTTCTATTAATTTAATCATATAATAAAAAATCCTTAACGTGTTTTATGTAATTTTCTTCATAATGGTTACTTTTACTATTTATAGGTTTTATTATATCTTTGATAGTAGAATTTTCAATAATTAATACTTTATCACAAAAATTTTTTAGTATAGATAGATTGTGTGAAATGAGTAATATAGATATATCTGTAGTATTTTTTAATTTAATAAGCAAATCAAAAATTTCTTTTTCGCTATTAGAGTCAAGTGCCGAACTTATTTCATCACATAATAAAACTTCTGGATTTTGTAACAATGACATAGCTATGGCTACCTTTTGTTGTTGTCCACCACTAATATTTCTACAAAGAGTATTTTTTAGATTGGAAATTCCCATAAAGTTTAATATTTTGTCTATTTCCAACGTATTTACTTTTTGTCTATTAACTTTGTATACTAACGATAGATTGTAAAAAACAGTTTCTCCTTCCAAAAGATTAGCATTTTGAAATATGTATGAAACATTTTTTCTCATTTTTCTAAGCTCATCATCATTCATATCTTTTAATTTTTTATCTTTGTAAAATATATGCCCGCTATCATAAGATATTAACCCGTTTATCATTTTTAGAATTGTACTTTTACCTGTTCCGTTTTTCCCTATAATACCAATAATTTCTTTTTTTTGTATATTAAAAGAAATATTATTAAGTTTAAAGTCAGAATTTTGATACTTTTTTGATACATTTTTTAGTGAAATAATCATAATTAACCTCCGTATAAAATATATCATTTTTTTTTGTGAAAAACAACAAAAACACATCTGTTATATCTATATTTATTAATAACGTTTATAATTTTAAGTTGTGTTTGAAAACGAATGATAAATCTGTTATATTAATCAAGTCAAAATCTGTAATATATTTTTGGGAGTTTATCGAATATGAAATTTACAATTTTAGTAAACTAAAGTATAATAGTATTATCTTAAAGAGTAATGGTGAGATATTATGAAAAAATTAACAATAGTTGAAATTGCAAAAATGGCAGGAGTAGGAACTACTACAGTTTCTCGTTATTTTAATGGTGGTAGTTTGAAGAAAGAAACTAGTAATAAGATAAAGAGAGTAGTAGAAAAATATAATTATACACCTAATACATTTGCGAAAGCATTAAAAAGTACAGAAAGTAAGATTATAGGGATTATCGTGCCTACCTTATCATCATATGTGAGTAGTAGAACTTTGATGTACATAGATCAGAAATTAAAAAATAATAATTATGAAACTTTAATAATGAATGCTAGTTTCAGTAAAAAATTACAACTAGAGTATTTGAAAAAATTAGCCAGATTGAATGTGGATGGTATAATTTTATTACCTACAACAATGAGTAGAGAATTTGAGAGCGTAATAAGAAGTATAGATATTCCAGTAGTTATTTTAGGTCAGGAAGGTGAGTATACTTATAGTGTTGAATACAATGATTTTAATGCTGGAAGAGATATTGCAAATTTTGTTATGGCTTCGGGTCATACAAAGATTGCATATTTAGGTGTAGGAGAAGATGATGTTGCAGTAGGAATTTATCGAAAATTAGGAGTATTAAACGCCCTGAAGAAATACGATTTACCTGTTATGCAATTAACAACAACTTTTAATACAAAAGATAGCTATAAGAAAGTAAAAGAAAATATACATTTACTTAAAAACAATACGTGTATAATATGTGCAACTGATAATATTGCTTATGGAGCTATAAGAGCGCTAGAAGAAAATGGCTTTGTAGTAGGGGAAAATTATTCAGTAGCAGGATTTGGAAATTATGAATCTTCCTCTTTACTTAAATTTCCATTAACAACTATAGAGTTTGATATTGAAGACGCTGCCAATAAGACTGTCGAGACAATCTTAAAAATAATAAAAAAAGAAGAAGCAGAATTGAAAATATTAATAGGCTATGATTTAAAAATAAGAAGTAGTGTTGTTGATTTAAATTGTAAAATAAAATAATTTTTATTTATCATAAAAATTTTGTATTGACATTTATATTTTTGTCTGCTATACTTAATTTGAATAAATATTAATGAAAAAGGAGAAACAATAATGTATATAGTTATAAGTATTTCACAATTGAATACTCGTTGGCAAAGCCACTAGATACAGGTTGTTTCTATTTTTAATCGTAGATACAGCCTTACACTTGTTTGTAAAGATGTATCTACGTGGTATAAAAATTACAGGTCACGTAGACATCATATCTACGTGACTTATATTTTTTCGTTTATAAGTCACTTAATCATTAAGTGGCTTATTTTATTTTTTAAAGGAGGTTTTATTATGAACAATAGAGGAAAGGTTTTTACTATAGTATTAATATTTTGTTTAATTTTTGGATATATCGTTGAAAATAGAAACAACAATGAAGAAGTTAAACAACGCACAGATGTCAAAGTAGGAGTTTTACAACTATTAAGCCATCCAGCCCTCGACAGTATCTATAAGGGGTTTGAAGATGAGATGAAAAATCAAGGGTATGAAGTAGGTAAGAATTTAAAATTAGATTTACAAAATGCTCAAGGAGATCAAAGTAATCTAGCAACTATGAGTGAGAAATTAGTTTCAGAAAAAAATGATGTTATAGTAGCTATAACTACACCATCAGCACTATCACTTTCTAATGTTACAAAAGACATACCTATAATTATGGGTGGTGTTACTTATCCAGTTGAGGCAGGATTAATCAAAAGTGAAGAAAAACCTGGAACAAATGTTACTGGTGTAAGTGATAGAACCCCTCTAGATCAACAATTATCTTTAATGAAAGATATTTTACCTAATATGAAGAAACTAGGCATAATATATACTTCTAGCGAAGATAATTCCATGAAACAAGCAGAGCAAGCTAAGGAATTAGCAGAAAGTTTAGGTCTAGAAGTAGTAGTTAAGACGATATCTAATACTAATGATATTCAACAAGTTACAGAAGTATTAGCAAGTTCTGTTGATGCTATATATGTACCTATTGATAATACAGTAGCTAGTGCAATGAGTACAGTAGTAAAAATAACAGATAGTTATAAAGTTCCAGTGTTTCCATCTGCAGATACTATGGTAAAAGATGGAGGTGTACTTGCTATAGGAGTTGATCAATATAATATAGGAGTAGAAACTGCAAAAGTTGTTGTAGATATATTAAAGGGACAAGAAGCGGCAAATAAATCTATAGTATTTGCAAATGAAGGAATAATTTATTTGAATGAAGAAAAAGCTAAAGAGCTTAATATTATTATTCCAGAACATATAAAAAATAAAGCACAAGTTATAAATTAGATAGGAGGTATATTATGGACATTATAATATCAGCTATTTCACAAGGAATTTTATGGGGTATAGTATCTTTGGGGCTTTTCATAAGTTTTCGTATTTTAAATATTGCAGATATGACAACAGAGGGGAGCTTCCCGTTAGGAGCATCTGTAACAGTTGTAGCTATTTTGAATGGTGTTAATCCTTATGTAGCAATATTTCTAGCTATGTTGTTTGGAATGTTAGCTGGCTTAGTTACAGGTATTCTAATTACTGTTTGTAAAATTCCTAGCTTACTTGCAGGTATTTTAACTATGACTGCATTATTATCTATAAATTTAAGAATAATGGGACGTCCTAACTTAAATATTTTAAACAAAGATACAGTATTTTCATCTTTGGATAAATTAAATATACCTAATAATTTTTCTATTATAATTTTAGGAATATTAGTAACAACATTATTAATTTTTATAATATTAATTTTCTTCAAAACAGAATTGGGACAAAGTTTAATAGCTACTGGTGATAATGAAAAGATGGCTATATCTTTTGGGATATCTACCAAAGCTATGACAATATTAGGTCTTATGATTTCTAATGGTATAATAGCTTTTGCTGGAGGATTATTAGCACAAAATAACGGATTTGCAGATGTTAACAGTGGTCTAGGTGTTATAGTTATAGCATTAGCTGCTATTATTATAGGAGAAGTAGTATTTGGAGAATCTACATTTGTAGAAAGGTTAATATATACTATTTATGGAGCTATAATATATAGATTATTATTAGTAGGAGTTTTGAAATTGCAAATTATAGAGGCTAATGATTTCAAGTTAGTTTCGGCATTAATTATTGCAGTATTTTTAACACTCCCACAATTTAAATTTACTTTGTTTAATCGTAAAAAGGAGAGATAATTATGAGTTTTATAAAATTAAATAATGTAGATAAGACGTTTTTTCCTAATAGTGTAAGAGAGCATCATGCATTAAAAAATGTTAGTCTTGATATAAAAAAAGGAGACTTTATAACAGTTATAGGAGGAAATGGAGCAGGGAAATCTACTCTACTAAATGCAATTGCAGGTAGCTTTTCTCTTGATAGCGGGAGTATTGTTATTAATGGAGTTGATGTGACAAAAACTGTTGAACATAAGAGAGCAAAATATATAAGTAGAGTTTTTCAAAATCCTATGCAAGGAACTGCACCAAGAATGACAGTTGCTGAAAATATGGCGTTATCTTACAGTCGTGTTGGTAAAAAATTCTTTAAATTTAGTTTAACAAAAAATCGTAAAACATATTTTAAAGAACAATTATTAACTTTAAATTTGGGATTAGAAGATAGATTGGATAGTGAAATGGGTGTTTTATCTGGCGGTCAAAGACAGGCTATTTCATTACTTATGGCAACTATGCAAACACCTAAACTATTACTTCTTGATGAACATACAGCCGCACTTGATCCGAAAACTCAACAAATTATTATGGAAATAACTGATAAAGTAGTAAAAGAAAAAGAAATTACTACGCTTATGATAACACATAATATTAATGATGCTCTTAAATATGGAAATAGATTAATTGTTTTAAATCAAGGTGAAATTGTCAAAGATATAAAAAATGAAGATAAAGAAAAGTTGACTGCTATAGACATTTTTAATATGCTAGATAATTTTTAATTTTGCTAAAGATAATAATATATTCTAAATATGTTATTATCTTTTTTATATATTAATATATAAGATATGTTTGTAAATAAAAAGTATATAATATATAATTGATATAATTAATGTTTGTGAGGTAAGTTATGCGTATAACTATTGTATGTGTAGGTAAAATAAAAGAAAAATTTTATCGTGATGCATTAAAAGAATATGAAAAAAGATTAGGAACTTATGTAAAATTAAATATTATTGAAATCAACGATGAAAAAGTTAAAGTAGAAAATGACTCAGAGATTAAAATTGCTATGAATAAAGAGGGAGAAAATATACTTTCTAAAATTAAAGATAGTCAATATGTAATAACCCTAGAAATATTAGGTAAAGTTTTCTCTAGCGAAGAGTTAGCTAAGGAAATTAATAATCTTGCTATTCGAGGAAATAGTGATGTTGTTTTTGTAATTGGTGGTAGTTATGGTTTGTCAGATTCAGTAAAGTGTAGAAGCAATCTGTCGTTATCTTTTAGTAAAATGACATTTCCCCATCAATTAATGAGAGTTATTTTGTTAGAGCAGGTTTATAGAAGTTATAGAATTATTAACAATCAAAGTTATCACAAATAAGGAGTTGTTTATATGAATATATATTTAGAAAAAATGGATAATTATATATTAAATAAAAAGAAAAAACCTACACCTAGTCAGTGGCAGGCTATATCTTTGAGTGGTTGTGATATTTTAGTTTCTGCAGCTGCGGGAAGTGGGAAAACAGAAGTATTGTCTGAACGTATATCTCGCAAAATAGCTAACAGTAGATGGGATATAAATAGATTGTTAATCTTAACTTTTACTAAAGCTGCGGCAGAAAATATGACGGAGAGAATTGAAAATAAAATAGAAGAAAAACTATCTATTACGGGAAAAAAGGAAGATATTGAGTTTTTAAAAAGACAAAGATTACTCATGGGAGAATCACAGATAAGTACAATTGATAGTTTTTGCTCGAATGTATTAAGAAAGTTTTATTATTTGGTAGAAGAAAATATAAAAGATCAAACTATTTATCTATCTCCTAATTTTAAAGTTTTAACTGATAATACTAATCTACTTCAAAAATCAATAGATTATGTTTTAGAAGATTTTGCTAATAGAGATGAAGAGGAATTTAGTATATTTTTTAATGAATATTTTACTAAATATGGAGATAGCTTAACAAAATTTTTGAATAATATTTATAAGAAACTTTTGAATATTGTTAACTATAGAGATTATATAGAATATAAATTGATAAAAAATATAGAATATTGTTTAGGAGATATTGATTACAAAAAAATATATACCTTATTAGAGGGTATTAGTATAGATAGTGTAGATTCTAACTTTGAAATTGTAATAAAAGCTGTTAAATTATATCAAAAAGAATTGTCAAAATTAAATGATATAACTAATTTATTAAATGATTTTGAAGATAATGATAATATATCTGAGTATAATATGATATATATTAAAAAAATATTTGATTCTCTTGATATTAATGAAGACATTGGTAGTAATGTAGTTGTAACTAATGAATATTTAGAAAATATATTAGCTAATATGAAAGAGTATAACAGTACAAAAAGTAATGATTTATTAAGTAAACTTTATAATCAATTATCTGAACTGAGAATTATTTTGAAAAATTTAATGACTACTCAAGTATATGCAAAATATTTAAAGAGAATATTATTGGCCATAGATGATGAATTTATTTTAAGGAAAAGAAAAGATAGTTATTTAGATTTTTCTGATTTAAGTCATTTAACAATAAAAGCTTTAGAAAAAGAAATAAATGGTAAAAAGGTATGTACAGAAGCTGCTTTATATTATAAAAATTTATTTTTGGAAATTTATGTTGATGAATATCAAGATAATAATGATTTGCAAGAATATATATTAAATTTAATAAGAGGAGATAATAGTACATTTTTTAGAGTTGGCGATGTTAAACAATCTATATATGGTTTCAGAGGATCTAATCCTGAACTTTTTGAAGAAAAATATCGTAAATATAATAAAATAACTGATTATATTTCAGACGATATCTATGATGTTTCTAAAGATTATAAAATTGATTATTCTGGAGAAGGAATATGTGTTATTTTAAAAGAGAATTTTAGAAGTGAGGAAAACATTTTAAAAACTAGCAATTTTATTTTCAATAGATTAATGTATGAAAATAATGCAGGAATTAGCTATACTTTAGATAATGCATTATACTATCCTAAAGTAAAACCGAAAGGAAATTCGACTATACCTACTTATTTGATATCGTCTAATGAAAAGGGAGTAACTGATGAACAGTTAGTCCATAATATAGCCAAGGAAATTTTATATATTTTAGAAACTAGCGAGGATGATATAAAATTTAATGACTTTGCTATACTATTTAGAAATGCAACGGGTGACTTTGTAAGCAATATAAAAAGTATTATTGAACAATATGGTATTTCTGTAAATTATAGAGATAACGATGTTTTTAAAAATTCACATAGTGTTAATATTATTTTGAATTTATTGAAATTTATAGATAATCAAGAAAGAGATATTAATTTATTAATTTTACTAAGAAGTGCTATCTTTAATTATTCTAACGATGAATTGCTAGCTTTATCTATGCAATCAGGAAAAAATTTATTTAAAAAAATAAGTAAATCTAGCAAGATCAAAGATATAAATACTGCTAACTTATTGAAAAAGTGGATAAACTATAGTTTAAATAATTCAGTTATAGATACTATTAAACAGATAGTTATAGATACTAATTTTATTGAATATTTAACTACATTTGAGGTGAATGACTTAGAAGTTGAATATTATGAGAATTTACTTACTATAATATTAGAAGCTAGTAAAAATAATGGTAATCTTAGTTATGTTATTGAATATTTAGAGTATACTTTAAGTAGTGATATATCCATTGAAGGAAAACATACGGATAACAGTGTATTATGTATGAGTGTTCATAAATCAAAAGGATTAGAATATAAATATGTATTTTTGGTAGGATTGGATAAAGATTTAAATACAAATTGGTATAAACAACCTATATTTTCAAAAGAGTTTGGGCTGGCTATAAAATCAGAACATTCGAACTTAGCTAAATTATATGATATAGTTTTTAATTTTATACATAAGAAAAATATTGAAGAAGAAATTAGAATTTTATATGTTGCTTTTACTAGAGCTGAAAAAGGTTTATATTTAGTATCGAGAAATATGAATTTAGGTACAGAGTTTTCTAATGATGAAAATGATAAAAATCATATAATAAACAAAGCAATAAAAGTAAAAAAATACGGAGAATTATTGAATATTGTTTTAGAATATTACGAAAGAGAATATCTAGAAAATATTAATAATATAACTGAACAGGGTGCTATATTTGACTACAAAGAATTAATAGAAATTCCTACAGTTTTTGAAAAACATAATTTACAAGTAGAAGACTATTCTATATTTGATAAAGATTATATTGAAGATAATGGAGAAAATATTATTTTTATCGAAAATCCAGAAGACTTTAATAAAAGGATATATCCAGCTAAAACCTCTTATAGTGCTTTAAAAAATAATAGCGTAAAAAATAATAGTAACGAATATTTAAAATTGAAAAGTTTAACTAAGAATAACAATGCTTTACTTAGGGGAAATATAGTTCATAAGCTATTTGAACGCTTAATTTCAGATATAAAAGTAGGGTTAATTATTAATGATTTAGTAAACTATTTGAAAGATTTAGTACAGACAGATAATTTATTTATTAATGTAAAAGACAAAAGAATTTTGACAAAAGAAGAGTTTGACTTTATTAATAATGAACAAGATTTATATTTTATTAATAAGTTTTTAGAAAATAAAATTCTTATTAATCTCATAAATAATTCTGTAGCTATAGAAACTGAAATATCATTTACTACATATATCTCTAATACAGATATAGAAAATATAAAGAATAATAAAGCTGAGAAATTTGAAATTGATGGTGGAGAAACAAAAACTATTCTTCAAGGAGTAGTTGATTTACTTATTAAACTAGATGATAATAATTATGTAGTTGTTGACTATAAGACAGATAATTTGAAATTAGCAAAAGAATTTAAAGAAAGACATAAAAATCAACTTCTTGTATATTCTAATGCTATTAGTAATTTTTATGGAGATAATATAAATATAGAGAAGTATATATATTCGTACACTTTGGGAGAATTAATAAGAGTACAATAAAAACTATATTTTATGAAAAAAGCTAACTAATATATAC
>NZ_JACBYC010000180.1 GCF_013415425.1 Gemella sp. GH3 | reverse complement strand
CGACAAATATAGACATTATTCTTTTTTAATTGCATTTTTTTTTTAACAGATATTTTTATATGAACATCATAAAAATGTTTTATTAAAGAAAATATACGCCTAGCTATAGCTGCATTCTCTGTTTGAACACTTATACTAAGACTTCCGTTATTTATAGTTAAAATACCATTCATTTTTATCAAAGCAGACAATTCAGACAAAAAGCTTCTATCATCTGTTATTGTAATTCTAGTCAATTCTTGTTTCATATCAGAAGCATAAGACATAACTGTACTCCTATCTAAAAATTTAATTAAATTTTATAACTAATTAATTCTAACATATAAATAGTACACTAACAAATAAAAAGACGTGCAATATAATCCTAGACAATCATAAACAAGCATACAAATATAAATTGTAGAATATTATTTGTCTAGTAAAAATATGATGTTATTATTAAACATTATAATAATTATCTAATAGATAACCTTGATTATATTTATACGCAAAAATAAAGAATATAATAACATTACAGCAT
>NZ_JACBYC010000201.1 GCF_013415425.1 Gemella sp. GH3 | reverse complement strand
CACATATTTATCTGTGGTGCGAGTCATTTTGACTTTGGCACCTTCTTTTTCAAGTAATTTTTTAAGTTCTTTAGCAGTTTTCAAAGTGTAATTCTTTTCTAAACTTTTAGAGGGGGTGTTACTTGATGCACCCTGGTCACTACCACCATGACCAGGATCAAGTACAATTGTTTTACCTTTAAGAGGATTAGAAGCTTTAGAGTTGTCAGCATGTATATTTAAGTTAGTATGCCAACCGGCAACCCAGCCTTTTTCTGTTCCAGCCCGATTTTGGACTTCTATCCATTTACCTTGTTTATCTACTTTCTTAAAGCTATCACCTTTTTCAATTTTGTAAATGATAGGATAGGCTGCATTAGGACCTGTTCTTAATTCAGCATTTTCAGTGATTGTAATTTGACCAGTATCCTCATCACCTTGATTGAGAAACATAAATAACAAGATAATAAATAGAATGAATGCTATGACTACTACAAGTGTAAGCCAATTTTTTAGGCCATGTCGTGTTAACCAAGCATCT
>NZ_JACBYC010000178.1 GCF_013415425.1 Gemella sp. GH3 | reverse complement strand
CACCAGCTACTTCGAATGAAACATCTACACCATTTTCAGTGTTATCATATACAGCTTTTACTGGGTCTACATTTCCAGAGTTAAAGGTATGAGTTGCTCCAACGCTTCTTGCTTTTTTTAAACGTTCTTCAGATAAATCGAAGACAAAGATTTTACTTGCACCAGCTGCTTTAGCTGCTATAACAGTTAGTAAACCAATAGGTCCAGCTCCAAATACCGCAACTGTGTCACCGAATAATAATTCGCCTTCCTTAACAGCTTGAACAGCTACAGCTGTAGGTTCAACAAGTGCGCCTTCACGTGCTGATACATTGTCAGGTAAATGATAGACGTTTGTTTCAGGTGCGTTAGTAAACTCTGCAAACCCTCCATCTGAACCTAAACCTATAAATGAATAACCATCATATAAATCAACATTTTCTTCTTTTTCACGTTTAGAAACAGTTGGGTTTACGACAACTCGATCACCTTTTTTGAAACGTGTGACATCTTTACCAACGTTTTCAACTACGCCAGAAAACTCATGACC
>NZ_JACBYC010000177.1 GCF_013415425.1 Gemella sp. GH3 | reverse complement strand
ATCGGCAAGTGAATCAGCATCGACAAGTGCATCAGTAAGTGCAAGTACATCGGCGAGCGAATCAGCATCAATGAGTGCATCAGAAAGTGCAAGCACATCAGCAAGCGAATCAGCATCAACGAGTGCGTCAGTAAGTGCAAGTACATCAGCAAGTGAATCAGCATCAATGAGTGCGTCAGAATCTGCAAGTGAGTCGGTATCAACAAGTGCGTCAGTAAGTGCAAGTACATCGGCGAGCGAATCAGCATCAACGAGTGCATCAGTAAGTGCAAGCACATCAGCGTCAGAATCTTCAAGTAATTCAGCAAGAGAATCAGAATCAGAAGAGAATAGCCAATCAGCAAGTAACTCAGATTCAGCTTCTATTAGTGCTTCGGAATCAGCGTCAACAAGTGCATCAGAAAGTGCCAGCACATCGGCAAGCGAATCAGCATCAATGAGTGCATCAGTAAGTGCAAGTACATCAGCGAGTGAATCAGCATCAACAAGTGCATCAGTAAGTGCAAGCACATCAGCAAGTGAATCAGCATCAACGA
>NZ_JACBYC010000174.1 GCF_013415425.1 Gemella sp. GH3 | reverse complement strand
AGTTTATGTTGCAGGTTTCATTGCTGCCATTTTCCATTTAATCAACCATGCAACATTTAAAGGTGCATTATTCATGATTACTGGTGGTGTTGATCACTCTACAGGTACTCGAGATGTAAGAAAATTAGGTGGATTACTTACAATCATGCCTATATCATTTACTATCACAGTTATTACTGCATTAAGTATGGCTGGAGTTCCACCATTTAACGGCTTCTTATCAAAAGAAAAATTTTTAGAAGCAATGATTGATGTGACACATGCGAATTTAATGAGCCTCAGTACTTTAGGCTTTATATTCCCAATCATAGCGATTGTAGGTAGTATTTTCACTTTCGTGTATTCAATTAAATTTATTATGCATATATTCTTTGGTAAATATAAGCGTGAAAGTTTACCACAATCTGCACATGAATCATCAATTTTAATGCTTTTATCTCCAATTATTTTAACTCTTTTAGTTATTGTATTTGGACTTTTCCCAAGCATTTTAACGCAATCTATTATCGAGCCTGCAACTCAATCAGTGAGTCAATCTAC
>NZ_JACBYC010000175.1 GCF_013415425.1 Gemella sp. GH3 | reverse complement strand
GAAGAAAAAGATAAGGCTAAGGCAGAAGTCGAAAAAGAAGCCGAGAAAGCGAAAAATTCTATAGACCAATCAACAACAAATGAGGCAGTAACAGAAGCGAAAGATAATGGAAAATCAGCTATAAATGCGGTAGACGCAACATCAAAAGCGAAATCAGATGCCAAATCGGAAGTAGATAGAGTAGCCGACGCTAAAAAATCAGAAATCGACGCATCAAATATGACAGCAGAAGAAAAAGCTAAAGCTAAGGCAGAAGTCGAAAAAGAAGCAACAAAAGCGAAAGATTCTATAGATAAAGCTACAACAGATAATGCAGTTTCAGAAGCGAAAGAAGTTGGGAAAGAAGCAATCAATTCAGTAGACATAACATCAAAAGCAAAAGCAGATGTTAAAACAGAAATAGATAGAGTAGCCGAAGCTAAAAAATCAGAGATAGATGCATCAAATATGACAGATGAAGAAAAAGCCAAGGCAAAAGAAGAAGTCGAAAAAGAAGCCGAGCAAGCCAAGGCTTCTATAGACCAAGCAACAACAGATGTGG
>NZ_JACBYC010000171.1 GCF_013415425.1 Gemella sp. GH3 | reverse complement strand
TGGGGACTTGTAGCTTGTGGTTTCGTAGGTGCAGTAGCTTGGACAATTTATCAATTCACAGTTGCGATGGACTTAGGAAAAGTAGGCGCTTCTTTCCTAGGAAGCTTAATTTTAGGTTTAATGAGTCATACTATGAGCAGACGATATAAACGACCTGTAATCATCTTTATCGTTCCAGGAATCATTCCTTTAGTACCAGGAGGAGCTGCATACGAAGCGACTCGCTACTTAGTCTCTAATAATTATACTTATGCAGTAAATACATTTTTAGAGGTCACTTTAATTTCGGGCGCCATCGCTTTCGGTATACTTGTGTCTGAAATCATCTATTATATTTACACTCGTATTAAACAGTATTATGGTAAAATCAAAGGTAAAACTTATAGAAAATCTTATAATATGAATAATAGAGTTTAACCTTAAGGGGATGATTATAATGAAAGAACAAATTATTAACCGATTAACAAGATATGTAAAAATCGATACGCAATCAGATCCAAACTCTCAATCAACACCGTCCACAGATAAACAGTGGGATTTATTACGT
>NZ_JACBYC010000167.1 GCF_013415425.1 Gemella sp. GH3 | reverse complement strand
ACTTCTAATAATGATAAAAAAGTGACTACATTTAGTTCAGTAGCTAAACCTAGAATGATGTATTCAGTAAATAAGAAAACGACATCTAAAGCCACTTCTTCTTTACCTAAATACACACCTCAAGTTAATTCGTCAATCAATAATTATATTCGTAAGAACAATTTCAAAGCACCTCAAATTGAAGAAAACTATACTTCATATTTCCCTAAATATGGTTATAGATATGGTGTAGGTCGTCCTGAGGGAATCGTAGTACATGACACTGCAAATGAGAACTCTACAATTGATGGCGAAATTAATTTTATGAAGAATAATTATGAATCAGCATTTGTACATGCATTTGTTGATAATCAAGAAATACATCTTACTGCACCTTCAAAATATTATGTATGGAGTGCTGGACCTAAAGCGAATCCATACTTCTACCAAATTGAACTTGTAAGAATGTATAACTTCGAAGATTTTGCGAAATCAGTGAATAACCAAGCATGGCTTGCAGCATTTATGTTAAAACAAAATGGAATTACTCCAACACTTGCTGACACAAATG
>NZ_JACBYC010000137.1 GCF_013415425.1 Gemella sp. GH3 | reverse complement strand
CATGAGCACCATCACCATGGACACATATTGTATCGGCTTGTAAATCAATTTCTTTACCATTTTTACTAACAACTTTATTTTCAGTAACCATTTTTAACACTTGCTGTAATGCTTCATCCGTATTTGTAATTGTCGCATCTGATTCTTGACGACTTACAAGCTGACCATCATCTTCATAACGACGATCTGCAAAAACTTCTGAAGCAGTACGTAAACCAAGCGCTTCAGCTTCTGAAATTAACAATGTATTAGATAGTCCAACTAGCACTACGGATTTATCGAAATCATAAACCGCTTGTGCAATAGCTTGAGCAATTTCTTTATTTTTAGCGCCCATGTTATATAAAGCACCATGAGGTTTAACATGATTTATACGAGCTCCATGAATTTTACAAAAACCATTCAAAGCACCTAATTGGTAGACAACTAAATTGTAGATTTCTTTAGGTTTAATATCCATTTTGCGTCTGCCGAAACCTTGTAAATCAGGTAAACCTGGATGTGCTCCTATGCCTACATTATTTTCTTTAGCAAGTTGTATTGTCTCATT
>NZ_JACBYC010000071.1 GCF_013415425.1 Gemella sp. GH3 | reverse complement strand
TAAAAAAAAGTGATTGACTTTTCATTCTAAGTCAATCACTTATATAGTGTTATTTATTTTCCGTGTCGTCTTTGTGTTCAACTTGGTTCTCTTGATTATCTTCTTGAGGTTGTTCACCTTGGAACATTTGACGACGTTCCTCGTAATTCATTCTCCGTTGATTGACTGCACTAGGTTGATTCTTTCTTCTTTCTTTCATGCGTTTATTATAAGCTTTTTTCTTTTCTCTTTTCTTCGCACGAATTTCAGCTTTTTCTTTCTTGCGTTGAGCCTTAAGTTCTCTAGGATCAACTTTAGGTTCTTGTGGCTCTTGGTTGTAAGCATAACCATCCTCATAACCGTAACTATCATCTTCATTTTGATAATAATCTTCTTGGAATTGTTCATCACGCTTAGCTTTTTTAGATTTCTTATTGTATTTCGCCTGTCTAGACATAATCGCCGGTTCTTCTTCTTCCTGCTGAGTGGACTTGTATTCACTTTCTACAGCGCGTTTTGGAAATTGAGCATATTTATCATCTGTCTCATCATAATTATGACTCTCTGACTC
>NZ_JACBYC010000099.1 GCF_013415425.1 Gemella sp. GH3 | reverse complement strand
GATAGAAATAACGTCCATAATTGGATGTATATAAGAAAGTTGGAAATATGTCGTTTCATAAATACTCCTGTAAATTGTATAGTAGTAAAAAATATTATAACAAAATATAATAAATTTTAATAGTTGAAACCCTTAACAATATAATATATAATTTTATTACAAGTTATTAATTATATTTAGGAGAAGATTTATGATAAAAAAAGTAAATACTGATAAAGCCCCAAAAGCGGTAGGACCATATGTACAAGCAAATAAAGTAGGGAATTTAATATTTTGTTCGGGACAGTTAGGGATAGATCCACAAACTGGAAAAATAGTAGAAGGTGGCGTTCTAGAAGAAGTTAAACAAATTTTCAAAAATATAGAGGCAGTATTAGAAGAAGCTGGTAGTTCGATGAATCATATAGTTAAGACGTTAGTGTTACTATCTGATATAAATGACTTTGCAGAAGTTAATAAAATTTATGCTGAGCAATTTAATGACGTTTTACCAGCTCGTTCAGCGTTCGAAGTTTCTGCACTTCCTTTAGGAGCAAAAATAGAAATAGAAGTTATTGCTGTTGAAAAAAATTAATATAAATTAATAGGTGTATTATATTTTTAGAGGTATAGTACACTTATTATTTTAGTATATAAACCGAATATTGTTGTAAAACAATAATATTTAATATTGACTTTTATGGTATGTGTACTATAATAAAATTGAAGGGAGGGGAAGTTTTTAACTTTTCCCTCGATTATTTTATTAGAAAGGAAGATAATATGAAAAAGATTTGGTCTTTATTAGGTGTTATAGGATCTATCTTCGTATTGTTATTAAGTATTTTTCTTTTCTTGCTAAAAGAAGAATACGAGTTAATATATTTTAATCATACTCCTAGTGTTATGTTTACAGTAAAAAGTGTAAATAGTAATGATACGACAGAAAATATCTTGGCCAATATAGAAAATTACTCAAAAGAAAACAATATTAATGTATATAGACAATTTACTAATATTGATGAATCAAGTCAGTATAATCAAGATATTTATGCTAATATTGTTGATAATCAACTTTTTAGAAAAACATTCTATATAAATGACGATAAGATAAATACACAAAATTTTAGCTCGGATAATATAAATAAGTTTAATAGTCTGAGTATTAATGTTTATAAATTTATGGATAGTAAAAAAGAAGGTGTTGAGGGTTTCTATCAGTTTCAATCTTCGACGATAAATGAAGAACAAGTATCTAACTTTCTTAATTCAGTAGGTTTAGTGTATGAGAAAACTCCAAGACTATCTAAGAGTGATATTTTAGATTATGTTCAACAACAGTACTCTATTACGCCTATAGTATATTCATTGATTTTCTTTTTAATTACTTTTATTTTCGTATCTCTTTATGAAATTTTTAATCGTTTCAAAGAAATAGCTATTTTAAAAATGATAGGAAATAAGAATCTTAATGTAATAGCTAGATTGATTAAAGAAAAAATAGTCTTTCTCGGAAAATTATTATTTTTTTATGTAGCTCTACTTGTTATTTTTGATTTGTTGGTTAAAAAAGGTATTAGATTTATAGATTTTTTATTATTTAGTCTAGCATCTTTTATTGTCTACATCGTTTTAATCTTGTTTATTTATACACTGTTATTATTATTTGTTGCGATGGTAGATATACCTACAATGATTAAGGGAAAAAAGAATGTAAAGTTTATAAAACCATTTCATATAACATCTATTATTTTGTTTACTATAGTTTTGGTATTTTTTTGCAACGAGTGTGAAGCAAGAGTATAATAATCTTCTTAGTAGTAGGGAAAGCATAAAGAATTTTTCTAATATTAAAGGATATGTTTCTACTAAAATTAGCATAGCGGATAGTAGTGAAACAACTTGGTCAGAATTAGGAGACAAATTAAAAAACTTCACTTTGTAAAATTATGATAGAATTGTACTATATGGAACGAATTCTTTCTTCTTGCATAGGTATGAAGAATATATAAAGCATGTTAGTGAAGAGAAACCAGTTATACTAACTAATGATAACTATTTTAGATATTTGACATTACAAGGAGTTAATCCAGAAGATATTTCTCAGGAAAAAAATGATTTAATAATTATAGCACCTAACAATATGACATTAACAAAGGAAGACATAGATAAATTAGCTGTTTTGGTAGAGAGTAAAAAAAATAATTTAGATGGAAATAATCAGCCATACAATAAAAAGTTAATCAAATATAATGCGTATAATGTACCTATTTATGCCGATTCATTTAGTAGATATAGATTTCATACTTTTAATGCTCCGATATATGTAGTTCTTAATAAAGGAAATATGGCTTCATTTGGACAATTCGGTTCTGATATATTTTCTGCTTGGTATAGTAACGGAAACATCTTTATTTCAAATAGTGGAGAAGCTATTTCACAGTTGACAATAAAATATGATTTGGATCGTAATATTAGAAATACTATTGACATCTATGGTGGACTAGAGCAAGAATTAGTAGAATTTTATAACAAAATAATAATTTATATGTGTTCATGCCTCACACTATTAGTAGTTTATTATAATTTACTGATGTTTTCTACGTTGTCATATTTAGAGGAGAAGAAACAAGAAATTTTTTGCAAAACCATTATGGGTCATACTTTCTTGTCAAGGCATAAAGAATATGTAATATCAACTATAAGTGTTATTTTTGCAGGATTGCTAATTAATTATTATATTAACGGTGTAGATTTATTAGCGACTATATTAATAATGATTATAGCTATTTTTACACTATTAACATCGTTGATAATATCTACGACTTTTAAAGGAGATAATAAAATATGAAAGCTATTGTTAGTATAAAAAATGTAACCAAAAAATTTAAAGACAAGAAAATTTTTGATAATTTTTCTGTGGATATTTTCGAGGGAGAGTGTGTCGCTATAGTAGGTGTAAGTGGATCAGGAAAAACTACTTTACTTAATATGATAGGAGGATTAGAAAAGATAGATGAAGGTAGCATCTTCGTTAAAGATGTAAAAGTAGTAAAAAATAATTATGTGAAGTTGCATCGTAATATAGTATCTTTTCTTTTTCAAAATTTTGCTTTAGTTGATGAATGGACAGTCGAGAAAAATTTATTATTGGCACTTTCATTTCGTAACAAAAAAGAGCAGATTATGACATTAGAGAATGCTTTAGAGAAAGTTGGACTGGCAGATAAATTAAAAACGAAAGTTTATCAACTGAGTGACGGAGAGCAACAGCGTGTAGCGTTAGCAAGATTAATGTTACAAAATAAACCTATTGTCTTAGCTGATGAACCAACAGCTTCATTAGATACAGAAAATCGTAACGTAGTATTTTCTATCTTGAAAAAATTACAAAGTGATGGAAAAACAATTATTATAGTTACACACGACAGAGAGTTAGCTAATCAGTGTGATAAGATAGTGGAAATATAGAAATAATTTTGCAATTGTTTTCAACTGAATTTTCAGTAAATTTATTATAAAAAAAATGATAATTAACAAAAAAATTATAAATTTTTTGAAAAAATGTATTGACATTTATATTTTCAGATGATAATATATAGTCAAGTTAGATATAAGAGGCCGATGCTCAAATAAGTAATTTATCTAATCATTTAACAGAGAGTGTATGTAGCTGAAATTACACAATGTAGAGGATTTATGAAAATGGTTTGAGTGGCAAAAAGAGTGAGTGTTTTACGAGCTTTTTTCGGATTTGTGTTACGTTATCAACACACTATTGGTATTTAAATTCTAGATAGTATATCAGCAGTGGCTAAGTTCACACTTTGTGTGAAAAAATTAAGGTGGTACCGTGGAATTAATTTCACCCTTATTCTCTTAGGAGAGTAGGGGTGTTTTATTTTTGCACAAACAAATATCTACTCAAAAATAATGTAATTAAGAAAGGAAATAAAATATGAAAAAATTATTAGCATTAGCAACAGCATTTATATTAACATTTACTCTTATAGGGTGTTCTTCTTCAAGTAGTAGCAATAAAGGTGGTATTGAGGTAGAAAGTTTAGATCCTAATAAACCTGTAACTGTAAAAATTGGAGCAACGAACGTTCCGCATGCAGAATTACTAGAATACATTGCACCTAAATTAGAAAAAGAAGGTATTAAATTAGATATAGTAACTTATCAAGATTATTATTTACCTAATAAAAACTTAGCAGAAAAAGAAATAGATTTAAATTATTTCCAACACGTACCATTTTTGAATAATTCAATAAAAGAAAATGGATATAAAATAGAAGATGCAGGTTCAGTGCATATTGAACCAATAGGATTATATTCTAAAAAAGTAAAAAATTTATCAGATTTATCTGATGGAGCAACAGTATTAGTTAGTAACAACAAAGCAGAATGGGGAAGAGTACTAAAATTATTACAAGATAATGGTTTAGTAAAAGTTAAAGATGGAGTAGATATAATTACTGCAACATTTGATGACGTAGCAGAAAATCCTAAAAACTTGAAATTTAATTACGAAAATGATCCAGCTATCATGGTTCAATATTACAACAATAACGAGGGAGATTTAATCTCTATTAACTCTAACTTTGCAGTTGATGCGAAAATTAGTCCTGTAAATGATTCTGTGGTAGTGGAAAGTGCAGATAACAATCCTTACGCTAACATTCTTGTAGTTCGTGAAGGAGATAAAAATAAAGTAGTAACGAAAAAAATTCTAGAATATCTACAAAGTGAAGATACAAAAAATTACATAAGAGAAAAATATAAAGGGGCAGTAATTCCTGCATAATAAATAAAATAACCTTGCATTAATATTTAATTTTTAATGTAAGGTTTTTTATGTTAGAATATAAAAAGTAATCTAGAAACGACTGGCTATATGAAATGTCATAATAGAAAAAATAATCAAGGTAGATATGATTATATGAAATTAAAGATACAAGCTTTTTTTAGTATTTTAATTGGTATAGGGCTTATTTGATTATAATTCTATAGACTATTACTATGTGAAAAGAAGGTAGAACAAGGTGATTAGAATGTTCTATGTAAATTCTTTGAAGCAAGTGTATCTTTTATTTACTTTTGTTGTCTTATATTTATTTTATCAATAATATAAATTATTTATTATGTAAATGTGGGAATAAAAAAGACGGTTAAAGTTACCGTCTTTTTTCTAATTTATAAATTGTTATAAGAATTTTCTACTATATTTAATAAGTTATCATTATTATATTCAGTAACTTCTGCAATTACTTCTTTAATAGTTTTTTCTTTTAGTAGTTGTTGAAGTTTGACAGCTTGTTCATCGTTACTATCTTTGAATTTTAATATGTAAGCACACGTTTTTGCAAGCGAATTATAAGATATACAAAGTTCTTCACATTCACGAATAGGTTTAATAAATCTTTCGTTATATCCTAGTTTTCTAATAGGAGTTCTACAAATTCTAGCAACATCATCAACTATTAATTTATTTTCAAATCTTTTAATAGTTTTTTCTCTGTATAAATCCATATCTTCTTTAGAAAAGTTCCATTTTTTGATTAACAATTCGCTAGTTTCCTTTAGAACATTGATAAAATGTTCTCTAACTTCTTCGTTGATAGCACCTTGAGAAACTAGTTTTAATCCTTTGTAATTTGCTACATAGCTTAGAGCGGCGTGCCCTGTATTTACAGTAAATAATTTTCTTTCAATAAATGGTGCCAAATCACTTACATATGTTACACCATCTATATTTTGATTGTCTTTAAATTTTATTTTATCTTTTTCAATTACCCATTCACAGAATTTTTCTACTTCTACTAAGAGAACATCTTCATGCTGTTGAGCAGGTACTATTCTATCTACTGCTGAATTAGGGAATCCAACATATTTATTAATGAAATCTTTTTCTACTTCAGTTAAATGATTAAAAATTTCATTTTTCAAAAATGTAGTCCCTTCAATCATATTTTCACAAGCTATTATATCTAATAAGTTAGTGTTATTAGATTTTACTTTAAGTTTAAGACCTTGTGCAATATCTTTTGCGATTATAGGTAGAACATTAGGTCCTATAGACGTAGTAATAAGATTTACTTCGTTAATATAATTAGTTAATCTTTCTTTCTCTGTTGAGATATTTATAGCATCAAAATTATTTATTGATATTTCCTCGATATTTTCATCTAAAACTTTAATAGTATAATTTTGTCTTTCTTTTAGATTATTGACAATACTTTCATTGATATCAACGAAAGTAACGTGATAATTTGATTTGTTTAATAATTCTCCAATAAATCCACGTCCGATATTTCCTGCTCCAAAATGTAAATTCTTCATATTGTGCCTCCAATTATTTTGATAATAAATTTATTATTTCCTCATTAGTTTTTGCATTATATAATTTTACTACATTTTCTTGTTCAGAACAGAAAATAGCTATTTTTGATAGTAAGTCTAAATGTTCTCCGTCTTTACCGGCTATACCGAATATTAAAAATACTAACTTATCATCGTTATCTTCTGGTGTTGCAAACGATACTCCTTCAGGTACTTGAATAATAGATATTCCTGTATTTTTTATTGATTTTTTTGCTTCATCTGTTCCGTGAGGTATAGCTATAAAATTACCCATATATGTTGAAACGATATTTTCTCTATCAAGCATTGCCTGAATATAATCATTATCAACATATCCATTTTTAACAAGAACTTCTCCTGCTTTTTTTATAGCTTCTTCTTTTGATGAAAATTTTTGATTTAGTAATATATCTTTTTCTGTTAGTAACATAGTAAACTCCTTAGTTTATATTTTGAATTAATAAATATTTAGTCATTATTAATTCTAATTTTGTTTTTATAAAATTTATATTATTGCTTTCTATTGTATATTTAAGACCTCTATCTTCTAGTATAGCTATACTAATTTGTCCTAATAAATCTGTAAATGTTCTTTTGTCGGGACTAATCATAATAAATAAATGAGTGACCAATTCATTGTTATCCAGTGCATTAATCATATTTATTGGATTTTTTAATGGGCATATTATAATATGTGGCTCTATTAATGAGTTATCTAAAGTGTGAAATAGAGCCATATTAGTTTCTGGTATGACTATTGAACTTTTTTTATGTCGTTCAATTAATTTATCAATAATATTTTCTTTATCTTGTTTTGGAAGAAAAGACAAAGCTAGATTTAATATTTCATAAGTATCTTCAGTATTTTTGATATCTTTTAATATAGTCGTGTTATTAATAATAGTATCTATTTCTAAAAGATCAGTATATTCTTTGTCATAGCCTGTATAAGTATGTTTTTTAAAACTTCTAGTAGACAGAAGTTTTTTTCTAATATTATCAACATCTTTTTCTTGTAAGATAGTAGGTATTAATATGTAATCAATATTATCAGCTAGTTTTATAGTTGAGATAATAATATCATAATTTTTTTTAATATCTTCATTTAATTTTAAAGGTGTAGAGTATTCTATATTTTTTATTTCAGGTATATTCTTCCTAATAAGACTACCTAGTATTTTAGAACTACCGATACCACTAGAACAAACAACGAGCGCTCTTACGAAATTTTCACGATAAATTTGCTCGTAACTTGATGCGAAGTGAATAACTATATAGCTTAACTCTGTACTATCAAAGTTTATTTCATCAAAAATATTTAATAATTCTGATTTTACTAATAAATATAATTCATTGTAATTTTTTAATACAAATGCTTGTAAATCATTATTTTCTTCTACTAATTTTAACTGATATCTTTTGATTGCAGATTCTATATGAGCAATTAATCCATTAGCTAAGTTAACATCTTTTGAGAAATCTATATTACTTTTTTTGCTAATATTCTTTATTAAAGTATGTACTTTGAATATTAGTGTATATGAATATTTATCATTTACGTAAGTTACTTGCTCTATAAGTTTACAAGTCTTTAAGATGTTTGTCATATAATTTTTGAAATAATCAGTAGTGAATATTTTGTTATGATATGACAATATATCTATCAATTCTTGAATATTTTTTTGCTCAGTATTAGAAGATATTTGGCTATCAGAAAGTTTAGTATCATAATCTATTAGTAAAGTTATATTGATTGCTATTAAAATTTTTTTAATGCTAGAATCTGTATAAGTTGTAAATACACTAATTTCTTTATTTTGTAAGAATATCTCTCTAATAAAATGAACGTCTATAAACTTAATGAACGGATTAGCGCTATAGTAGTTAATATTATTGATAATATAGAAAAATTCTTCGTCGTTTATCTCATTACAAAGTATAGATAGTAATAAAATTTTTTTATCTACTGTTAAACCTTCTAAAGTTATTCCTTGACCTTTTTTTCTGGTTAAAATTATTTTATAATCTTTTAATATTTGCTCGGTAGTGTTTATTACAGTTGCTACTGTATTGTAACTAATAAAAAGTTTCTCGGACAACTCTTTTATAGATGTTTCTTTTGACAATAATAAAGTGCATAAAATAAGATTGATTCTTGTATCTTGAGAGTAGGCTTGTTCAATAGGTATGTCTAGAATAGAACTATCTATTACACTTTTATCCCCCTCTATACTGTATTTAGATTTATTTTTTAATAATTCTAAATTATTATTTTTCAAAAACACGTCTAGGTTTTTTATTTCTCGGTAAAGAGTACGTTCTTTAATTTTTGATAGTTTAGCTAATTCTTTTATAGTAAGAGGAGTATTACTTTTTAATAATACATTCAAAATAATTTTTTCTTTTTCACTTATTATCATGTTAATACTCCTTTAGTTTTTATTTAATTTTATCATACTTTAGTAAAAATATTCTAACTTAAAGCAAAAAATAGGATAGGAGCAAAGAAAATTTTTATTAATTTGGCTGCTACCCTATAATGTCATTTATTTAAGTTTTTTTAACAATTTATCATATTCAGCTTCTTCTAATAAATCACTAACTGGGTAATATTTTACATTATTATTTATTTGTTTTGCTGTTTGTACTATTGAATCTTCTAAAATTACTAAAGTATCATCGTTATTAGCAATGTCTTCTAAATTTACATTTTTAATGTTTATTTGTAAATTAGCCTTAGATAATTTATATTTTAGAACTGCTTGTGCCATATCTTTTTTATTAATATGATTATTTTCGAAAATAACTATATCTTTTATATTTTCTATTTTTTCATTATTTAAAGTAGTTGTTTTTTCTATAGTTTCTTCGTTGTTATTTTCTTTGTTCAACAAATCATTAACTATTTGATCATACTTAGGTGAGCTTAAGAAATTATCAACTGAAATATGAATAGCTTTTTTATTCATTCCTTGAGCTCTAGGAGTAAGTTCATTTTGTGTTACTATAATTGCACGTTCATTAGCTTCTAGATTTCTAATAGCTATATTTGTTACAGGTAAATCAATTTTTGCTTTATTTATTTTTTCACGAAGAATAGAAGCTCCCATAGCACTACTTCCCATTCCAGCATCACAAGCAAATATAATTTTTTCTACTTCTTTGTAGTCTATAGAATTAGAGTTATCAACAACGATTTCTTTTCCTTTAGATTCTGACTTCATATTTTGAACTTGTTTTTGAGCTTCTTCTATATTACCGTCAGAAGACTTATCATTTCTTAGAATAATACTAGCGACAATAAATGTAACTAAAGCAGATACAAGAACACCTGCCGCTACAGCAAAATAACTGTCTTGAGCTGTTTGAGCAAATATTGCTATAATGCTACCAGGAGATGCAGTAGATCGAAGACCAGCATCAAGAAGTTGGAATGTAGCAGTACCACTTACACCTCCAGCTATTGCAGCTATAATTAAAGAAGGTTTCATAAGTATATATGGGAAGTATATTTCATGAATACCTCCAAAGAAGTGGATAATACCCGCTCCGTAAGCAGAAGATTTAGCACTACCTTTTCCAAATACCATATATGCTAATAGAATACCTAATCCAACACCTGGGTTAGCTTCTAATAAATATAGCATAGATTTTCCAGTATCCTGTGCTTGAATAGTAGCTAGTGGTGTTAAGATACCGTGATTAATTGCGTTGTTTAAGAATAATATTTTTCCAGGTTCTATAAATATATTAGCTAATGGTAATAAGCCTGCATTAATAATTATATCAGCTCCTTTACCAAGTGCAGAAGTAATAGCCTTAACGACAGGACCTATTCCATAAAAACCACCTATTGATAAGAAGAATCCCATAAAACCTAGTGAAAAATTATTTATAAGCATTTCAAAACCTGTAGGAATTTTTGGTTGAATTGCTTCGTCAAATTTTTTCATACAAATAGCAGCAATAGGTCCCATTATCATAGCTCCTAGAAACATAGGTGTACCAGCAGCACCGATTATAACCCCCATAGTAGCTATTGCAGAGGTTACCCCACCACGCATAGCGTGAATATTAAATCCAGCAGTATATGCTATTAATAGTGGTAATAGGTAATTAATCATAGGATCAACTAATTTACCAAGATTTTCATTAGGGAAAAAACCTTTAGGTATAAATAATGCCGTTATCAGTCCCCATGCTATAAAAGCACCTATATTTGGCATTACCATACTAGAAAGAGATGTCCCTAGTTTTTGAATAAGAACTTTAATATTAGTATTTTTGTTACTCATTTGTATTCTCCTTTTTATTTATTAATTTGATTATAATTTTATTATACAAATTCAAATTACTTATAACAATATCAAAGATGGCAAAATTATTTTTGCCATATAGATGTTATAAAAATAAATAGTTTTATTATGCACAATTAAATTATTTTTGTATAATAAGTGTAGAATTTAAATTATTAAGAGGTAATTTTATGACAACAATAAAGATTGCAAAAACAGAACATAAAGATATAGTGATGTATCTTAATAAAATTAATCGTCATGGAATAATAGCAGGGGCTACGGGTACGGGAAAAACTATAACATTAAAAGTTTTAACAGAACAACTTAGTAAAGCTGGAGTTCCAGTATTCTTGGCAGATATTAAAGGAGATTTAGCTACTTTAAGTAAAGCCGGAGTATTAGAAGGTAAGGTCGCAGAAAGAGTGTCTAGCTTAGAGCTTAATGATTATATAAATCAAGAATATCCAGTGAGACTGTGGGATGTTTTTGGAACGAATGGACATCCAGTAAGGGCAACTATTTCAGAAATGGGATCAATGCTTTTATCAAGATTATTAGAACTTAATGAGACACAAACAGGAATTTTAAATATAGCGTTTCGTATAGCTGATGATAAAGGATTATTATTAATTGATTTAAAAGATTTAAAATCTTTATTACAACATATTTCAGAAAATAGTTCAGAATATAGTCAAAAGTATGGAAATATTACTAAGCAATCTATAGGAGCAATACAGAGAAATCTATTAATACTAGAGGATCAGGGTGGAGATAAATTTTTTGGTGAACCATCTTTAGAATTGAGTGATTTTATTCAAACTACTAATGAAGGTGAAGGATATATTAATATTCTTATGACACAAAAATTGTTTAACTCTCCTAAGTTATATTCGACATTTTTATTATGGTTTTTATCAGAATTATTTGAAACATTACCAGAAGTTGGGGATTTAGAAAAACCTAAAATGGTATTTTTCTTTGACGAAGCACACTTATTATTTAATGATGCACCTAAAGCTTTTGTAGAAAAAGTTGAACAAGTAGTTAGATTAATAAGATCCAAAGGAGTAGGAATTTATTTTGTTACACAGAATCCAGTAGATATCCCAGAGAATATTTTAGGACAATTAGGTAATAGAATACAACATGCACTAAGGGCTTACACTCCAAAAGAGATAAAAGCAGTCAAATTGGCAAGTTCTACATTTAGAGCTAATCCTAAATTCGATACTAACTCTGTATTAACAGAGTTAAAAGTAGGGGAAGCATTAGTGTCTTGTTTGAATGAAGATGGACAACCAGAAATTGTCGAAAAAGCATATATAAGACCTCCAGAATCTTATATGGGTACACTACAAGAAGATGAATATAAAAATCTTATAAGCAATTCACCTTATGATGAAAAATATCGTAATTCAATAGATAGAGAGTCAGCTTATGAAATATTACTTAATAAAGTAGAATTTAATAATAATACGGTTGAAGAGAAAAAGGTAGAAAAAGACATAAATAAAACACCTAAAACAGCATCTAACCCGGGACGACCTAGAAAATCACAATTTGAAAAAACAGCTAATACACTAATTAATACCATAGGTAAAGAAATAGTTCGTGGATTATTCGGGATATTGAAGAAAAAATAAAAAGATGTTTGAAGCTAAGCTTCAAACATCTTTTTATTCTAAATCTAAAATCCAATCTGTAAGTCTATTAGCTTCTTTTGGTCCCATACTTCCTTGCTCATAAGTGTAAAGCTTAGAAGACGATTCTTTATATTTGTTTAATAAATTATCAATATAATTCCAAGAAGCAACAATTTGATCCCATTTTGAAAATAGGATTCTATCACCTATAAAACAAGCTCTCAGTAATCTTTCGTATGCTTCAGGAGTATTCATTCTATTTTCTAAAATACAGCTCTGACAAAAATCCATAGAAACTTCTTGAATATCATTATCTGTTCCTGGTTTTTTTGCGTTGAATTTTAGGAATATTCCTTCAGATGGTTGAATTTTGATTATTAATAGATTTGCAGGTGCATTATTTTTAGATTTGAACTTCACAATAATTTGACTTTCACGTGTTGCAAGTTTTTTTCCAGTTCTTATAAAGAAGGGAACACCTTGCCAACGTTCGTTGTCTATTTCTATTTTCATAGCTACATAAGTTTCAGTTTTTGATTGTGAATCTATGTTAGGTTCATCTAAATATCCAACATATTGTCCCATAACCAAATTATCATCAACATTTTCTACTTTTTTTAGAGATTTTAGGAGAGCCAATTGTTCTTTTTCCATTGTTTTTCCTTTTGGTTCTTCCATCGCTACAATAGACAAAACTTGTAGTAGATGATTTTGCACCATATCTTTCATAGCACCACTTTTATCGTAATAACCAGCACGAGTCTCTACTCCAACACTTTCTGCTGCTGTTATTTGGACACTATCTATAAAATCTTTATTCCAAATCCCTTTAAAAATAGCATTATTTAATCTAACAGATAAAATATTTTGAATCATTTCTTTACCCAAATAATGATCTATATGATAAATTTCATCCTGTCCAAAAAATTCTGCTAGTTTACTGTTTAATTCTGTAGCATTTTCTAAATTTTCTCCGAATGGTTTTTCGATGATTACTTTTGCATCGTTGTCGCTACAATATTTTTTTAATCCATTTGTAATTTCTAGAAACATTGATGGAGCTACTGCGTAATAGTATATATGTTTTTTAATATTATTTTCTATATAAAAATCTTGAAGTCTACTATATTCACTTTCTAGTGAAATGTCTATTTTAAAATATATTATACGTTTAGCAAATTCGTTGAAAGTTTGCTCTTCATATTTTTTTCGAGAGTAGTCTTTCATCCATTCTCTGGTTATTTCTATATAATCTTCTGTAGTGTAATTTCTACGCCCTAAGCCAATAATTTTAAAGTTATTATCTAGTTGTCCCAGCACGTGAAGATTGTACATTGCGGGTAAAAGTTTACGATATGTAAGGTCTCCGCTTCCTCCAAATATAGTTATTGCACTATTCATTGTTTCCAACCCAGTCATAGTGGAATTTTCCACTTTTGTCTGTTCTTTCAAATGTGTGAGCTCCGAAGTAATCTCTTTGAGCTTGTATAAGATTTGCACCACTATTAGCTGTAGTATAAACATCTAGATATGTTATAGCATTAGTAAGAGATGGAACAGGTACTTTGTTTTTAATAGCAAGAGTAACAGTATCTCTTAGACTTTGTTGATTTTTAAGTATAGTTTCTTTGAAAAATGGATCAAAAATAAGATTTTCTAACGTAGGATTGTTATTATATGCTTCAATTATATTTTGTAGTAATTTAGCTTGTATAATGCAACCTCCACGGAAAATTTTTGCTATTTGTGCATAGTCAAAAGACCAATTATATTCTTTCTCAGCAGCTTGTAATAATTTGAATCCTTGAGCATATGCAATTAATTTAGCAGTAAATAGACTTTCTTTTACTTGTTTTATAAGTTGTTCTCTATCTGCAAATAATTCATAAGGTTCACGACCAAATTCTTTTTCAGCTTTTATTCTTTCTTCCTTGAAGCTAGACATATATCTTGCATTCAATGCACTAGATATAACAGATATATCTATTCCTAAATCTACCGCTTGTTCGGTAGTCCATTTTCCTGTTCCTTTTTGTCCAGATTTGTCTAAAATTTTATCGATTAAATAACCTGTAGCATCAGGGGCTTTTACTTTGAAAATGTTAGCAGTAATTTCTATTAAGTAAGATTCTAATTCTTCGCTATTCCACTTTTCAAAAATATTTTGTAACTCTTCGTTAGAGAAATTACCCAAATGTTTTAAAATAGTATATGCTTCTGAAATAAGTTGCATATCTCCATACTCTATACCATTATGAACCATTTTCACGTAGTGTCCTGCACCTCCAGTAGAAGTGTAGCTACAACAAGGTATATTGTTAACTTTTGCAGAAATATCTTCTAAAATAGGTTGTATTTCTTTGTATGCTTCTTCATTTCCTCCAGGCATAATTGCAGGCCCTCTACGTGCCCCTTCTTCTCCACCTGAAATACCTACACCAAAGAAGTGAATATTTTTTTCTAATAGATAGTCGTATCTTCTTTGAGTATCTTTGAAAAATGAATTTCCACCATCTATAATAATATCTCCAGGTTGAACATACTCTAGTAATTGTTCAATTACTGCATCAACTGGAGCGCCTGCTTTAACCATTATTACAAATTTTCTAGGTTTTACAAGACTGTCTACTAATTCTTTTATAGTAGTTTTACCTTCAATATTTTCATGAGGGGAATTTTTAATCATTTCTTCCATTACAGATGTTGTACGATTGTAAACAGCTACTTTATAATTATTGTCTGCCATATTCAACGCAAGATTGCTTCCCATAACAGACAAACCTATAATAGCTATATGATTTTTTGTCATATAATCCTCCTAAAATTCAAATATATATTAAATTATACCATTAAATATAATTAATGATAAGTAAAATACTATACAAGATTTAAAATTAAAAAATGTATGCAGTAATAATTTATTATAAAAACGTTTCAATCAAAATATATCAATAAATTTTACAGTTATGGTATAATCTATAACTGTATAGATTATATAAGTATTTATTAGAGTTTTAATTTAGGTTAACGAGGGAGAATCAAAGAAAAATGAAAAATAAATTTAAAATTATAGTTACTTTAATGGTAATGTTTAATATTAGTACAGTTACTTTGGCTAATAATATAGATGAAAAAAATGTTACAAACATCAATAATGAAAAAAATATAATAAACTTTGAAAATAATGGAGCCACATCTTCTGTAAAGAAGTTAACTAAAGAAGAATATAAAACTAAAACAGCTTTGGAATTAGCAGAATTAGTTAGGGAAAAACAAGTTACGAGTAGAGAGTTAGTAGAATTAGCTTATGAAATAATAGAAGAAAATAAAGATTACCATGCGGTAATTATCACTAGAAAAGAACTAGCATTAGAAGAAGCTGATGCTCTAGAAGATACAGGACAGAAATTTTTAGGTGTTCCTTTATTATTAAAAGGAATTGGTCATACAGTTTCAGGAGGCGAAAATACTAATGGACTAATTATAAATAAAGGGAAGCCGTTATCAAAAACTGATGGAACTTATGCCAAAAAATTTAAACAATTAGGATTTATAATTTTAGGTCAAACAAATTATCCAGAATTGGCACTGCGAAATATTACAGACTCAGAGCTATATGGAGTTGCTAAAAATGCTCATAATAAAGACTATAATGCTGGTGGGTCTTCTGGAGGATCTGCTGTAAGTATTGCTGTAGGTATGACACCTATAGCCAGCGCTAGTGATGCAGGGGGATCAATTCGGATACCAGCAGCTTGGAATGGTCTTATAGGTTTAAAAACTAGTAGAGGATTAACAGATAATAACAAAAAAGATTCAAAATCAATTGTATCACATTTTCCTATAACGAAAGATGTTTCTGATACTATTGCATTATTAGAATCATTGAAAAAACCAGGTTATAATTTAGAGGAAATAAAGGATATAAAAAAATTAAAAATAGGATATACTTTAAAATCTCCAATGGGAACAGAAGTTAGTTTAGATGCAAAAAAAGCTGTTTTAAATACTGTAGAATTTCTGAAAGAGAAAGGTTTTGATGTAGAAGAAGTAGATAATCCTATTGAGGGTAGATTAATAATGCAAGATTATACTGTTTTATCTATTTTTAATGGCGGACTTGTAGGGAATTTGGAGAAGGCATTGGCTAGTAAAAATTTAACAAAACATAATGTTGATCCTTTAGTGTGGGCGCTGTATGTTACTAATAGAGATTTAAGTAAATCTAAATTAAGAGAAATGGCTAATGTGGTATGGTCTAATGTTGAGCAATATAAACTAACTATGGAGAAATTCCATAAGAAATATTCTATATTTTTAACACCTACTACTGCTCAAACGGCACCTTTAATAACAGATGATTATATAGATAGCGCTGATAGAATAAATATGTTAAATATAGAAAATCTTTCTGAAGAGGAAAGACTATCGTTATTATTAAAACAATGGGAACCTATGTTGAAAAGAACACCATTTACACAAGTAGCTAATTTAACAGGAGAACCAGCAATTACTCTTCCTGTATATGTAACTAATGATAACTTATATTTAGGAGTTATGCTAAATGCTGCTTGGGGAATGGACAAAGTATTATTAGATTTTGCAAAATTGTTTGAAGATAACAAGTTGTTCAAGATGAATAATTCATTGAAAAATAATATTGAAAGTAACAAAGCAGACATAAATGAATCAAGCAAAAATAAAGAAGATGTATTCAGTTTTGAAAACAGTTCATATGAAAATCTAAAAATTAATACTCTAAAAAATGATGTAAATCGTAAAGGCAATAGGAAAATATTACCTAAAACATCAGTAGCATAGTTGTTTAATAATCACGTTAAATAACTGTTTTAAAGAAGATATAAAATTGTTAATAATTTTATATCTTCTTTTTTTGTTATATTAACTTAATAAATTTCTTAATTTGAGAAAAAAACTGTATTAATTATATCAACAAAATTTATTATAATAGTTATAGGTGGTGAGGTAATAATTGGAAATATTTAACTATGATAATAGAACCTTGAAAATACTTAATATTTTAGAAGAAAGTTTTTCTGTTCAAGAGAAATATTTAATAGATGTACTAAAGGTTAGTTTAAAAACAATTCAAAACGAAATTAAAGATTTAAATCATATGTTTCAAGGTGTAGCATATATTAAACAAGATAAATTAAATTATACTTTATATATTATAAATATAGAAGAATACATAAAGATTAAAAGTAAAATATATGAAATGTATACCAATTTTGATTCTAGTAAAGTAAGGCTTGTATATATTTTTAAAAAGTTAATTGAAAGTAAGAAAAGTTACTTAATAGATGATTTAGCTTTTGAAATGATGGTAAGTAGAACAACATTAAATAATGATATAAAAAAGTTGAAAAGTATAATAGTTGACTACGATTTGAGTATTATAGGTAGATCTAATAAAGGTATAAAATTACAAGGTACTGAAAAGGATATTCGTCTATTTATCTTATCAAATATATACAACTATCAATACAAAGAGAATATTTTTAGTGTTGAAGATTTACAGTACATAGACCAATTATTAATAAACTATGATATAGATTTTAAAATAAAATCAGAATTTATAAAGTACTTAACTGTATCAATAGACAGAACTGCTAATGATTTTAAACTTAATCTTGCCAACGAAGAATATAAAGAACTATTAGATTTTTATGTTAGTGATTTTATTGACGATATTTTTAGTTATATTTATAAAAAATACGATATTGAACTTTCTATAGATGATAAGAAATTTGTGACTATTTGTTTTGCTACTATGAATGTTCCTACAAAAATTAATAAGAATAATATATCACCATATTATTATGAGAAATATAGTTTTTTAGTGCAAGATATATTTACTAAAATAAGAGAAGAATACGGTATAGATATAGATATTTCAGAAATAATGGAAGAATTTATTTATCATATTTATTTTTTGATGCAACGCCAAAGATACGGTATACGTTATAAAAATAACATGAAGGAAATGATAAAAGAAAAATATTTAATGTCTTATAAGATTGCACAAATAGCAAGTAAGGTTATAGAAGATAAGTATGGATATATTATATCAGAAGATGAGATATGTTATTTATCCATTTATTTTGAAACATTTATTAGCAAAATAAATTTTGAAGCAGAAAATATAAGTGTTTTAGTTATTACAAATTCTGGTCCAGCATTTAGAGAGCTAATTGTAAGACAAATAAAAAGTTTGTTCACAAGAGATATACTTATTGATGTAGCTACACCCTATGAGGAAAAAGATTTAGATTATTATACGCTAATAATATCTACTATAAAAATGGATTTTAAAACTAAGACTTCTGTAATTTTACAAAATGAAATTTTAGACTTGGATTATTTAAGCAAAGAAATTAATTTTCTAAAGTATATAGGAAAGATGAATATGCCACTTATTAGGGGAATGGAATCTATACTACTTAGTTCTATTTCAGAAGAAACATTCTTTATTGCAGATAGTACAAAGAGTTATACTGAAAATCTTTATGATATGATAGAAATTCTTTCTAATAAATCATTGGTAGATGACAAATTTCTAGATCGAATTATAGAACGCGGCAAGAAGTCTTCTATGATATTTTCTAAAAATATTGCGTTTCCTCATACGTTCAATTATAAGTTTGAGGATAAGCTTTTAATAGCTATAGGTATAAGTAAAGATGGATTTGCAGATAATAAAGATTTGAAAATTATATTTTTAGCAGCAATTCCAGAAAATAGCTCTAATTCTATGTTATTAGTTAAAACTTATGATGAGCTTATAGATATTATGAAAGATACAAAATTATTAGATGAGATAGTAAAAGTGGAAAATTATAAAGATTTTATAAATTATTTTATAAAAAATACTAATTTATATAGATAAGGAGGACGTATGAATATTTTAGCTGTAGGATTAATAATATTATTAGCATTTGTTTTGCAATATTTCTTTAGTTATATACAAATGCAAAATTTCACAAAAAATTATAGAAAACTGCGTTCAAAAGGTCGAGTAGTTATTGGTCGAAAGAAAGGTTTGGCAAGGGCAGGAGCAATAGTTATGCTCGCTATAGATTCTAATGATAAAGTGTTGGAAGGATATGCAATGCAAGGAGTAACTGTGTTAGCCAGATTTAAGAAATTTGACTACTTCAATGGAATTAAAGTAGGAACTATTAATGTTAGAGATTGCAAGGCAATTAATTTGTCTAAATCTTTGACTAGTGCAGTGTTGGATGGGGTTTTGAACTTCAAAACAGTTTCAAGAGGAGAAGAAATTCCTATCCCAGATAGCCCATTAGTTAAGTTAACAAAAAAATTAAAATTAATATAAATCAAAGGAGGATATTTTATGGATTATATAGTTCATTTAGCATCAGGATTTACTTCATTATTCGATGAAGGAGGAAAGGTATTTGTAAGTTGGGTAACAGGTATTATACCTAAAGTTTTACTACTTTTAGTTTTTATGAATGCATTAATTGCTTTTATAGGACCGCAAAGAGTTGATAACTTTGCTAAAATTTGTTCAAAAAATGTTATTTTAGCGTATGGAATTTTACCGTTTTTATCTGCGTTTATGCTAGGTAACCCTATGGCACTTTCTATGGGTAAATTTTTACCAGAACGTATGAAGCCTAGTTACTATGCATCAGCATCTTACCATTGTCATACTAATAGTGGTATATTTCCACACATTAATGTTGGAGAAATATTTATATATTTAGGTATAGCAAATGGTATTCAACAATTAGGTCTTAATGTTACGTCATTGGGTCTTAGATATTTGCTTGTAGGATTAGTTATGAACTTTTTTGCAGGTTGGGTAACAGATTTTACAACAAAAATAGTTATGAAACAACAAGGTATTACTTTGAGTAATGAAGTACACTCTAAATAATAGGAGGCGAATAATATGGAATATGGTAGTATAAGAATAGAAAAAGGTAGCGGAGGTTTTGGAGGACCTTTGGTAGTAGCACCTAAAAAAGGAAAAGATGTTCTTCTGTATATAACAGGTGGGGGAGCAGAGCCAGAGATTGTTGAGAAGATAGTAAGTCTTACTGGTTGTCAAGCAGTAAATGGTTTTAAAACGTCTGTATCAGATGACGAAATATTTTTGGCGATTATAGATTGCGGAGGAACTTTACGCTGTGGAATTTATCCGCAAAAAAGAATACCTACAATTAATATAATGCCAGTCGGACCAAGTGGACCACTAGCTAAATTTATAAAAGAAGATATTTATGTATCAGCAGTAGGTTTAGATCAAATTAGTTCAGTAGATAGTGTGGAAAATGAAATTCCTACAAAAGAAAATGTTGATAATGAAGAACGCAAATTTAAATATAGTGCAGATAAAAAAGTTTCTCAAACTTTAGCAGAAAATTCTAAATCATCAATTATTCAAAAAGTAGGAATGGGAGCTGGAAAAGTTGTTAATACGTTATATCAATCAGCAAGAGATGCTGTACAATCAATGATAACAACAATTTTACCTTTTATGGCGTTTGTAGCTATGCTTATAGGTATAATTCAAGGTTCAGGTTTTGGTAATTGGTTTGCCAAACTTCTTACTCCGTTAGCAGGTAATATTTATGGTCTTGTTATTTTAGGATTTGTTTGTTCAATACCTGTTTTATCAGCTTTATTAGGGCCAGGTGCTGTTATTGCTCAAATAATAGGTACTTTGATTGGTGTGGAAATAGGAAAAGGTAATATACCACCTGGTTTAGCATTGCCAGCACTTTTTGCAATTAATACGCAATGTGCTTGTGATTTTATTCCTGTAGGATTGGGATTAGCAGAAGCAGAACCAGAAACTGTAGAAGTAGGGGTTGTATCTGTTCTGTACTCTAGATTTATAATTGGAGTGCCTAGAGTAATTGCAGCTTGGCTAGCAAGTTTTGGATTATATTAATTTTATAGAGGTTTTAGTATGATAGTATATGAGAATAGTGTAAAAGGAAAGGGAGCATTAGTAGGGGAGTTTGGCAACAAAATGTTGATAACATTTGGAGATAGTGCACCAGATACTTTGAAAGATTATTGCTACAGCATAGATGTGAAAAATACTGTAGAAAAAATAGAAGTAGGACAGAAATTAATTATAGATGATGAAGTTTTTGAAATAATGTTGGTTGGAGATATTGCAGAACAAAATTTAATTACATTAGGGCATATAACTATAAACTTTACAGGAGAAACTGAAGTTTTACCAGGTTCTATTGTTGTTGAGAATAAGCCGTGTCCTAATATTAATATAGGAACTGTAATTAAAATAGAGAAGTAGAGGTAGAAATAATGGCTAATTGGTTAAACTTAGAAGGAAAAACTGTTATTGTAACCGGAGGAGTATCAGGAATAGGAAAAGCTGTAGTTAATGAATTTTTGAATCAAGGTTGTAATGTTGTTGTCAGTGATATAGTTGAAGAAAAATCAGAAAATCCTAAATTACTATACTTTAAGTGTGATATAAGTAATAGGGAAGAAGTTGAAAATATGGTTAACTTCACTGTTGATAACTTTGGAACAGTAGATGTTCTAATAAACAATGCAGGAATAAATATACCTACTTTATTAGTAGATAAAGATAATCCAAAAGGGAAGTATGAATTGAACGATAGTATCTATAATAGAGTAATGGATATAAATGTTAGAGGTGTTTATTTGGCAGCTCAAGCAGTAGGAAGAATATTTGTTGAAAAAGGTTCAGGAGTAATGGTAAATATGTCTTCAGAGTCTGGACTAGAAGGATCTGAGGGACAAAGTATTTATGCAGCTAGTAAAAATGCTATAAATTCCTTTACTAGATCGTGGGCTAAAGAATTAGGAAAATATGGAGTAAGAGTTGTAGGTGTTGCTCCAGGAATACTAGAAGCAACAGGATTAAGAACACTTGCATACGAAGAGGCTTTAGCCTATACAAGAAATATTACAGTTGATAAATTAAGAGAAGGGTACACTAATACCAAAACAACTCCTTTAGGAAGAGATGGTAAACTACAAGAAGTAGCAGATTTAGTAGCGTATATTTCTAGTGATAGAGCTAGTTATATACATGGAGTTACTTATAATGTAGCTGGTGGAAAAACTAGAGGGTAATATTTCTAGAATTTAATTAAAGTATGAAGTATATTTTTAAATATATACTTTATACTTTAATATTTGTTTTTATTTTTTATATTGTAATATAGTGATATAATTTAATAAGTAATATTAACAAAACACTATTATTATATTTTATAATTTGAAGGAGAAATTGTTATGATTAAAGCTGTATTATTTGATATGGATGGTTTGATGTTCGATACAGAAAGTTTATCTACTAATGCATTTATAGAAATGGCTAAAAAGCAAGGTTATAATATGACAAGAGAAGAGACCCATTTAGTGTTAGGATTTAAGAAAGAGGCTATTTATGATTTTTATGAGAATTATTTTTCTAATAAAAATATAGATGGTAGAAAATTAGTAGATGATCATTATAATAAAATAGAAGAAGTATTATTCACTATAGGACCGGATAAAATGCCATATTTAGAAGAATTATTAATTTATTTAAAAGATAATAATTATAAAATTGCAGTAGCTTCTTCTTCAGATTTAGAACATATTAATAATAATCTAAAAAAAAATGAATTAGAAGGTTACATAGATGTAATCGCTAGTGGAGAAGAAGTAATAAAAGGAAAACCTGCTCCTGATATTTTCTTGTTAGCATCAGAAAGATTGAATATTTCACCGAGTAATTGTTTGGTTTTGGAAGATTCAAAATTCGGTATTCAAGCAGCATATACTGCTAATATGAAATCTATAATGATTCCAGATTCTATACAACCCGATGAAGATACTAAGTTAAAAGCTACTAAAATTCTGGACAATTTGGGAGAAGTAATAGAATTTTTAAATAAGGAGAATTAATATGACAAAAATTTTAGTTGATAGTGCAGATATAAATGCGATAAAAAATATATCTCGTTATTACAATATAGCCGGAATAACTACAAATCCTACAATATTATCAAAACTTGATATAGATTTGAGAGAACAATTCAAAAAAATAAAAAATTTTATAGGGGATACTTATGAGATTCATATTCAAACTACAGAAGAAGATGTAGATAAGATTGTTTTCGAAGCAGAACGTTTAAGAGAATATTTTGGTGAACTATTTTTTATAAAAATTCCTATTAGCCAAAAAGGGCTAGAAGCTGCGAAAGAATGTAGAAAAAGAAATATTGGTGTTACAATGACTGCTATTTTTACTACTTTACAAGTAGTGGCAGCAGAGAAAGCAGGAGTAAACTACGTAGCTCCTTACGTAAATAGAATGGAAAATATTGGAGCAGATTCTTTAGTTATATTGAATGAAATGAAAAGTGTTTTGGAAGGAACAAATACCAATATTTTGGCTGCTAGCTTTAAAAATCAAAAACAAGTAAATGATGCTATAGTATTAGGGGTAGGTTCAATTACTATAGATGATAAATTGTTGGTGGATAGTATTTGGCATCCTTATACAGATAAATCTATTTTAGATTTTAAAAAAGATTGGGAGTCTAAATTTAATAATAGAAAGGTAGTTGATTACTTATAAATAGCTGGAGTGTAATTTACTTAATTGTAATTTTTCTAGGATTAATTTCTCTTGTGTTATTATTGATGGGAAAATTAATACCAAGAGAAACAAAAGAAAAATTGAAACCCAATGATTCGACAATGTATAGAAACAATTTAATAAAAACTTCTATATGTTTTGTCTTAACTGGAATATTATTTTTTGTTCAAAATTATTTTTCTATAACTAATTTATTAATTTATGTTCCTATAATAATAATTTCTTGGTACGCTGTAAGGCAATTAATTAAGAATATCAATATATTGAATGAAAAATAGATTTTTAGTATTGAAAATTTATAAAAAATAACTCCACTTGTCTAAACGAAGTGGAGTTATTTTTTATACTATTCTTGTTATTGTTTATCAGTATCTTCTTTTTCTTTTTTCTTTTTCCATATCAATAGTAAAGCTATCAAAGCTAGTAGTCCCAATCCTATGTAAAGACCATTGTTTTTAATTATTTCACCAGTTTGTGGCAAAGTATCTACTGTTAGTAAGTCCAATCTTTACACCCCCTATAATTATTTGATGTATTCTTGTAATATCTTAAATTTTTAATTTACTATAACAAATTAAAAAGAGAACTCTATATGTTTTAGAATATTTATTTATTCACCTTTATTATTTTCGTTTGTGATATTTTCTTTAACTTCTGTTAATTTTTCATCAGCATTAGCTTTAAAATTTTCTATTTTTTCTGATACAGAATCTTCTTCGATAATTTCTTTTAAATCTTCTGCTTTATCTCCGATGTTCGCTACTTTTTCTTTAATACTAGAAACGTAGTTGTTTATTGTAGGAGTGATTTCTTCTTTAATGACTCTTGTCGCATCAGTTAGATTAGCTTTTAGTTCTAGGCTTTTTTCTCTAACATCTTTAGCGTTATTTTTTATAACAGATGAATCACTAGCTATTTGTTTTCCTAAGTCAATAGTGTCTCCAACTTTTTGGCTAACGTAATCTGCTCCTTTTTTTGTAACTTTTTTCAAATCATCTGTTAGGTACTCTGCTGAAGCAGCAACTCCATTTTCTTTAGTATAATTCCACATACATTTAGAGTACGATATAGATGAATCTAATTTTTCTTTTAATATTTCTTTATGCTCATCAACTTTTTTAGGATTATCTAAATAGTATTTAACAGCGTATGCTCCTAATCCTACTAAAATAATTTTTGTTAATTTTCCCATTGTTATACCTCTCTTTTTAAATAATTAAACTAATTATAACATAGATGAATTAAAAAGAACACAAAATTATCCTATTATTAGTTATATATTTTCATATGATTTTATATAAAATATAATTTAACATTTTTATTTTTTGGATATTTTGCAACAAACTTAATATAAAATATGATATAATGGTAAAGGTTGATTAATTTTGGGAATTTATGAAAGGAGAGCGTATGTATAGAGATAATATTAAGCCGCAAAAGGGTGATATTGTAAAAATAATTGCTTATAAACATGATGGTTCTCTGCATAGAGTTTGGCATAAAAATACAGTTTTAGAAGCTAACGATCAAGTTGTTATATTAGCTAATAATAAAACTTCTGTTACAGAGCATGACGGTAGAACGTGGGTAACAAAAGAAATGGCATTAGTGTATTTTCATGCAGAATGTTGGTTTAATATAGTATGTATGTTTAGAGAAGATGGACTACATTACTATTGTAACCTAGGTTCTCCCTTTGCTTTTGATATTGATGGTATAAAGTATATAGATTATGATTTAGATATAAAAAAATATCCAGACGGAAAATATTTTTTACTAGATGAAGATGAATATAATTTACATAAAAATAAGTATGGATATAGTGATACCCTAGATAAAATATTAAGATATAATGTAGGAAAATTACAGAATTGGATAGATAACAATTTAGGTCCTTTTTCTGAAGAATTTATTAATATATGGGTAGAACATTATAATAAAATAATAAAATAGGAGAAATATGTTAAAAGGAAAATTTTCTTTTGTAGTTAAGGAAGATGAAGTATCAATAAAAATATATAAAGAAGTCAAAGATTTCTTGATTTATCACAATTTGAAAGAATGCAATAATAAACCGGACTATATTATAGTTATAGGAGGAGATGGTACAGTTCTAAGTGCTTTTAGAAAATATCTTGATATAGTCAATGATGTAAAGTTTATTACTATTCATACAGGACATTTAGGTTTTTATACTGACTATCAAGTAAAAAATTATAAAAATATATTTGAAGATATATTGAATAGAGCGCCTCAAGTAGAAAGTTATCCGTTACTAGCTGTAGAAGCTTATTGTACACAAGGAAATATGTTGACAAAAAATTATGCATTGAATGAAATAACATTTAATAATTCTATGGGCTCAACATATGTTGCAGAAGTGTATATAAATGATGAACATTTTGAAAATTTTAGAGGAGATGGTATTTGTATAAGTACTCCTACAGGATCTACAGCTTACAATAAAAGTTTAGGTGGTGCAGTTATTCATCCTAAAATGGATATATTCCAAGTTACAGAGATAGCTGCACTAAACAATTTGGTTTATAGAACTTTAGGTAATCCAGTAATATTATCTAAGGACGAAGTGTTAACGATAAAACCTAAAAATCAAGTAAATAATAATAGGTTAAGTATAGATCAATCATATTATAGTAATGAATCACTTTCAAAGATTAAAATAACATTATCCAAAACAAAGAAAATATCATTTTTAAGATATAACAATGTTAGTTTTTGGAAAAGAGTAAAGAGGTCATTTATAGGTGAATAATATAATATTGAAATTTGATATTTATAAAGAGGCGTTACTAAGAGATTTTTTAGTAGAGAACAATATTTCAAGAAAGACATTAACTAGAATAAAATTTGATGCTGATGGTAGTATAAAAGTAAATGGAAAAGAAGAAAATGTAAGGTATAAACTATCTTTAGGTGATGTTGTCGAAGTTGCGCTTCCTAGTGAAAATTTTAGTGATAATGTACGCTTTATAAATAGTAAAATTAATATAATTTTTGAAGATGATTACTTCTTAATAGTTGATAAACCTAAAAATTTACCGACTATACCTTCTAGAAATAGTAGCTATGAATCACTGCTTGAACGAGTTAATTATTACTTTCAAGCACATAATTATAATACTATTCCTCATATAGTTACTAGACTTGACAAAGATACTACGGGTTTGGTACTTATAGCCAAGCATAGACATATTCATGCATTATTTAGTAAAGATAATATATATAAATATTATTTAGCTGTTGTTAATGGAGAAGTTAAAGAAAATCAAATTATAGAATCTAATATTGCTAGAGAATCTGACAGTATAATAAAAAGAAAGGTGAGTTCAGAAGGACTTTATTCTAAAACTAAATTATCAGTTATAGAATATTATAAGAAAATAGATGCAACATTGATAAAATTGAAACTTTATACAGGTAGAACGCATCAAATTAGAGTACATTGCAGTCATATAGGACATTCTTTGTTAGGGGATAAACTTTATGGAGGAGAAGATATCTTTATAGATAGACAGGCTTTGCATTGCTATAATTTATCTTTTTGTCATCCTATAACAAAAGAACGATTGAATTTTATTAGCGATTTACCAGAAGATATAAACAATATATTAGATTAATACAGTAGATTCTAAAGAAAGGAGAAGTATTATCAAATGGCAGAATTAAAAGATAGAGTTATAGAAGCGTTAGAGACAGTTATTGATCCTGAATTAGGTATAGATATAGTAAATTTGGGATTAGTTTATGATGTTAAAATGAATGATGAAGGTCATGCAATAGTAGAAATGACTTTAACTTCTATGGGGTGCCCAGTTGCTCCATTAATTATAGAGCAGGTAGAAATGGCTATGCTAACTGTTGAAGAAGTTAATGAAGTAGATGTAGAATTAATTTGGGATCCTCCTTGGACTAAAGATAAAATGTCACGTTATGCTAAAATAGCGTTAGGAATAGTAGATTACGATTAGTATATAAGGGTTTAACTAGATATATTTAATGTTAATTATAGATCAATTAATGTTAAAAATTTAGTTAACCCTTAAATTTTTTAGGAGAATAATATGAATGTTTATTATGACGTATTAATTGAAGATAAATACAAATATTTTATTTCTTGTACAAATAAAGGATTAGTTTATGTAGATATCTTAAAATTAGATGAAAATTTAATTTATTTAAAATCACTGTGTCCTAAAGGAGATATAATAAAATCTAAAGATAAATTGAGTTTTTATAAAGAGCAATTAAGAGATTATTTCTTAGGAAATCTTACAAATTTTAATTTTCCTATGGACTTGTATGGGACAGATTTTCAAAAAGAAGTATGGAAAATCTTAGCAGACATTAATTATGGAAAAACTGTTACTTATACAGATATTGCAACTATGTTAGGAAGAAAAAATTCTGTTCGAGCAGTTGCTACTGCTATAGGAAAAAATCCTTTATCTATATTTTTACCTTGTCATAGAGTTATTGGTAAAGATGGGAAGTTACGTGGTTATATAGGCGGTCTTGAAAGAAAGAGAGAATTATTAGATTTAGAAGAACAAACAATTAATATGCATTAATAAATTAATTCATCATAATAAATATATTATCGATAAAATAAATGCAACATAATCAATAAATTATGTTGCATTTATTTTTGTTATGTTGTATAATTTCATTAGTGACGAAAAGGAGGAAGTGATGGAACTTTCTAATAGAGAAAAGAAAATTATAAAAATTGTTAAAAATTATGAGCCTATAACTGGCGATGATATAGCAAAAGAACTATCTTTAAGTAAGTCTACAATTAGAACAGAATTATCAATATTAGTAAAGTTAGGAATATTGGAATCTAAAACAAATGTAGGATATTTTTACAACAGTGCTTTTTTAGATAATAATAAATATGATGTATTAAAAGATACAAAAGTAGAGGAAGTTATGGGACTACCTATTACATCGAAAATTACAGATAGTATATCTGAGGTAGTATCTAGACTGTTTCTACATGATGTTGGTACTGTATTTATTTTAGATAGCAGTAATAATTTAGTAGGAGTAGTATCTAGAAAAGATATGTTGAAAATGTTAGTGGCTAACAATAGTAACAGTCTTCCGGTAGCTATGGCAATGACTAGAGTGCCTAATGTTATTTATATAACTACTGGAGAAACTTTGACTGATGCACTTAGAAAAATTATAACGCATGAAATAGATTGCTTACCTGTAATTAGTCACGAAGAAGGATCAAAAAAAGTTTTAGGTAGAATATCAAAAACAACAATTACTAGATTTTTGTTGGATATATTGGAGGAGTAACATGATAAATATTTACGTACTGTCAGATTCTTTAGGGAATACGGCAACAGATGTAGTTAGAGCAGGTCTTGCTCAATTTGATTGCAATAAAGATGAGTACAAAGTAATAAAAATTCCTGGAATAGCAACTAAAGAAGATATTGATGAAGTTTTTGAAAGAATACAAAACAAAGATATAATAGTGCAAACTATAGTAGAAAAGAAATTGTCTGATTATACTAAGAATCTTGCAGAAGAAAATAATATTGTTGTAATAGATATTTTAACTAAGCTGTTGCAAACTTTAGAGAATAAATTAGAAAAGAAAATTAAAAATAGACCAGGTGAAATTAGAAAATTAGGAGAGAGCTATTTTAGAAGAGTAGATGCTCTTGAGTTTGCTGTTAGATATGATGATGGTAAAGATTTAAATGGTTTATTAGAAGCGGATATAGTGATATTAGGGGTATCAAGAACTTCTAAAACACCATTAAGTATGTATTTAGCTAATAAGAATATAAAAGTTATGAATTTGCCTTTGGTACCAGAAGTTAATTTGCCTAAGGAGATATATGAGATAGATAATAGAAAAATCATAGGATTAACTACATCTATCGAACATCTTAACGGAGTTCGAGAAGAAAGAATGAAAGCTTTAGGAGTAAGTAGTCAGAATAGTTATTCAACAGAGCTTAGAATTTTTGAAGAATTAGAATATGCCGATAGCATTATGAAAAAGCTAAATTGTCCTGTAATTAATGTGGAGAACAAAGCTATAGAAGAAACAGCAGAAATTATTATTGATATTATAAAAGAACGTGGAATTAATATAACTAATATTTAAGTCATTAATTAATATAAAAAATAAAAAGGGGATTAACAATATGACAACAAAATATGTCTACAATTTTAAAGAAGGTAACAAAGATATGAAGAGTTTGCTAGGAGGAAAGGGTGCTAACCTAGCTGAGATGAGTTCTCTAGGAATAAGTGTTCCTCCAGGTTTTACTATCACCACAGAAAGTTGTAACGATTATTATGAAAATAATATGCGTATTAAACCGGAGATAATAAAACAGATTAATGAACAATTAGAAATTTTAGAAAAGGCTATGGGTAAAAAATTAGGGAGCTTAGAAAATCCTTTACTAGTATCAGTAAGAAGTGGAGCAGTATTTTCTATGCCGGGTATGATGGATACCATACTTAATCTAGGGTTAAATGATGAAACTACAATTGTGTTAGCTAAGAAAAATAATGACTATAAGTTTGCTTATGATAGTTATAGAAGATTTATCCAAATGTTTTCTGATGTAGTTATGGGAGTAGAAAAGTATAAATTTGAAGCTGTGTTGACACGTATTCGTAGCGAAAAAGGTTATGAGCAAGATAGTGATATGACTGCTGATGATTTATTTAAAGTAGTAGAAGAATTTAAGAAAATATATCTAAAGGAAGTAGGAAAACCATTCCCTAGTAATGTTCAAGAACAATTAATGCTAGCAGTAGAAGCGGTATTTAAGTCTTGGAATAACAACAGAGCAAAAGTATATCGTAGATTGAATGGAATAAGTGATAAATTAGGAACAGCTGTAAATATTCAGGCTATGGTTTTCGGTAACATGGGAGATAATTGTGGAACAGGTGTTTGTTTTAGTAGAAATCCATCTACTGGAGAAAATAAACTATTTGGAGAATATTTAATAAATGCACAAGGAGAAGATGTGGTAGCAGGAATAAGAACTCCAAAGCCAGTTTCGGTATTACAAGAAGAATTGCCAGCAATTTATGAAGAATTAGTATCACTTACTAAAATATTAGAAAATCATTATAAAGATATGCAAGATATCGAATTTACTATAGAGAATGAGAAATTGTACATTTTACAAACAAGAAATGGTAAGAGAACAGCTTTAGCCGCAGTAGAAATTGCAGCATCTCTAGTGGAAGAAGGAGTTTTAAGTAAAGAAGAAGCTTTACTACGTATCAATTCAGATGATATTAATCAACTTCTACACCCTACATTCGAACAAAAATCATTAAAAAAGGCTACATTATTAACACAAGGACTAGCAGCATCTCCAGGAGCAGCGACAGGAGCAATATATTTTACTGCCGAAGACGCTGTTAATGCAGCAACTAAAAAAGATGTAATATTAGTAAGAGAAGAAACTTCTCCAGAAGATATAGAAGGAATGGTAAGTTCGCAAGCTATAGTAACGTCAAGAGGAGGAATGACATCTCATGCTGCTGTTGTAGCTAGAGGAATGGGTAAATGTTGTGTTTGTGGTTCTCAAAACATGATTATAGATTATGAAGAGAAAACTTTACGTGTAGGAGATGTTATTTTAAAAGAAGGAGAAATTATATCTGTAGATGGAAGTAGTGGTAAAGTATACTTAGGTAATATAGCTAAATCTGATTCATCATTTACAGATAGTTTCAAAAAAATAATATCTTGGGCAGATGAAATAAGAGAATTAAAAATCTTTGTCAATGCTGATAACGAAAAAGATGCAAAAGTAGGATTTGATTTTGGAGCTGAAGGTGTAGGTTTATGTAGAACAGAGCATATGTTCTTTGAAGAAGATAGAATAAGTTTGGTTAGAAAAATGATATTATCAAACAATGAAAATGAGAGAAAATTACATTTAGATAAACTACAACCTATACAAAGTGAAGATTTTTATAGAATATTTAAAGAAGCACAAGGGAAATCTGTGAACATTCGTTTACTAGATCCACCTTTACACGAATTTTTACCGCATGATGAAAAAGCTATAATAACAATAGCTACTGAACTAGAAATTTCTGTAGATAAATTAAAAGAAAAAATTAAGAGTATTGCAGAGTTTAATCCTATGATGGGTCATAGAGGGTGCAGATTAGGTGTAACTTATCCAGAAATATATTTAATGCAAGCTAAAGCTATAGGTCAAGCAGCAATCCGTGCTAAAAAAGAAGGAATAGAAGTAAATGTAGAAGTTATGATTCCTTTAGTTGGTATAAGTGATGAATTGAAGTATCTGAAAAATCAGATAGAAGATTTACTAGAAAAAGATATACAATTATACAATCAACCATTTAATTATAAGATAGGAACTATGATAGAAATTCCAAGAGCATGTTTAGTTGCAGATGAAATAGCAAAATATGCAGAATTCTTTAGCTTTGGAACTAATGATTTAACACAGCTAACTTTCGGTTATTCACGTGATGATGCAGAGAAATTTATAGATATTTATAAGAAGAAAAATATATTAGAGGCTGATCCGTTTGTTAATTTAGATGGTAGCGGAGTTTTAGAACTTATGAAGATAGCTATAAATAAAGCAAAACAAACAAGACAAAATATAAAATTAGGAGTTTGTGGTGAGCATGGTGGAGATGAGAAGTCTATAGAGTTGGTAGGAAATATTGGTTTAGATTATGTTTCTTGCTCTCCTTATAGAGTATTAATAGCCAAACTAGCCGCTGCTAAAACAGCTATAAAAAATAAATAATTTTTAGTTAACTTTCAAAGTATTGTAAAAAATTTATTATAAAAAAGATAGTTACAATTATGTAACTATCTTTTAAATTTTATTTTCTTATTGCGTCCATAAATAATACTACACCTTGATATAAGAAAGATATAGCAATAATATAAGCTATAGTAAGGCTAGCTGCTAATGGATTAAAAAATACACAAATCCCTAGTAAAGAGCTTAGAATGCCAGTCCATATAAGTAAATTACTTAAATTAGGTAGTTTACTTCTAATCTTAAATGCACGAACTAAACGAATAATTCCATACACAATTAGCCAAATTCCTATTATTTTAGGAACTACAAGTGGTAAAGTAATAAATGAACCTGATAATAAAGAAATTCCTACTATAATACCAATTATTCCAGAAAATAATAGCCAATTATCACGATTTTCTTTTTTAAAATTTAAATAAGAAATAATTTCTGATATACCTCCAACAAGAATACCAAATGATAACATCCAACTAAGGCTTAATAAGTTCACAGTAGGATTTACTATTAAATATATTGCTAATATAATTTGTAAAATACCAGCAATAATATAAAGCCATTTTTCTGATTGTTTCATAAATAAACCTCTTTTCATAAAATTTCAATAAATTATAACAAATTTAAAAATTTAAGTCAATTATAAATTAGGAAATTTTTTATTTTAGTTTTTACAAATCTCTTAATTGTGATAGCTAATCCTCCGAAGACAATAATAACAGGTAGTGCATTTATAGGAAAGAATAGTGATATTACAATTAATGCTACTATGTCTTGTTTACTAACAGTTATTAAAAAAGTAGTTGCTATTATTGATATCATAACAGTTGAGTTAGCTTCTGGGAAAATAACTGACCACGCATATCCTTGTAAAAATGCAGAGAACATTAATGGAAAAATATCTCCACCTTTCCATCCGGTATTTAGACAAATCGATAGAAATAATAATTTAATAATTGCTGATAAAAATAAAAATATAGCACTTAATTGTAATGCCATATCAACAACTAAATTCATAGTATGCTGTCCAGAGAATAGTAAATTATGGGCAAAAGTTGCTATTAAAAATATTACTATTCCTCCAAGTATAATTTTTTGATTAATTGTATAAGAAGAGTTTATAAATTTTTCTATTTGTTTATTTACTACTGTATATAGAAATCCTGTAATTATAACGACAGGAACTATAGGTAAAGCATAGGGGATAGTTTTTATAACATTATCTATATTTCCTATTTTAGTTATAAATCCAGGAGCATTTACTAGATTGCTAAGGAGTAAATATATAATAATTCCATTTATTATCAACAGTACACTTAGTAATTTTTCTCTCTTTAATGTATTTTGTGTTGTTTTGGAATTTAGATATTTTGTAGGGTGAAACAATATTTCTAATTTTCTGTTTAAATTAATATCTATAAAATTTTCATAATTTTGAAAAATATAGCGTGCTTTATCAGCTTGCCAAATTGACATTCCGTATAAAATTCCCATTAAAGTAGCTTCTGGTCCTACTCCAGCACCAACAACTAAGACTACCAATGCCGAAATTGTATTTTGTATTATGTTATAATTTCCGATACTACCATTATTTTTGAAATTATTATCTACTTCGTGATGATTTTGAGGGACGTCACCATAACGTTTTTTAATAAAAAGTAAAAAGATAGTGCCTATAAAAATCAATACGAAGTTATATAGTATATTATATGTGTTAATTTTATCTTTTAGAGTGTACCAAAGAAAATGTGTTAAAGTAGCTTCTACTCTAAGAAATAGGAATGCAAATAATCCTATTATTGAACTATACATAATACTTATTAATAAAATATTTAATTGTTTATATTTCATTTTTTCTCCTAATAAATGATTAAATTGTAATATTAATAAATTTTATACTTTAATTGTTTTTACATCGGGCGATAGGTTATAAATTACATCTTTTCGTTCGATAATTATATTAACTTTGTTAGATAATTCGCTGTTATTTTTGATGTTATCTAGTAGTTCTTTACTAGGGTTTATTGCAACAGGATTACCAACTTTGCTAAGCATTCTATAATCACCTTGAGTATCTCCGTAGGCAAAAGATTTTTCTAAATCTATATTATATTTTAGTACCAATTTATCAATCATTTTATTTTTACTTTCTGAATCCCACATAGGAATTACTTCCCCAGTAAATTTATCATTTTCCATTATGTATGTACTACCTACACTTAGAAACACTCCATGTTTTTCTCCCATTTTTTCAACTAGAAAATCGGGACTTCCAGAAATGAAAAATACTAAATGATTTTTCTCTTTATGTTCTTTTATAATATTTCTAGTATATTTGTATACTCTATCTGATTTTAATTGAATAACTTTTTTTGCAACAAAATCTAATTCATCTTTTGTTAGACCTTTTATAGCTTCTTGATATCTTGTAGATAGTTTAAAAAGGTAATTATCGTAATCATCTTCTCTTTTATCCCAACTATTATAAAGATGTCTAATATCATTTATCCAAATTTTTTCGTCTAATATTTCATAACGTATAAGTTTTTTGAAATGTTCAGTCATCAATGAATCTCTGTATAAAGTTCCATCTATATCAAAAAACGCTGCTATTTTTTGATTTGTCATTAATAACATCATCTCCTTTCAAATGCATTTTGAATAATGTTATCATAATTTTATGAAAAGTACAATTTTTTAAAGATTTCAAATAAATTTTAACAATATATATTAACTATGTTATAATTATATTTAATATATTTGAGAAGGAGGTCTAGTATGTATTTAATAAAGAAGTTAAGCTGGTTTTTGAAGAAAGAAAAAAAGGCTTATATAACAGCGATATTATCTCTAATATTAGTTAGTATTTTAAATTTGATTCCACCAAAAATTATAGGTACGGTAATAGATAGTGTTACAGAAAAACAATTGACTAATAGTGATTTATTAGTTAATGTACTTGTTTTGTTAGTAGCTTCAATATCTATGTACATTTTACGTTATATTTGGAGAGTTAACTTGTTTGGAGCAGCAAATAGACTACAAAGAATATTACGTTATAATTTATTTGAACATTTTACTAAAATGCCACCTTCTTTTTATCAAAAATATCGTACAGGGGATTTAATGGCACATGCGACTAATGATATAAATGCAGTAGGTCAAACTGCGGGAGCAGGAGTAATGTCTGCTGTTGATGCAACAATAACAGCTTTAGTAACATTAATTACCATGTTTTTTACAATTTCTTGGAAGTTAACTTTAGCTGTATTAATTCCGCTACCTTTTATGGTTTTTTGTATTAATAGATTAGGTAAAAAGTTGCATAATAGTTTTAAGGAGTCACAAGCAGCATTTTCCGAATTAAATAATAATGTTCAAGAAAGTATAGCAGGAGTTAGAGTAACAAAATCTTTTAATTACGGTGATGAAGCATACAATAAATTTAGAGAAACAAATAATAATTCTTATAAAAAGAATATGAAAACAATGAAATTAGATTTGTTATTTGATCCTACTATTATTATATTTATAGGAATATGTTACGTTATATCGTTAGTATTTGGAGGGTATCTAGTATATTCTAACGATATTACAATAGGATCTTTGGTTACTTTTATTACATATTTGGATATGCTAATTTGGCCTCTTCTTGCTATGGGATATTTATTTAATGTTATTCAAAGAGGTAATGCTTCATATGAACGTATAGAAAATATTTTGTCTGAAAAATCAGATATAGTAGAATCAAGTACACCAATAACAACTATTAATAATGGAAAGATAGTTTATAATATAAAAAACTTTTCTTATGATAATTCTACTACACTTCAAGATATTAAGTTTGAAATAGGTAAAGGAAAAACTCTAGGTATTGTAGGTCCTACAGGATCAGGAAAAACTACATTATTAAAATTATTGCTTAGAGAAAGAGACTTAGAAAATGGAGAGATTTTATTAAATACTAATAATATAAAAGAATATTTACTAAAAGATTTGCGTGGTTTAATAAGTTATGTACCGCAAGATCAAATACTATTTTCTACAACTATAAAAAACAATATAGCATTTTCTAATCCTAATAGTAGTAATGAGCAAATAATAAATGCAGCGAAACTAAGTTGTGTTTATGATGATATTAATGAAATGCCTAATGAATTTGATACTATAATAGGAGAAAGAGGTGTATCTCTTTCTGGTGGTCAAAAGCAAAGATTATCGATTAGTAGAGCTCTGATTAATGAATCTGAAATATTAATTTTAGATGATTCTTTGAGTGCAGTAGATGCTAAAACAGAAGATATTATATTAAACAATTTAAGAGAAATACGCAAAGATAAAACTACGATTATAACAGCACATAGATTAAGTGCAGTAGTTCATGCAGATTTAATTATAGTTATGAAAGATGGTACTATTGTAGAAAGAGGAACTCATGATGAACTAATAGAGAATGCAGGTTGGTATGCAGATACTTATAACAAACAACAAATAGAGAGTAGTTTTGAGGGGTGATTGATAATATGGTAGAAAAAAATAATACACCAACAGCAAAAGAGCAATGGAAAATATTTAAAAGATTAATTAAGTATACTAATAAATACAAAATATTATTAATTACAGCTTTAATATTTTTGTTTTTTAATACGATAGTAAGAGCCCTAATTCCTCAAGTAGCTAAAGAATTTATAGATAACTATATTGGCAACAATAATTTTAATCGTAATATCGTAATTTTTACGGTTATAGTATATTACTTATTATTTTTATTAGAAGCTATTTTCTATTATGTAGGAGGAATTAGTTTTGCAAAACTATCTTACGGAGTGATAAAGGATTTAAGGAATGAATCTTTTAGAAATGTTCAAAAATTAGGAATGAAATATTTTGATAACACATCATCTGGGAGTATTGTCTCAAGGCTAACTAATGATACGGAAAGTATTAGTAATATGTTTAGTTTAGTTTTTAGTAATTTTATTTCTGGAACATTTTTAATATTAGTTAGTTTATATTCTATTTTTATATTAGATGTTACGGTAGGATTTCTAACTCTATCTTTACTTCCTATAATATTTATCTTTATGTATTATTATAGGAAACTATCTGTAAAAGCGGTAGGAGGGATGAGAAGTAAACTAAGTTCTATTAATTCAAAGTTAGCCGAAAGTATAGAAGGTATGAGTATTATTCAATCTTTCAGGCAAGAGGATAGAATTATTGAGGATTTTGAGAAAACTAATAAAGAGTATTATACGTTATATTTAAAATATTTACGTGTAGATAGTTTACTTCTAAGACCGGCATTAGCTTTACTGAAGATGATAGCGTATATAATGTTACTTATGTATTTTGGCTTGCGTGGAGAAGTATTGGGTCTTACAGCAGGTACTATGTATGCTTTGATTCAGTATATAAATAGATTTTTTAATCCTATGATAGATTTGACTCAAAGTTTTTCTACTTTGCAAACTTCGGTAGTTTCAGCAGAAAGAATATTTAAACTTATTGACGAAAAAGATTATGAACCAATACAGTTAGACAAAAATTCAATTATAAAAGAAGGGAACATAGAGTTTAAAAATGTTTCGTTTAGTTATAATGGAGAGGTAGACGTTCTAAAAAATATTAGTTTTAAAGTTAATAAAGGTGAAACTATAGCTTTTGTAGGACATACGGGATCTGGAAAGTCTTCTATAATAAATCTTTTTATGAGATTTTACGAATTTGACAGGGGGGATATATTTATAGATAATGTTAATATAAAGGATTATAGTAGAGCAGAATTATTTAATAATATCGGTTTGGTATTGCAAGATCCATTTTTATATCACGGTAATATAGAAGATAATATAAGACTTTTTTCTAATAATATAACCTCAGAAGAAGTTGTTGAAGCGGCTAAATTTGTTGATGCTGATAGTTTTATTAGTAAATTGGATAATTCTTACAAACATAAAGTTACAGAAAGAGGATCAACATTTTCATCAGGTCAACGACAACTCATAGCTTTTGCTAGGACTATAGCTCATAAACCTAAAATATTAATTTTAGATGAGGCTACAGCTAATATAGATTCAGAGACAGAAGAATTAATTCAAAATTCTCTTAGAAAAATGAGAAAAGGTCGAACTACCATAGCTATAGCTCATAGATTGTCTACTATACAGGATGCTAATTGCATATATGTTCTTAATAAAGGGGAAATTGTAGAAAGTGGAACACACGAAGAGCTATTAGAGAAAAAAGGAATGTATTATAAAATGTATAGATTACAAACGGGTATGATGTAACAATTTAATAATAAAAAATAATACTTGGTAAAAAATACCAAGTATTATTTTTTATTAATTTACAATTTTTCATAATCTTCTGGAACATCAAAAGGATTTTCTTTGTTAATATGATCATAGAATAATATTCCATTTAAATGATCTATTTCATGTTGAAAACATATTGCAGGTAAACCTTTAAGATTTAGTGTGATTTTTTCGTCATTCTCATTAAAACCTACGACTTTTATTTTTGAATAACGAGGAACATATCCTTTTATTTCTTTATCTACTGATAAACAACCTTCACCACTTTCTAAATAGCATTTTGTAGTAGAGTGTGACATTATTTTAGGGTTGTATAAAGAATATGATACTGTATTTTCTGGATTTTCTTCATCTGGGATATGAACAGCAATCATACGTTTTGCGACGTTTATTTGAGGTGCTGCAAGTCCTATACCTGGTTTTAAATCATATTTTTCACAAAGTTCATCATCTTGTGATGCTATTACATATTCTAAAAGTTGTTTTAATATTTTTTTATCGTCCTCAGAAATAGGAGTTGATACTTCTTCAGCTCTTTTTCTAAGGGTATTATGTGGATCAATAATAATATTTTTTTTTGTTATCAAATTTATTCTCCTTAATCTTTTTATTTTATTGTAATATATAGTCACAAATAGTTCAACCAAATTAATAAAAACAACAAAAAATATATTTTTGTTGTTTTTATTAATTATTATTTATTATTTTTCTTTAAAGTTGTTCTTAATTAGCATTTCAGAAGTTTGCTTGAAGCTAACTTTCGTAGCATTTTCATCTCCTGAGAAACCAGCACCAACTATTTTCTTAGCTCTTAAATCTTTAAGACTTGCTTTAGAATAGTCAACTGATACGTCTTCTATAATTTTATCGTCTTTATATTCAACCTTTTGAGTTACACCTTCAATTCCTTGATAAGAAGCAGAAGCTTGCTCCATTTGCTTTTTCATAAATTCTTTTTGTTCTTCAGGGAATGAAGATAAATTTATTTCATTATGAGCAGTTTGTTTTGTTACTTCGTCATCTTTGTAGTAAATAGTTATCTCAATGCTAGTTGAAGGATTAGGATTTGAAACATATGTTTTACTTTGTTCTGAATTAGAACATCCTACAAGCATAACTATAGATAATAAAAATAATGA
>NZ_JACBYC010000186.1 GCF_013415425.1 Gemella sp. GH3 | reverse complement strand
AAATACATGTTCAATTTCTAGTATTTTAAGAAATTCGCTTGCAGCATATTTAAAAGATGATTCATCTATATCAAAGTATGGATTATGATGTGGCGCGGTTATACCTTTATCCTCATTACCACAACCTGTTAAGAAAAAGGCACCTGGACGTACTTTAAGATAATGTGAAAAATCTTCGCCAATCATCATCAAATCTGATTCATTAAATCTTAAATGTAAATCATTCGCTGCTTGTTTAACAACCTCATAAGATTGCGGATGATTGTGTACAGGTAAATAGCCTTTAATATAATTCATGTCATAAGTAATATCATTAGCAACAGCTAAGCCCTGTAATAGTTTATCCATTTTATTCTTAATATGGTTTTGTAGCTCGGTGTCAAATGTACGAACAGTTCCTTTACAAAAGGCGGTATCCGGAATAACACTATCTGTTGATCCAGCTTGTACCATCCCAAATGTCACAACAGCTTCTTTAACTGGGTCTATCGTCCTAGAGACAATCTTTTGTGCACTTAAAATAAATTCAGCCATAATGACTATAGGATCAAT
>NZ_JACBYC010000166.1 GCF_013415425.1 Gemella sp. GH3 | reverse complement strand
CGTCCTTTATGTATAAAAAGAGACTAAGACAATTAAGTCATTATTGACCTGTCTTAGTCTTATTAATAATTAAATACACGTACTGTTACTTTACGTAATAAAACTTAAACTTCTTTGAAGTAATCTTTATAATAGCCACCTACTAAACCAGAATTATCAACGATTTGATAATACTCTTCGGTTTCATTAACAACATCATATTGTTTACCTACAGTCAACATATCAGCAACTGTAAATTTCTTCGCATCTGTATTCGTAACTTCTACCTTTTTAATAGGTGTACGTTCTTTCCAAGTTTCATGTAACATTGTATAACCTTCCTCTATTTAAAATGGTTTACTTTTCAAGGGTGAAAATAAACGAAATACCACTACTTTCGGTGATTCTTAACGATTCAGATTCCTCTTGTTCCAAAGTTTGATATGGTATTCCTATTTCATCTAATTGTTCTTTGGCTTGAACAAATTCATTTCGGTGATGTGTAGAAAATTCAACTTGTTCAACTGGTCCATACTCTGAAAGTTGTATTTCCTCATGTGCTTGGTATAGGTG
>NZ_JACBYC010000165.1 GCF_013415425.1 Gemella sp. GH3 | reverse complement strand
TCGATAGCATCATCTTTGTCTAGTTTCTTGAAGACTTTATCTGCTTTTTTAAGATCCTTCTCAACGTCAGGCAATTTATTCTGTGCGAAGTCAGCTAGTGAAGCTAAACCTTCTTTCGCACGTGGTTGATTCTCATTTAATAAATTAACAGCGTTGTCATAGCGGTTAAATAATGCCGGTAAGTTTTGGTTGACTGATTGAGTGACATTAGCTAATTCTTGTTCCAATTGTGGTAAGTCATTGCGCACGAAACTAGCGGCTTGTGCAACGTCTTTCTTCACAGTTGGGAAGTAAGCTTGAGCAGTTTTCATGGCATTGATGTAAGTTTGTTCAATACCAGGTAAAGTGCTTTGTATTGTATCAATACGTTCTTTACCATCACTTAAGATATCTTGACCTGCATTAATCACTTGGTTGATTGAGTTCAATTTCGATTGAATTGTAGATAAAGTATTCTGACCTTTATTTAATTGATCTGTAATTTCGTTTGAAACAGCTAATAAATTTTTGTTTAGTTCATTTTTAATATATGAACGGAAGTTATCAAGATTATCACTCAGTTTTGGCAG
>NZ_JACBYC010000161.1 GCF_013415425.1 Gemella sp. GH3 | reverse complement strand
GGCACAATGCCACTTACAATGTTTATAACTAAAAAAGGTAAACAAGTTAAAGTCAATCACCTTGAACAAAGTAAACTGACTCAATATGTGGGACACTTGAATGTCGTTTTATTTGCTCCGGAAGATTTGAATATTGTTAAAGGTTCACCACAGATACGACGACGTTTCATAGACATGGAGTTAGGACAAATTTCAGCCGTTTACTTAAATGATTTAGCTCAATACCAACGTATTCTTAAACAAAAGAATAACTATTTGAAGCAATTACAAATTGGGCAGAAGACAGATACGACAATGTTAGAAGTGTTAAATCAACAATTTGCTCAATATGCTTTAAAGGTAACGTTACGTCGTGAGCATTTTATAAAAGAACTGGAAGAACTTGCGCAACCGATTCATTCAGGGATTACGAATGAGCGTGAGAAGTTAGGACTTAAATATTTACCAAGTTTAAAGTTAAGTGATTATGAGAAGGAAGAATCAGAATTGCTCGAGGAGGTCATCGAATTATTAAACGATAATCTTCAAAGAGAGAAAGAAAGAGGTGTGTGTCTTTATGGACCACATCGAGAT
>NZ_JACBYC010000076.1 GCF_013415425.1 Gemella sp. GH3 | reverse complement strand
CTCTGTTAGTCCATCTAATTTATCAATAGCTTGATTACCAGTTGTTTTAGCTTCAGTTAACTTAGCTTCCCCATTTAAGTTGTTTTGAGCATTAATGATAGTCTGAGTCGTTTTATTAATTACATCTTTATTAAGCTCTGGTGGTTGTGATGTTGTAATAATTTGAGTACCTTGGTTGATGGCAGAATCATAGTTAACTTGATTAGTGTGATCAGCATTAATGTATTTACTTTCTGTTTTGACTTGATTTTCTTTATCTACTTCAGCTCTAAGAGATTTCATGGCTTCATTTAGTTCTTTCGCTTTTTGAAGTGCCTCTTGAACACCAGGTATAGTTTGAGATTGATTAACTAATGTTTTTTCTGCTAATACTTGTCCAGGATTAAGTGATTCTAATCGATCAATTTGACTATTAGCTTGATTTTTCGATTCTTGTAGTTTTTGTTCACCATGTAAAGCTTCACTTGCACTTTGTAATTGATTTAATGCTTGCTCAATTGTAGTTTTATCTAAAGTTTTATCAGGTACTGCATTAATGATATTCTTCGCTTTTTGTAAAGCATCATTATAAGC
>NZ_JACBYC010000158.1 GCF_013415425.1 Gemella sp. GH3 | reverse complement strand
CCTTTCAAGAAATATAAGATTCTTATAATTTCATACGTTTTAGACGTAAAGCGTTTGTGACAACACTTACAGAACTTAAAGCCATTGCTGCTCCCGCAACCCAAGGTGCTAGCAGACCAATTGCTGCTATAGGGATACCTGCAACATTGTAACCAAACGCCCAAAATAGATTTTGGCGAATATTACGAATTGTAGATTTACTTGCTTTTATTGCTTTTGGAATTAATAAAAGGTCTCCTCCTAAAATAGTTATATCAGCAGCTTCGATTGCAACTTCTGTACCTGTACCAATGGCAATACCAATATCTGCTTTAACTAGTGCTGGAGCATCATTGACACCATCTCCAACCATAGCTACTTTTTTACCTTCAGATTGAATTTCTGCTACTTTAGAAGCTTTTTCTTCTGGTAAAACCTCTGCAATAATCGTGTCTATACCAACTTGTTTTGCTATTGCTTGTGCGGTACGTTTGTTATCACCAGTTAACATAGCAACTTCAATACCTAATTCATGAAGTTTTTGAATAGCTTGTTGGGCAGTATCTTTAACTGTATCGGCTACAGCGACAACCC
>NZ_JACBYC010000196.1 GCF_013415425.1 Gemella sp. GH3 | reverse complement strand
GTTCGTAGACTTTCTCATCTATCAATTCATAATTATGTACCTTCATTATTCACTTTGACCTCCTTTCGTTAAAACGTAGATTGTATCTAGCATAGCTTTATTAGCTAATTTTATAACATCTTCTCTTGTGACAGCATTAATTGCAGTGATGAATTCTTCTTCAGATTGAGGTTTGTCTAATAACACCTGATTATGTAATAGTTCGATAATACTTTTAGGTCTGTCAGTAGATTCATGTCTGTGAGAGATAATAATTTTCTTTGCCAACTCTAATTTACCATCATCAAAATTACCATTCTTTAATTTTTCAAATTCATCTAAAATAGTATCTTTGGCAATCTCATATTTAGAAGCCGAAACTCCACTAAGAACAAATAAAAATCCATTCTTTCCATCGATTTGTGAATGTATAGAATAGGCCAAACTTTGCTTTTCTCGAACTTCATTGAATAGCACTGAAGAAGGGTCGCCACCAAACATCATGTTTAAAACTACGAATGCATAATAGTTCTCTTTCCCAAAATAAGTTGGGAAACGATAACCAAGATTGAGTTTAGCTTGGTCCACTTCATCATTAT
>NZ_JACBYC010000160.1 GCF_013415425.1 Gemella sp. GH3 | reverse complement strand
TAAGATATTTGCTTTAAATGGACGTGTCATTTTTGGTGCCATTTTACGTAATGAAATAACTGTTGTTGGGCCTGTTAAATATGCTACTAATGTTGCTGTAGAAATAACAGCTGCTAACGTACCCCAGTCACGGAAAAGTGTAACCATAATCATACTGATAATTGCGTTAAATGCAATTGCTACACGTGGAATATTATATTGTTCATTCATTTTACCTAAGAATTTAGGAATATGACCATTCTTTTCCATAGCGCGTAACACACGGCCAGTAACAGCTACGAATGATACACCTGTACCAAATGGTGAAACAACAGCCTCAACATAAAGTAAAATTGCTAACCAATTGATACCTAATAAAATTGCCATATCTGCGAAAGGTGAATTGAAATTAATTCCATTCCAACCATGTTCATGAATCATTGAACTTGGCATTGATGTAATAAACGTACTTTGAAGTACAATGTATAAGATTGCACTTAATGTAAGTGAAATCGCAATACCTCGAGCGATATTTTTCTCGGGATTTTTAATCTCAGATCCCATATTAATGATAGTTTGGAATGCGTTGAATGAGAAAATGATACC
>NZ_JACBYC010000037.1 GCF_013415425.1 Gemella sp. GH3 | reverse complement strand
CACAATACCTACTGGAATAACCCAAAGCGCGCTTGTGCGATGCCAGTTAAGTAAACCGTATAAAATATAATCAATAAACCCTCCGGAGAAAGTCATACCTATTTTTACACCTAACAAGTGCATGACCAAGAAAGAAGTACCTGCTAAAAATACATGAATCACATATAAAATGGGTGCCACAAATAAAAATGAGAACTCTAATGGTTCAGTAATACCTGTTAAGAAAGAAGTTAAAGCTGCTGATAACATTAAACCTCCAACAACTTTCTTACGTTCTGGGCGAGCATTTTTATAAATGGCGAATGCTGCCGCTGGTAAACCAAACATCATGAATGGATATTTACCTGTAGTGAATGCGCCAGCTGTAAATGGCACGCCATCTTTCAATTGTGCCATCCAAATTCTTTGGTCTCCACGTACTAAATCTCCAGCATGGTTCGTATAATGGCCAAATTCAAACCAGAATGGTGCATAGAAAATGTGATGCAGACCGAATGGAATAAGTGATCGCTCAATAATACCAAAAATAAACGTAGTTAAAGTTAAGTTCTTATTCAATAAGAAGTTTGAAAGACCATTTAAACCAT
>NZ_JACBYC010000173.1 GCF_013415425.1 Gemella sp. GH3 | reverse complement strand
GATTTGAATAAACTCACCATTAGCATAAATTGCACCTTCTTGATAAACAATTGATGCTGCAGATCCTGTATTAATCATTGAGTTTGTTGTTTTACCGAAGATGATACCAGGACCACCTGTAGCCATAATAACTGCATCTGATCCAAATGATTGAATTTCTGATGTTGTCATATTTTGAGCAACGATACCTCTTGCTGCATCTTCATCATCTTTAACGATACCTAGGAATTCCCAGCCTTCGTATTTAGTTACTAATCCATCTACTTCATAAGAACGAACTTGTTCATCTAAAGCGTATAATAATTGTTGTCCTGTTGTAGCACCGGCAAATGCAGTTCTGTGATATAACGTACCACCAAAACGTCTGAAGTCTAATAAACCTTCGTTTGTTCTACTAAACATTACGCCCATACGGTCTAATAAGTGTATAATTTTTGGTGCTGCTTCAGCCATCGCTTTTACTGGTGGTTGGTTAGCTAAGAAGTCTCCCCCATATACTGTGTCGTCAAAGTGAATCCACGGAGAATCTCCTTCACCTTTAGTATTAACCGCACCATTAATGCCCCCCTGGGCACAAACAGAGTGCGAACGTTTTACAGGTA
>NZ_JACBYC010000185.1 GCF_013415425.1 Gemella sp. GH3 | reverse complement strand
GTGGGCTCGGAGATGTGTAGAAGAGACAGTAATAGTAATAAGTATAAAGAATTATATTACACAAATAGAGATAAAAAAATTAAAATTAAATTTAAAAAATATTCATTAGATGATGATTTTTCTAATTTATTTAGAGATGTTATGAAGAATAATAAATTAGGATATGTCTGTTATGCTAATATGGAAATACTAGCATATAAAATGTACTTATCTTTAATTTTTGACGAAATTATAACCTTAAAAGATGTAGAGTATTAAATAAAAAAGATAGTAGAAAAATTACTACTATCTTTTTTATGTTATTTATATTTTCTAATTCTTAAAGATACTAACAATAATGCTATAGATCCTAATAATAGTGATGATGATTTTGAGTTTTCTACTCCTGTATTTGGCAATTTTTTACTACTGCTATTATCTACATTATTAGTATTATTTACAACGTTATCATTCATATTTTTATCATTGTTATTATTACTTATATTATTATCTTGAATGTATTTATTTTGAGTATTGTCTTTTGAATCGTTATTTTTATCTACTTCTGGAGATACTTCGGGTTCTTTATAATCTTTGTAATATATTTTTCTACCTAATTCAGGTTCTTTAACTGTTCCTAAGTGTTTTAGATAGTTTACAAAAAGTTCTGTATCAGGATCTAATGCACCTATTAATGTTGACTTAGTTAACTCAGGGAAATCATCTCCTCCTCCATATAAGAAGTCATTAATAATACCAGTATATTCTTTATCGTCTTGAATTAATTCTCTTTCTCCATTTTCTTTAACAATCCATGCTCTATCTACAACCCAATTAATAGAATTTCCTTTAGCATCAACAGTTCCAGTAGGAGCTTCTTTATACGTATAGATAATTCCAGACATCTGTAATAAGTATTTTTCTTCTGAATTATATTGAGAATTTAAGGCAGCTATTAAATCTTTTCCTTTGATATTGATAACTTGCATAACATTTCCGAATGGCTGAACTTTTTGAGCAGCTCCCCAAGTTACAACTCCGTCTTTAACTTCTAAATCAGCTCTAATTCCACCTTGATTAGTAATTGCAAAACTTGCTTGTGGATATCCAGCATTACGAGCAGCCCAAAGTTGTCCGTCAGTTATAATATTTCCTACAGGTGACTCTATGTTAGCTTTTAGATTTAAAGATTCTGCAGGTACTCTTTCTATAGTTTTTTCTGATTTTGCTAATTCTTCTAATAGTATGTCTTTTATTCTGTCATTAGCATCTTTAGCTAGTTCTACTAATTTTTGATTAGGAGTTACTGTATTATTATCTAAAACTTTTACTATTTGAGCTGTAATTTCTTTGAAATCATTTGTTTTTGTATCGTAAATACCTATTACATTAGATATAGCTTTTCCTTGAGCAGCTCCTTCTACAACTCTAATACCTTTGTATGTTCCATTAGCAATTACATGATTATGACCAGCAAATATGACATCTACACTAGAATCAGTATCTAATTTATCTATTATACGTTTAATTGCATCTCCAACTTCAGTTGCATTATCACTTGGAGAAGTTGCAGCTTCGTGAGCAAGAACAACTATAGCATTAACACCTTTTTGACGAAGCTCTTTGGCATATTTATTTATAACAGTAGCTGGATCTAAAATATCATATTGTTCCCAATGTTTTTTAAGTATTAAGTTAGGTATTTCTGAAGTAACTACACCTATATATCCTATTTTTGCACTTTCATTTTCAGCATCTGTATAAGTTTTTATAGTGTAAGGTTTCCAATCAAATGGAGTTTTCTTAGTCTCTTTGTCAACAACGTTAGCAACAACTATTTCCATTTTAGATGCTTCTCTAGGATAAGATTCTACAGCTTTGTTGAATTTTCCTTTTTCAGGATCTTCTCCTTTAAGGATACGATTGTATTCTGCTAATCCTTCATCAAATTCATGATTTCCTAATGTACCAACTTCAAATTTCATTTCATTTAAAGCTTTTATAGTTGGTTCATCTTGTAATATTCCAGATGCTGCTGGTGATGCTCCAACCATATCTCCTGCTTGAACTCTAGTAGATACAGCATCTTCTGCTTTAGCATCTTTAAATTCTTTTTCAGTTTTATCCAAGTATCCTGCAAGTAATGGGGCAGAACCTCCACGAGATTTTAATCTTTCGCCATACTCATAGACAGATCCAGTACCTTCTAATTGTCCATGGAAGTCATTAATTCCCATCATTTGAACAGCTACTTCACCTTCTTTAGAATAAGCTTCATTTGCTTCTCCATATGCATAAACTGATAAGATACCAGTACTTAAAACAGCAAAAGGTAAAACTTTAAATTTCTTTTTCATAATAATAAAAAATCCTTTCAAAATATATTTGATTACATTATAACAATCTTACGAACGAAAATCAATATAGATATATAAAAATACGTTATAAAAGGTATATAAATACAATTTTAAATTTATATTCTGTAGAAAAAGGGTTTTATTAACGAACAATATTAATATATTAAAGTTTTTTGTGAAATATAAATATTTATTGTATAATTTATTGTATATAAAATTTTAGGAGAAATAAATTGAGAGTATTATTAGTGTGTAGATATGATGGTAGTAAATATCATGGGTTTCAAATACAACCGAATAATAAAACTATTCAAGAGATGATTGAAAAAAGTTTATGTCGAATTCATAAAGGAGAAAATGTAAGAATTCATATGAGTGGTCGTACTGATAGTGGAGTACACGCTTATTTACAACCAATTCATTTTGACACAAATCTTAATCTTACAGAAGATGCTTGGGTAAAATCAGTTAATGCCTATTTACCAAAAGATATAAGAATAATAGGTAGTAAAATAGTTGGTGATGATTTTCATGTTAGATTTAATAGTATGGCAAAAACTTATGAATACAGGTTATGTATATCTAAAAATGTAGATCCCTTCTTAGTTAATTATGTAGGTCATACGCCTTTTAAATTTGATTACAAAAAAGCAGAAGAATGTCTACAATATTTCATAGGAACATATGATTTTAGCTCTTTTTGTTCAAAGAACAGTAGTGTAGAAGACAAAGTTAGAACTATAACAAATTTTAACATAAAACAAGAAAATAATATTGTAATATTTGAAATTACAGGTGATGGCTTTTTGTATAATATGGTTAGAATAATAATAGGTACTATTACAGATGTTGCCATTGGGAAATATGATAAATCTTTAATACCAGAAATTATAAATAAAAAAGATAGAAGCTTCGCAGGTAAAAGAGCAGAAGCCAGCGGTCTATATTTGAAAAATGTTATATACAATGAAAAAGAAATTAATAAATTTATAGAAAATTTACATAAAAATTAAGTTATACGTTATAAAATTGTATAAAACTCTTTGTTTTTCAAAGTAAAAATGATATAATTTTACTATATTGCATTTATTTATAAAAATAGATAATAAAGAAAATAAGTTATTGGAGGAACAACTATGTTATATTTTTATGCATTTTTGTTTGTAGCGTTTGTTTTAGGAACGTTAGCTCTATTTATATTTAGAAATAGAAAAAAACAAGATTTGCTACCATTACTTGAAGCCAAAGATGAGTTAGAACGAGAAACTCTATCTGAAGACTTAAAGCAAGTAAAAACATTGAACATTGCAGGTAAAGCTCAAAGTTTGTATGACGATTGGGAAAGTACGTGGTATGAAATACAAAGTATAGATATTGATGAATTAGATAAAGAGTTGTATCAAGCAGAATCATATATTGATAAATTTAATTTCAAAAGGGCAGATGAAATTATTTTTGATTGTGGGGAAAATATAGCTAACATTAAGGAAAAAATAGCTATTATTAGAAAAGAAATTAAAGAACTGACAGAAATAGAACCAAATAATAAAATTCAATATGAAGAAATAGTAAAAGAGTATAAAGATTTAAATAGAGAATTGTTAGCTAAACGTCATCAATATGGAGGTGCTTCAGAAAATTTTGAACAAAGTTTAAAAGACATAGCGCCTATATTAGATGAATTTAGAAATTTAACATCAAATGGTAAATATATAGAAGCTCAAGAAACTATTAATGATATCAAATTAAAAGTTATTGACTTAAAAGAAAGAATGGATATTTTACCAGAAATACTTCGAGAAATAGAGAAAACTACACCTTCACAAATACAAACTTTAAGACTTAAAGTAGAAGAAATGGAGAAAAAAGGATTTAAACTTTCTCATTTGGATATATCTACAAAAATTGAAAATTGTGTTTGGCAATTAAATGATGCTAGAGAAAAAGTAAAATCTGGAGATATTGATTTAATTGAATCTATATTAGATGGAATATATGACATAATTGATGAAGTTTCTAACAACCTAAAAAAAGAACTAGAATACAAAAAATATGTTGAAGAAAATTATTCAGATATTAGTAATAAGTTAAACGTTCAAGATAAATTAAACGAAGCACTGTATAATAACATTCAGGAAATAAAAAACAGATATCAAATATATTCTCAAGATGAAGAAATGATTGGAAAAAATTATAATAGTATCGGAGAGTTATTAGATATAAAAAAAGGAATAGATGTTTATATTAGTAATCAACCTAGATTGAATTATAAGGATTTAAAAGAAAAAGTACAAACTCTAGGTATGGAATTAGAAAAAATAGAAGAAGAACAAACTAATTATTCTAGATATTTAACTGGATTAAGAGAAGAAGAATTGAGATCTCGCGAAAAGTTAAACGAAATTAATCAAGAAAAAGAAATTGTTAGAAGAAAATTATCTAATTCTAGAGTACCTGGATTTAGTGATAGATTCGTAATTTTGTATAAAGAAGTGACAGACAGTTATAAATATGCTTTAGAAGAATTACATAAAGAGCCGATGAATATTGATTTAGTAAAACAATCAGTAGATGAAGCTACAGAATCATTAAATATCTATAAAAATGAAGTTAATAATATTTTAACAGATATTGAATTAGTAGAAAAATTAATTAGATATACTAATAGATACAGAAAAGATAATATTGAATTGCATAAACAATTAACTATAGCAGAGCAGTATTATAAAGAATATCGTTACAATAAAACTTTAGATATTATAAAAAATGCACTTGATAAAGTAGAACCAGGCGCTTATGAAAGAATAAAAAAAGAAATTAAAGTATATTAATAATGTTAGAATAATACAGTAGAAATACTGTATTATTTTTTTTACATATAATAAATGTCAATGTCAGGAGCAAAGTGATTAATTTATTTATAAATAATATAATATGTAGACATTGGAGGTACTTATGCAAGAAGTAATAAAAGTAAAAAATCTTAATAAAGACTATATAATAAAAAATAGGATTAGCTTTTTTAGGACAAGTAAAGAAATTAAACATGCAATTAAAGATATATCTTTTTCAATTTCAGAGGGAGAAATTGTTGGATATATAGGAGCTAATGGAGCTGGGAAATCAACAATGATAAAATTACTTTTAGGAATTTTATCTAAGACAAGTGGCAGTATAAATGTTTTTGGGAAAGAACCCTTTTATAATAGACAAAAAAACGCTAGTAATATAGGTGTTTTGTTTGGACAAAAATCACATCTTTGGTGGGATTTGCCATTAATTGATTCATTTAATTATTTAGCAAAAATTTATGATAATGAAGACAAGGAATGGTTAGAATATTTGATAGAAGAATTGAACGTTAGAGAATATTTACTTCAACCTGTAAGGCAACTTTCTTTGGGACAAAGAATGCGTGGAGAGTTTATAGCAAGTATTATACATAAACCTAAATTAATTTTTTTAGATGAACCTACTATTGGCTTGGATATAGAAACTAAAAATAAAATTATGGAACTTATCTTGAAAATAAATGAGAAATATAATACTACTATAATTTTGACAACACATGAAATATCAGATATAGAGAAAGTATGTAAGAGAATGATATTAATTGATGAAGGTAGCTTGAAGTATGATGGAAAGGTCAAGAAATATAAAGAGATTTATAATAATTATAAAAAAATAAAAATGTATGGAGAAAATATAGTTGATTTTAGTGTAGATGGTATATTTTTACTTAGGACAAATGTTGATTCAAAAGAATTTGTTTTTGATGTTACCAAGTTTACTCAACTAGATATAATAAAAATGATACCTAATCAATGTGTAGTCAAAGAAACAAAATTATTAGATTTAAATCTTCAGGAAATCTTGCTAGTAAAAAGTAAGGTAGGTGATACGTGTGAATAAATTATTAACTTATTCTATATACCAATATAGAAATTTGTTACAATATAGATTTAATACTATTATGCAAATAATAGCATCACTAACTTTAATATTAATACAATATAGTATTTGGACTTATGTTTTGTTAGTTACCATTTTGCAATTGTTGTTACCTATAAAGTTAACAACAAATTTTATATCTTCAAAAATTTTAAAAGGGAACTTAATAAATTACTTGAATAGACCTAATAGTCTTATCATTATTACTTTTTTTACGACTTTAGGAAATTTTATTTATAAAATTAAATTCCAAGTTCTGCCATTATTGTTTATATATTGTATATTTTTTTAGTTATATTATAGCTTTTCTTTTAGGTTATATTATATCATTATTATCTACAATATTTATAAGAATAAATGGAATTTCAGAACTGATAAGTGCATTACTAGTAATTTTTGGAGGAAGTATACTTCCATTAGATTTGTATCCGCAAATATTAATAAAAATATCTGAGTTTACGCCTTTTTATAGTATTATTTATTCACCTATATCTACTATAGTGTACAACAATTCTGATAAACAACTGCTTTTTATAATTGCTATGCAAATATTTTGGATAATTATATTTTGGATAATCAAAAGAATTTTATCTGAATATGTATTCAAAAGATTAGATATAATGGGAGGTTAAAATGAAAAAACATTTATATTTATACAAAGAGTTTTTGAAAATAGACTTTAAAAGAATAATGAGCTATAAGTTGGACTTTCTTGTAGGAAATTTCGGCTATTTAGTAGATACATTTACGACTTTATTTATTCTGCTTATTACATTACAATATACAGATATTATAGGTGGATTTTCTCTGTATCAAATATTATTTTTATACGGCTTTATAAGTTTAACATCATCATTATGGGAGTTTTTCTTCGTTACAACTTTAGAAGTTCCTTATCTTGTTCAAACAGGAGAATTGGATTTATTTTTATTAAGACCATTAAATACACTTTATCAATTTGTTATATTTCAATTAGATGAAGAGGCGATATTTGAATTAATTTCTGGATTAATAATTATTGCTTTTTCGTTATACAATTTGGATATATCAATAAATTATATGTTTATTATTAAATTTATTCTATTCGTTATATCTGCTGTTTTAATAAGAGAAGCAATATATTTATCATTGGTATCTTTTAGCTTTTTCTCTATAACTAATGATGGAATGAAAAATATTTTGTGGCAAATATATGAATTATCTAATTATCCTATAAATATTTATCCATTTTTTATTAAAGTTATTTTAATAATTATACCTTTCTCTTTTGTAGGATATTTTCCAGTTGTTAATCTATTGAATACTACAAATACTTTTAATTTTGAATCATTTATATTAGTAGCTATAGGTCCTCTGATATTATATGTAGTGTATAAAACTATTTGGACTTTTGGTTTAAAATTTTATCAAAGTACAGGATCATAGTATTTGATAATTACTACTAATTATGTTGGATAAAATAAATTTAGTAAAACGTCTTAAAGATTTTAATTACTTTAAGATGTTTTTATTTTTTTGTGCCAATTTTAACTATATTAAAATAATAAAAATAGTTAATAAATAGTATATAAAAACTATTGAAATTATTTAATAAATAGTGTAGAATAATTAAAGTCTAGATAATATTAAACAAATAGTTTATTAATATTAAACTTATCATACATAAAGTTTATTAATATAAAACTTAGGAGGGTATATGAATCTAATAGGCTATAAATTGAAGAAACTAAGAATACAAAAGGGGCTCACCCAGGAAGAATTAGGGGAAAGAACAGACTTATCAAAAGGATATATATCTCAAGTTGAAAGAGATTTAGCATCACCATCAATGGAAACTTTTTTTAATATTTTGCAGGTTTTAGGTTGTGAGCCTAAAGATTTTTTTGAACAAAAAAGTTCTCAGCAACAGATATTGTACAAAAAAGAAGATCAAACTAGTTACGAAGAAACCGATGATTTTTATAAATTAAATTGGCTAGTTCCAGAATCTAACGAAAAAGAAATGGAGTCTTTAGTATTAACTCTTAAAAGTAATAGTAAATATAAAAAATTTGATCCTTCAGAGTCCGATACACTTTGTTATGTGTTGAAAGGTAAGTGTATGTTAACTTTTGGTAGTAATAATTATGTAGCAGAAACTACAGAAACATTTTATTTTACGGCTACAGATGAGCATGTTTTGTCAAATCCTTTTGATGAAGAATGTGAAGTATTAATCGTAGTTACTAATTCATATTTATAGGAGGTTTATTATGGTAAATATAGTTGAATTCAAAGGTGTAAGTATGTCTTTTGGAAATACAACTGTTTTAAAAAATATTGACTTAGAAATAGAAAAAGGAAAGTTTTACACTTTATTAGGACCTAGTGGTTGCGGAAAAAGTACGATATTAAAATTAATTGGTGGTTTTTTGCAGCCTAGCGAAGGTGATGTATTATTATCTGGAAAAATAGTTAATAACGTTCCGGCAAATTTACGTCAAGTTAATACAGTTTTTCAAGATTATGCATTATTTCCACATATGGATGTATTTGAAAATGTTGCATTTGGTTTAAAAATAAAAAATGAAAAAAAAGAAATAATAAAGAAAAAAGTAAAAAAAGCACTAAAATTAGTTAATTTATCTGGTTTTGAAAAACGTAGTATTGATGAGATGAGTGGTGGACAAAAACAACGTGTAGCTATAGCACGAGCAATAATAAATGAACCTGAAATTATACTATTAGATGAATCTTTGTCAGCACTAGATTTGAAATTACGTCAAGAAATGCAATATGAACTTCGTGAATTACAGCAACAAACAGGTATTACTTTTATATATGTAACACACGATCAAGAAGAAGCTTTAGCAATGAGTGATTATATATTTGTTATGAATAATGGAAAAATAGAGCAAAGTGGAACGCCTTTAGATATTTATGACGAACCTGTAAATAAATTTGTTGCAGATTTTATAGGAGAATCTAATATAGTAAATGCTATAATGGTGGAAGATTACCTAGTAGAAATTTATGGTAAACAATATGAATGTGTTGATGCCGGATTAGATAAAAATAAACGAGTTGAAGTAGTTATTAGACCAGAAGATTTGGAAATAACGTCAGTAGAAAAAGGGAAGATAAATGTAGTGGTAGATACACAGTTATTTAGAGGAGTCCATTATGAAATATGTTGCTTAGATGACCAATATAATGAATGGATTGTACATTCTACTAAACCTACAAAACCTGGACAAGCAGCAGGATTAAATTTTGAAGCAGAAGCTATTCATATTATGGTTCCAGGAGAAACAGAAGAAGAATTTGATGCCAGATTAGAATCATATGAAGAGGAGGAATAGTCATGTTCAACAGAAAAACTAAATTGATTTTTGCCATTCCTTACGCTCTATGGATGTTTTTATTTGTAGTTTTTCCTATATTGCTAATATTGTATTATTCATTCCATAATACTGATGGAGACTTTACTTTAGGTAATTATAAAGAGTTTTTTGGTAAAAGTTATATGTGGATGACTTTTTATAGTTTTTGGTATGCCTTTATTATAACTGCCATTTGTTTAATCTTGAGTTATCCTTTAGCATTTGTAATTAGTCGTAGCAAATACAAAGAGTTATTATTACTTTTAATTATTTTACCAACTTGGATAAATATTTTATTAAAGACATATGCGTTTTTAGGTCTATTTGGTAAACATGGTACAGTAAATAATGTTTTGGAATTTTTAGGAATAGGAACACAAGACTTATTATTTAATTCATTTAGTTTTGTATTTGTATCTGTGTATATTTTCTTACCGTTTATGTTACTTCCAATATATAATTCTGTATCTGGTATAAATACAAATATCGTTAATGCTTCTTATGATTTAGGAGCTGATTCTAGAACAACATTCTTAAAAGTTATTTTACCTTTGAGTATAGAGGGTGTTAAGACGGGTATTCAAGTAACATTTATTCCTGCCTTGTCAATATTTATGATAACTAGATTAATAGCAGGGAATAAAATTATAAATCTAGGTACAGCTATAGAAGAACATTTCTTAGTAACCCAAAATGTAGGTTTAGGTTCAACAATCGCAGTGTTTTTAATCTTTACAATGGCTATTATTATGAGTATAACTAATAGTAAAAATAAATTAGGAAGGAGAAAATAATTATGAAAAATATATCTTCTAAACTATATTTATCAATAGTTTTTATTATTCTATATATTCCTATAATTTATTTAGCTTGGTTTTCATTTAGTTCAGGTAGAAATATGAATTCATTTGAAGAATTTTCATTTATTCATTATTTGGAATTATTTGAAAATAGCCGTATGATAGTGATAGTAATAAATACTATAGTAGTTGCTTTGTTATGTGGATTATTTTCTGCAATTTTAGGAACTATTGGAGCTTTAGCAATATATTCTCTAAAAACAAAGAAATTTAGGAATGGTATTTTGATTGGAAATAATATACTAATAGTAAGTCCAGATGTAATAATAGGTTGTTCATTTTTATTAATGTTTAACTTTTTATTCAAAGATAGTATTCAGGGTTTCTGGTCTGTTTTGATATCACATATAGCGTTTAGTATACCGATAGTAGTTTTAATGGTTTTACCTAAATTATATGAAATGCCTATTTCTATGATTGATGCAGCAATTGATTTAGGAGCAAACAGTTATCAAGTAATTACAAAGGTAATAATTCCTTATATTACTCCCGGAATTTTGGCTGGTTTCTTTATGGGCCTTACTTATTCACTTGATGACTTTGCTGTTACATTTTTTGTTACAGGAAATGGATTCCAAACTTTATCTGTTGAAGTTTACTCAATGGCAAGACAAGGAATTAATCTACAAATTAATGCTCTTTCAACGGTTATAACAGTACTTGTTGTTATTGCAGTAGCTGTTTATTATGTTATTAACGTAAGTAAGTTAAAAAAGCAAGGGAGGGCATAAAATGAAAAAATTAATTATTTATTCATTAGTTATTTTTTTAGTAAGTGTAGGTCTACTACATAGTAGATCATACATAGATTCTTCTCAATCTGGAAATAATAATACACTTACTATTTTTAACTGGGGAGAGTATATATCACCGGAGTTGATTAAAAAATTTGAAGATGAAACTGGTATATCAGTTATTTATGAAACATTTGATTCAAACGAAGCACTTCTAACTAAACTAAAATCAGAATCAACATCTTATGATATAGTTGTTCCTTCCGATTATATGATAAAGAAAATGATTGATGCAGATATGCTGAAAAAACTGGATAAAAGTAAAATAGAAGGTTTTGAGAATCTTGATGAGAGGTTAGTTAATCAAAGTTTTGATTATAATAATGTCTATTCTGTTCCGTATTTTTGGGGAACGTTAGGTATAGTTTATAATTCTAACTTGGTTGATGAAGATATGACTTTTGAAAAATGGGATGATTTATGGGATTCTAGATTAAAAAATGAAATATTGTTAATAGATGGTGCAAGAGAAATGTTAGGTATAGCGCTACAGTCTGAAGGAAAATCAGTTAATGAAACTAATGAAGTTGATTTAAGGTTAGCAGAAAGAAAACTAGAATTATTAGGATCTAATATAAAAGCTATTAATAGTGATGAAAAAATTATGTTGATGTCTAACAATGAAGCTAAAGTAGCAGTTGCTTTTTCTGGAGATGCTAATGAAATGATTAGTAATAACGAAGATTTAGTATACAGAGTACCTAAAGATGGAAGCAATATTTGGTTTGACAATATGGTTATTCCTAAAGTTTCTAAAAATGAAGAAGCAGCTTATAAATTTATTAATTTTATGTTGCGACCAGAAAATGCTGCTATAAATGCAGAATATATAGGATATTCAACACCAGTAAAAACTGCATTAGAATTATTACCAGAAGAAATAGTATCAGACGAACAATTTTATCCTAAAGAAGATATTATGAAAAGATTAGAAGTCTATCAAACACAAACTCAAAAAATAGTTCAGCTACAAAACGATTTATTTTTAGAGTTTAAAATAAATAGCAATAGAAATTAAAAAAATCTCGTTATTTTGTTAAATAACGAGATTTTTTTAATTAACTTTATAATTAGTTTATACGTGATAAAAATTTCTCATTTTCAATTACTACACGAGTATGTTTTGCATTAGCTATCTCTACATTATTTTCATAAGCATAAATTTCAAAATTGATAACTTTATTTTTTATAATTTCTACTATACGAACTTCTATATTAATTTTTTTACCTATCTTTGTAGGTCTTAGATGATTAATATTAATATTGCTACCTACAGTTCCGTAATTTTTATCTAAATATTGATTTATTAAAATTTTAGCAGTTTCTTCCATAAAAGCAACTAACATAGGTGTAGATAAAACTTCTAAATCTCCACTTCCTATATTTTTAGCACTATGCTCTGATAAAACTACGTATTCTCTAATTAAAGTGTCATTAATTTTCATAATTTCTTCTCCTTATTAATAGAAATTAACGCTATATTCTTTAAAAACTTTATTCTCATATATAAATTTTGCCGAAAAGAAAGGTTTATCTTCAAGTAACCAATCTAAAAATATATAATCACCTTCCCATGTATGAATATTTCTATTTCTTATATCTTCTTTATTTATCCATATTAAGTCGCCTTCAGGGCAATTATCAGTTAATGTCCCAGAAAAATCTGTTGCAGTAAATACATAAGTATACCAATTAGTATTTTCTTCGAAATCAGGAAAAGTTATAATACCTCTTAATGTAGGATTAATTATATCAAGATTAGTTTCTTCTTTTACTTCTCTAATTATACATTCTTCTGGAGTTTCTCCTTCTTCTAATTTTCCACCAACACTTATAGTAAGATTTTTATGTATATCATTTTTTTTCTTCGTTCTTTTTAACATTAAAAAAGAATTTCCGTTATCTATATAACACATACTTCCTAAAGTTATCATAATAGCCTCCTATAAATCAAAGAGGTAGTAATTATCGATAAATAATTATCGTTTATTACAACCTCTAAATAATTTGTAAATTATTTACTTTTTGAGTTAGTAGCAAGTTTATCAAATGCTACACAACCAAAAGAAAGTGCCAATGAGAAAATTGAACAATTAAGAAGAGTAAGACTACTTCCATTTTCACCTAGAATAGATTTCACGATAAAAATGGCTATAAACGAGAAAATAAATCCCCAAAATAGTGATACTACAAATCTCAAAGTGAACACTCCTTTCATATAAGATAATACTATTATACATCTAAACGAAATAACTTACAAGAAATTTTGTAAAATACTATTATTTCTTTATGTAAACTATGTTATAATATAAAAGAAATATTATTTAAGGAGAGAGCATATGTACGATTATTTGTATATAGATATTGACTTACAAGATAATATTACGGATAATATACAAAAAATATTTTTAGAAAACAATATTAAATTTAAATTTGTTGCTGAAATAGATAGTGTATTAAAAAATATTTTATTTTTAACTTCTAATAAAAATAAAATTACTGAAAATTGTAGAACTATATTTTTATTAGATAGAGATTACGATTTATTAGATTGTAAGGGAAGTTATTATATAAAAAATATAGAAGATATTGTAAAAATATATAATAAAGATATTATTGTAGAATGGGCAGCTGAAATTCAATTTCTAGCACAAAATACGCTAGCATATAGTAAAGATAAGTTTGATTTGGAAAGAGCAGAGAGGCTTAGAGAAATTTCTTGTGAAATGTTAAGTTATAAGTATAAAACTAATTCAGAAACTATAAAGCATATATTTGCTAATGAAGTAGGCTATCAAACACCGAAACTAGAGAATAGAGCGGCAATAATAAAAGATAATAAAATATTATTAGTTAAAGAAAAATCTGATAACAGATGGGCATTACCTGGAGGTTATCAAGATGTCAATAAATCTATAAAAGATAATGTTATTAAAGAGTGCGGAGAAGAAGCTGGTGCTGTAGTTAAACCTATCAAAATAGTATCGCTATTAGATTATAACAAACATCATAATTATAATTTTCCGTTAGGAATGCTTAAAATTATTGTTTTATGCGAATATATTTCACATGATTTCAAATATAACATTGAAACTGAAGATTCAAACTTTTTTGATTTTCACAATTTACCAGAATTATCTACAACTAGAACAACATTTGAGCAAATTCAAATGTGTTTTGATTGTTATAATAATTTGGATAATTGGGAGGTGATTTTTGACTAATAGTCATATAATTATGGATAAATTACAGATAAAAATTTTAGATAAAAAATTACCTAGTCACGAACAAATAGTTTTTGGTTTATTATTAACATTCGTAGGAGGTTTTTTTGACTCTTATACATATATAAATTGTAATGGTATATTTGCAAATGCACAAACAGGAAATTTGATATTTATAGGATTAGCATTAGCAGATGGTGATTTTTCAACTGTTTTAAATTTTGTTCCTCCTATAAGCGCTTTTATAGTAGGTGTTGTTTTTAATGAATATATTATAAAGAAAAATATATATTTACCTATAAGAAGGTATATTAATATTTCTTTATTAATACAAATATTCCTATTATTTTTTGCATATTTTGTGCCCAAAGTCTATTATTTGGATACTAGACCACTAATTATTTCATTTGTTTGTGCTATGCAATTTGATAGTTTTAGAACTATTAATAAGATACCTTTTGCTAACACTTTTTGTACAGGAAACCTACGTTCAGCAAGTGAGCATATCTTTAGATATATATTTTTAAAAGAACGAGAAAGTAAGGTTAAATTTTATATTTACTTTTCTTTAATTGTTATGTTCTTATTTGGTGTAGTTACTGGAAGTGTTGTGTCATATAATTTTAATCATCATGCTTTACTTCTTGTTATAGGCGTTTTGATAGTTGACTTTTTCATTGCAATTTTTCATGATATGGGAAGGGTATAAATGACAAAAATTAGACATAATTAATAAAAAAATGCTATAATTTAAGTGTAAAATGTTGAAATTACCTAATTTTAGGTATAGGAGGATATTATGGAGCGTGAAGTTATAATTAAGAAATTTAATAAATATTTAGATAATCATTCAAAAGAGCTATCGAAAAATACAATTTCATCATATATGTTAGATATAACTAAATTATTAAAGCATTTAGAAGATAAAGATATTGTAGAATTTATTGTAGATGAAACAAATATCGAAAATTATATTACTATTCTTCGTCAAGAAAATTACTCAGAATCAACTATATCTCGTGTATTTTCAGCATTTAATATGTTTAATAATTTTTTATATGATGAAAAAATAATAAATCAAAAAGTAAGATTAGATAATAAAGCGAAAAAAGTAAATAGCACAAAAGATTTAGTGATATTTACACGTGAAGAAATTAATGCTATTTTAAATTTTACTGGAGATTCATTCTTAGATTTGAGAGATAAAGCTATTTTTGAATTAGTTTACGCTATAGGTATTAAACCTTCTGATTGTATTATGCTAACAACAAAAGATATAAATTTAGAAATAGGGTATATAAAATATAAGAGTGGAAAAGGAACGTATAATACTGTTCCTTTAAATTCAGAAACTGTTAATGCTCTTAATAATTATTTAAAAGCATTAAATACTTTCGAAACTAAAAAAGATGATAGTTTATTTATCTCAACTAGTGGAGAACGTTTGACACGTCAAGGATTTTGGAAAATCTTCAAAAGAAGACAAAAAAATATTAATTTAAACAAAGAATTAAATCCTACCACATATAGAAATAGTTTGGCAATTCATCTTTTAGAAGATGGAATTTCAGTAGAAGATGTCAGAGAAATATTAGGATTAAAAACTATTAATAGTTTAAAAGTCTATATTGACAACATAAACAATAGTAAAAAAGTTAAATTGTTAACAAAACACCCAAGAAATATGCTAAAGTAAGAAAGGATATTTATGTATAAGGTTAATTTAGAATGTTTTCAAGGTCCATTAGATTTGTTGCTTCATCTTATAGAAAAAATGGAGATTGATATTCATAATATTCCTATTGCTAGCCTTACTGATAGTTATTTAGAATATTTAAATAATAGCGATGAATTATCATTAGAAAATGCAGAAGAATACATTGTTATGGCTTCTACCTTGATACATATAAAAAGCAAAAGTTTATTGCCACAAGATGTAGAAGAGGTTATAGAAGATGAACAGGAATTGGTCCAAAAATTAATAGATTATAGAAATTATAAACAAATATGCGATGTTTTTGATGATTTACAAATAGAACGTCAAAATTTTGGAGAAAAATATCCTGAGGATATAGAAGTAGATGCTAATTTAATGCTTATGTCTGCTAACTTATTAAAAAAAGCATTAAAAAGAGTTTTAGAAAATAATAAAGCAAATGAAATACCTACTAATATAAAATATAGAAAAGAAATATCAATAGAGAATATAAGAAGTTTTATATTGAAGTATGTAACCAAAAAAGATAATATTCAGTTTAGTGATTTAATTTCGAATTATGATACTAAAGAAGAAATAGTAGCAACATTTATTTGCATTTTAGAAATGATAAAAGAAAATAGAATAATTTGTAAAGAAATAGGAGAAGAATTGTATATAGAAAAAACTTTTTAATATACACAAAATTATACTATGTTATTTGATGAAAATAAAAAATTATTAGAAGCTTTATTTTTTGTAAAAGGAGAAGAAGGTATATCTATAGAATATATATCTATATTTCTTGAAGTTGATTATAATATAGCTGAGAATTTACTTGATACTTTTAAAGAAAATTATAATAAATTAGATAATTCATTAATTATAAAGAAATTTGGTAATATCTACAAAATGTTAGTAAAAGCAGACATTTATAACACTATAAAAACCGTATTATCTTCTAAAAAATTGTCAAAATTATCAAAAGCTTCGTTGGAAACCTTAGCTATAATTGCTTACAATCAACCAATATCAAAGATTGAAATTGATAAAATAAGAGGAGTAAATAGTGACTCTATAGTTAATAGTTTATTAGAAAAAGAATTAATAGTTTCAAATAAAGTGTTAGATAAAATAGGAAAACCAAAACTTTATGAAACTACCGATTACTTTTTAGATGTATTTGGTTTGGAAAGTTTAGAACATCTTCCTAATGTAGAAGATAAAAGTGTAGAAAGTTTGAACGAATTTTTAAACAAATAGGAGAATATAATGCAAGAAAGATTACAAAAGATTATTGCTGCTTCAGGTTATACTTCAAGAAGAAAAGCAGAAGAATTGATATTAGATGGAAAGGTATCAGTTAATGGAAAAATAATTACTGAATTAGGAACTAAAGCTTCAGTTAATGATGTAATAATAGTAAATGGAGTAAGATTATTAAAAGAAAATAAACGTTATTATTTGTTCTATAAACCTGAAAAAGTTATAACTTCAATGTCTGATGAAAAAGATAGACAAGTAGTCAGTGATTTTTTTGAAGATATTGCAGAACGAGTTTTTCCAGTAGGAAGATTAGATTATGACACTTCTGGTGCTTTGATTATGACTAATGACGGAGAGTTTACTAATTTGATAACTCATCCCCGTCATAAAATCAATAAAACTTATATTGCTAAAATAAAAGGACCTATAGAAGAGCGCCACATTCATATTTTACGCAAAGGAGTTATAATTGATAATTCAAAAACAGCACCTGTACAAGTTAAGATTTTAAAAAATAAGAATAAAAGTAATAATACTTTAGTGCAATTAACTATTTTTGAAGGGAAAAATAGACAAATTAGAAAAATGTTTGAAGCTTTAGGGTATGAAGTTGTTAAACTAAAAAGAGTAGCTATAGAGGATTTAACTTTGGAAGGATTGAAAATAGGGGAATATAGACCATTAACAATTCATGAAGTAAAAGTATTAATTAATAAAGCTAAAAATGGTCAATAATAAATTAGGAGAATATTATTATGACAGAAAGAATATTAATAGTTGATGATGATGATAGAATTAGGAAATTGCTAACTATGTATTTAGAAAGAGAAGGGTATATAGTAGATGAAGCTGGAGACGGAGCAATAGGATTAGAAAAATTGAAGAAAATAGAATATTCATGTGTGCTCCTAGACATACAACTTCCTAAGTTGACAGGAACTAAAATACTAAGAGAAATCAGAACTACTAAAGCAACACCGGTTATTATAGTATCAGGAGAAAGTGATGAACAAAGTAGAGTTGATGGTTTTGAGTTAGGCGCAGATGATTATGTAATAAAACCTTTTAGTCCTAGAGAAGTTGTACTTAGGGTTAAAGCTATATTACAAAGAACTAAAAGTAGTGTTTTTTATATTCCTGAATTTAGTGCAAAGGATGTTTTAGTTTTTAACGATTTAATTATAGATGCTAATTCTCACAAAGTAATAGTTAATGGTATAGAGGTAGATTTCGCACCTAAAGAATTTAACTTATTAATATTTTTAGCTAAATCTCCAGATAAAGTATATAGTAGAGAAGAATTGTTAAAAGCTGTTTGGAATTATAATTCTTATGTAGATTTACGAACAGTAGACACACATATAAAAAGAATCAGAAAAAAAATTGAAAAACATTCAAAAGCTGTTTCTAAAATGATAGTAACAGTTTGGGGGACAGGGTATATGTTTGATGCTAGTAAAAATTAATTTAATTAAAAGGAGATCTCAATAAATGACAATTTTTTATAGAAATATTGCTAAAACAGTTAGAATAGTTAGCAGATTAGCTGGAAAAAAAGGAACAGATCTTCCTGGTAAAATATTAAGAAAAATTGATAACAATATTTTGAATAAATTAGCACAAAATTTTGATGAGATAGTATTTGTAACTGGAACAAATGGAAAAACTACTATATCTAATTTAATAGGATACACTTTGAAAAAAGCTGGAGTGAAAATTATTAATAACTATGAGGGTGCTAATATGCTTGACGGTATTATTTCTACCTTCGCTATTCAAACAGATAAAAATACTAAAATTGCTATTATTGAGATTGATGAAGGTTCAATAAAAAAAGTAATGAAATACATTACTCCTACAAAATTTGTATTTAATAATTTTTTTAGAGATCAAATAGATAGATTTGGTGAAATAGATGCATTAATAGCAACTATAGGGGAACAATTAAAAAATAAAGATATACAATTAATTTTAAATATTGATGATCCATTCGTAGCACGTCTATCTGAGTATGGAAAAAATAATATTTACTTTGGTATTGATGTGGAGGCCTATGAATTTAAAAATATAGGTTTAACAGAATCTAAATTTTGTCCTAAATGTGGAGAAGAATTAATTTATAGTCACATTCATTACAGCCAATTAGGTCATTATAAATGTGATAATTGTGATTTTCAGCGAAAAAATTCTGATTATAGTGTAACTAGAGCAACTGTAGATCCATTAATATCATTATCAGTTAATGGTGAAAGTATGTTTTCTACAATACAGTTAGGAAGTTTTAATATTTATAATATTTTATCTGCTTATGCTACATTAAGTACTTTAGGTTTAGATTCTAATAAAATTATCTCTGGATTATCTAGTTATACGTCACAAAATGGGCGTATGCAAACTATATCTGATGGTGGTAATTCTACTACAATTCTTAATTTAGCTAAAAATCCAGCGGGAATGAATGTTTCACTAGATATTGCTAGTACAATAGATAAAAAAGAAAATATTAATTATTTAATAATATTAAATGATAATGGGGCAGATGGTCTTGATATCTCTTGGATATGGGATAGTAATTTTGAAATATTGCAAAATCAAAATATAGAAACTATAATATGTTCAGGAAAAAGAGCCAAGGAATTAGCATTACGTTTAAAATATGCGGATATAAAGGCTAATATTATAGTTAATGAAAATATAAAAAAAGCAGTTAGTAAATTAAAAGTATTAAAAGGAAATTACAATGTAGTTATTCCTAATTATACAGCACTAATAGAAACACAAAAAGAATTAGAAATGAAATAGGTGAATTTATGAATTTAAAGCTTTATCATTTTATGCCAGATAAATTAAATCTGTACGGAGATATAGGAAATGTTATTTCATTAAAAAAACGATGTGAATGGAGAGGAATAACTTTAGATATTGAAAATATAACAAACACTGATGGTGTAAATTTATCAGATTGTGATATGTTTTTTATAGGTGGGGGTTCAGATAGGGAGCAATGCATAGCAACTGAACAATTTTTCAAAATAAAATCGGAGTTGAAATCAGCAATAGAAGATGGAATACCAGGATTAACCATTTGTGGAGGATATCAGTTTCTAGGAGAATACTACAAGACAGCTGAAGGTAAAAAATTAATAGGATTAAATATATTAGATTTTTATACAGAAGCAGCACCTGATAAATCTAGATTGATAGGGAATGTCCTAGTAAATTCAGATAAGTTTGGAACGTTAGTAGGTTTTGAAAATCATAGTGGTAGAACGTATCATAATTATGAAGTATTAGGTAATGTCGAATCAGGCTATGGCAATAATGATACTGATAAAAAAGAGGGATTAGTTTATAAAAATCTTATAGGTACGTATTTACATGGTCCAATATTACCTAAAAATCCTAAAGTTGCCGATTATTTAATTCAAGCTGCTCTTGATAATAAATATGGTAATATTAATCTTACTAATTTGAATGATAGTATAGAAATTGATGCTAATAAATTTATGGCTAACATACTAAGGAGTAGATAATAAAGTAAGTAGGTGTTATCTATAATGATTATAGAATACAAAGAATTTAAATTTCATGATATAGACGAAGTAATTTATTTATATAGAGATGCAGGGTGGTCTAACTATTACAATAATATTTCTATGTTAGAGAATGCTTATAAAAATTCTTTATACATATATGCAGCATATTATGACAATAAATTAATAGGAATTATTAGAGTAGTGGGTGATGGTCATTCTATAGTTTACATTCAAGATATTATTGTCTTAAAAGAATTTCAGAGAAAAAATATTGGTAGTACACTATTAAAACATATATTAGAAGATAAATATAGCAATGTTTATCAAACAGTACTACTAACAGAAAATATAGAAAAAACTAAATTATTCTATGAAAGCTTAAATTTTAAAAATGTTAATGACCTATCTTGTGTTGCATTTGCTTCATTTAAATATTAAAAAATCTAGGAATATTTTTCCTAGATTTTTTATTTCTTATCTACTCATTTCTACAATACAAATTTTTATTTTTTTTATTAATAAAATTATATGACTTTCCTCTAAACAAGAAAATGCTATTCTAATATGTTCTTTATCCATTGCATATACGCCAAATTTATGTTCGTGAAGCAATTTTAGACGAAACTCTTCAGCATCAATTTCTTTTGGTAATTTAATTGTAAAGAAATACCCTGAATTAAAAGGTAAGATAGTTACATATTTAGCTAACTCTTCTTTTATTATTTCTTCTTTTAAAATTTTATAACGACTCTCTATTGTTTTATCATTTAATGATTTTTCTTTTAAATAATTTTCATTTACCATTAATTGTTTTATTGCTTGTTGAGCTATAGTTGAACTTGAAGAAATTGTACTCCTTAAGTAACCTTGTGTTTTTTTTAGTAACATATCTCTTAAATTATTATCTTTAGTGTAATATGTTATAAAGCCTATTCTAAATCCCCAAGCATAAAGTTCTTTAGTTGCCCCGTCCGCTTTAATTATTAAACAGTTTTTATTATCTACTAATTTTTCAATACTATTTAATGTAGAATTTTTATGCTTATCTTCAAAAAATAAACCAAAGTAAGCATCATCACAAATAATTACTATCTTTTTGTTTAAATTATTTTTTAAAAAATCATTAATTATATCAGTTAGTTTTTTAAATTCTAAAGTAGAAGGTGTATATCCAGTTGGATTATTAGGAAAATTAAGTATTATAGTAATTTTATTTTCTTTAATATTAGTAAGTGTTTCTTCAAATGATTTTAAATTATAATTGTTATTATTATCGAATTGTTGATATTTATAAAGTTTATTATTTAACTTAACTGTAAATATTTGTTCATAATTTTGCCAAAATAAATCTGGTAATAATATTGCATCTTTTTTTTGAGTAAATAAATTTGCGGTTAAATCTAATACTTGTGTTATTCCAGTTGTAATGATAGGTGTTGACAAATAATTAGGATTTACATTAGGATTTTCAGATAGTATTTTTTTATGCCATAAATCACGAAGAGTAATTTCTCCAGGTGTAGGTGAATAAGGCAAATAGTCTGTTATATTAAGATTTTTAATAATTTTTTCTAAACTATTAATTTTCATAACTTTTCCATTTTGCATTGCCATACCTATTGTTGCATTAATAGCATTTTGGACATTTTGAGTTTCTTTTGATTGAATAAGTACATCTTGAGGTAGGATCATTTCGTCCCCTAAATTAGAAAAAAAAGTCATAGTTGTTCCTTTCCATAATTTTATAATAAAGTAATTTATATATTTATTATAAAGTTTATATATTAAAAAAGCAATATTGTTATTCTATGAATTAGTTGATTTGTACAATGTTATAAAGTAAAATATTAAATAAATAGTAATACATCTATTTACTATTACAATTTTTAATAGAGGTAATTTATGCAACAATATTTTATTGATGAGAAATTTGAATATAAAAATTTTGTTTTATCTAAAGATGATAGTTTTCATATCATAAAAGTAATGAGAAAAAAAGTTGGTGATAAGATATTTATTGCATTTTCAAATAAAGAAAGATATATATGTAGCATTGAAGATAATAAATTGGACGGAGTTGTAGTTTTTCCAGTAGAGAAAGTAGAATTGTCGACTGAATTGTCAGTACAAATAACTATAGCAATACCGCCTTTGAAAAATGATAAGATTGAATATTTAATTCAAAAATCTACAGAATTAGGAGTTTCAGAGATAGTTTTATTTAATTCTGAGAGAAATATATCTAAAATTAAAGATAGTAAAATTGAAAGTAAACTGACTCGTTGGAACAAAATAGCAAAAGAGGCAGCAGAACAATCTAAAAGAGGAGCTATTCCTACTATAAGTTATAAATCAAGTATAAATGAATTGATTTATAACTATGGTTATTATGATTATAAGATTGTAGCTTACGAAGAAGAAGCTAAAAATATGAAAAATAATAATTTAAAACAATTATTAACCCAAAACTTAGAAAATGGAAAAATTGTTGCAGTGTTTGGAAGTGAGGGAGGATTATCTAGTAAGGAAGTTAATTATCTTAATGATAATGGTTATAAATCTGTTGGACTTGGAAAAAGAATACTTCGTGCAGAAACAGCACCATTGTTTTTTTTGAGTTGTATAGCGTATTTTGTGGAACTAAATTAATAATAAGAGGATTATGATGAAATTAAATTTAACAGCAAGAGAAATATATGAAAAAGAATTTAAAAATAATAAAATAAAAGGATACGATATTGAAGAAGTAAATCATTATTTAGATTTAATAATAGAAGATTATATGAAAGTAGAAAAACTTTTAATAAAATTAAAAGATTTAGAAATAGAAAATCAAAATTTAAAAATAAAAATTAGTGCTTTAAAAAACACAACAAAACAGCAAGATTCACAGCCGCAATCAAGTAATGTAGATATATTACAAAGAATTGCTAGATTAGAGCAAGCAGTTTTTGGAAAATATAATGATTAGATAGGAGTTCTATTAATAATGAACATTTTACAAATAGTTACAGGTGGTATTGCAGCTTATAAATCAGTAGATTTAGCTAGTAGTATGATTAAAGAAGGACATAATGTAAAGGTAGTTATGACTAAAAATGCTACTAAATTTGTTACCGAGTTAACATTTCAAACTATTACAAAAAATAAAGTATATACAGATACTTTTAATGAATTGGATGTAAATGAAATACAGCATATTGATTTAATGAAATGGGCTGATAAAGTTCTTATAGCTCCAGCTACAGCTAATATTATAGCGAAAATTGCTAATGGAATCGCAGATGATTTGGCTAGTACTTTGATATTAGCAGCTAGGACATTTTCTAATATATATTTAGCGCCAGCTATGAATACATTTATGTATGAAAATCCTATAACACAAAGTAATATTTTTAAATTGCGTCAATTAGGTTTTAACTTTATTGAGCCTGCGCAGGGTATTTTGGCATGTGGAGATATAGGCAAAGGAAAATTTCCAGAAAAAGAAGTTATTTTAGATAGTATTTTAGAACCTCAAGTTTTTTCGGGGAAAAATGTATTAGTCACTGCAGGGGCAACTAAAGAGTATATTGATCCTGTTAGGTATATTTCTAACCCGTCCAGTGGAAAAATGGGCATTGCTATTGCAGAAGAATTTGCTAAAAAAGGGGCAAATGTCTATTTAGTAACATCAGCATCTTATAAATCAACATATAAAAATATAAACATTATAAATATAACTACCGCACATGATATGTTTGAAGAGGTAAGAAAGATATTTTCTATTTGTGATATTATTGTTAAATCAGCAGCTGTTTCTGATTATACCCCTTTAATTACTTATGATAGAAAAGTTAAAAAGCAAGAAGGAAATATAGAAATAGAATTTAGACGTACAGAAGATATTTTATATTATTTAGGACAAAATAAGAAAGAACACCAAATTTTAATTGGATTTGCAGCAGAAACTAATAATGTAATTGAATATGCAAAAGATAAGATTAAAAAGAAAAACTTAGATTTAATTGTTGCAAATGATGTTTCTAAAGAAGGAATAGGATTTGTATCAGATGATAATGAAGTATATATAATAGATAAAGAAAATAATGTAGAAAAAATAGAAAAAACTAGTAAGGAAAATATTGCGAAAATATTAGTAGGAAAACTAATGTAAGAGGATAGAAAATTGTATGCAGAAGTAATAGTCGATATAAAAAACAGTAATGTAGATAAAACATTTTATTATAAAATCCCTAATGGTTATACTAATATTTTAGGGTATAGAGTAGGTGTCCCATTTGGAAGTAGAGTAGTACAAGGATACGTTGTTAATGTTGTAGATAAAATAAATTTTTCTTCTGACAAATGCAAAGAAATAATAGAAATAAAGGATAGCTCAGCTATATTGACTAAAGAATTAATACTTCTTTCTAGAGTATTAGCAGATGAATTATATTGTACGCAAATACAAGTTATAGAAGCTATGTTGCCCACAATATTAAAAAATAAATATGTTGAATATTATAAGCTAGTTAACTACGATATAGTGTATAAGAAATATTTTTCTAAAGAAGGTTTAATTCTTAAAAAAGATTTAGAAAACATTATAAGTATAGAGAAGATAGAACTATTACTATCAAAAAGTTACATAAAACTTGTTAATTTAGCTAAGAATCAACTAAAAGAAAAAAACATAAAATATTATATACTTAATAAACAAGAAAATTTAGGTAAATTAACCGCTAAGCAACAAATATTAGTAGATTATTTAAAAGAAAATGAAGAAATAAAAGATAAAGATGTTAAAGATGCTTTAAATATAGGTATATCAGTTGTAAAAAATTTATTACAAAAAAATGTTATCGAAGTAAAGTATAAAGTGGAAAATGAGTATAACAACACTGATATTTACATAAATGAAAATATGTTAAATAAATATCAGTATAACGTATTTAATAAGATTAATAGTGCCTTATCTAATGATAATTTTGATGAATTTCTATTGCATGGAATAACAGGCTCTGGAAAGACTGAAATATATATTCATCTAGTTAAGTCTATACTAGATCTTAATAAAGAAGCTATAATATTAGTACCAGAAATTATTTTGACTCCTCAAATAGAAAAAAAATTTAAAAAAGTTTTTGGAGATAATCTTGCTATCATTCACTCTAGATTAAATAAAACAGAAAAATACTATGAATGGAAGAAGATAAAAGATGGAAAAGTAAAAATCTGTTTAGGTACTCGTTCAGCAATATTTGCACCATTTGAAAATTTAGGACTTATAATTATAGATGAAGAACATGAATCTAGCTATAAGCAAACAGAAACACCTAAGTATGATACTCACGATGTAGCTTACAAACGAGCTTTTTATAATAAAGCAACGTTAGTTTATGCTAGTGCTACTCCTTCTGTTTCTTTATACTACAAATTTAAAGAGTTTAATTCTTCTAATCTTCTTGTATTAGATAAACGATTTAATAATAAGTATCCTACTATGAAATTGACACATTTAGAGAAAAAAGAAGATATAATAAGTAATGAGTTAATTGAAGCAATTAAAGACAAAATTGCTAAGGATGAGCAGGTAATGTTACTTATTAATAAGAGAGGATATACTAATTTTATTAATTGCTTTAGCTGTGGGCATATTTATAAGTGTAAAAATTGTGATATTAGTTTGAACTATCATAAAAAAGATAATTATCTTCAGTGCCATTTTTGTGGTTATTTGCAAAATGTAAAATCTGTAAAGAAATGTTGCAATAAGCCACAACTAGTATCTGGATCTTATGGTATTCAAAAAGTTGAAGAATATCTACAAGAACATATACCTGATGCTATAATAACGAGAATGGATTCTGATACAACTAGAAATAAAGGTTCTTATGAAAGATTATTGACTAATTTTCAAAAGAAAAAGAGTAATATTCTTTTAGGTACACAAATGATTTCAAAAGGATTAGATTTTCCTGATGTAACTTTAGTAGGAATTTTAGCTGTAGATAATTTGATATCTTTTCCAAGTTTTAAATCAAATGAAAAATTGTTTCAACTTTTAGTTCAAACAGCTGGCCGTTCTGGACGTAGTGATAAAGAAGGTACTGTTATTGTTCAAACTAATATAGATAGCAATATAATTGACTATGCAATTAAAAATGATTATAGTGGCTTTTATGATTATGAAATAAACAGAAGAAAATTAATACAATATCCACCATATTTTAATATATCTTTTTTTACAATAAAAGGGTTAGATGAGGATAAAGTATTATTGTCAGCGAAATCAATTTATAATTTTTTAGCAAAACATTACGATAGTACAAAAATATTAGGTCCAACTAAAAGTATTATTTATAAAATTAATAATGAATATAAATATAATATAGCGGTTAGATTTAATAAAGAAGATTATAAAAGTCTTCATAGAATATTGAAATATATTAATAGTTATTTTAAAGATTTTTACAAAAAAGAAAATATATCTATATCTATAGATAATTCAGCACAAGACTATATTTAGAAAATTCTATATAGGTAATTATCCTATATGGAATTTTTTTATAATTTGTTTTTGTATATCTCGCTAATAAACTCTTCCTATAAACAGGAAATATTGATTAATTATGCTTATTTGTAGTATAATTAAATAGATTGTACAAAAGTTAGGAGAGTCTAAAATGAAAAATAAAAAAATTGTGTTTATGGGAACGCCAAATTTTGCAGTGCCTATATTACAAATGTTGATTGAAAATTATAATGTTGAATTAGTAATAACTCAACCAGATAAAAAAGTAGGAAGAAAAAAAATATTAACGCCAACACCAGTAAAAAAACTAGCTTTGGGACATAATATTAGAGTATTACAACCTGAAAAAATATCTAAAGATGAAGAAGTATATAATGAATTATTAGAATTAAATCCGGATATTATTATTACTGCAGCTTACGGTCAATTAGTTCCAGAAAAAATATTATTTTTACCAAAATTAAAATCAATAAATGTACATGGGTCATTGTTGCCTAAATTACGAGGAGGAGCTCCTATTCAATATGCACTGTGGGAAGGTCACAAAGTTACAGGAATAACTATTATGTATATGGAAAAACGCCTAGATGCTGGAGATATGATTTCCAAAATAGAAGTTCCTATTTGTTATGATGATAATTATGATTCGTTACATGATAAATTATCTATAGCAGGACGTGATTTATTAAAAGAGACCTTACCTAAAATATTTAATGAAGAAATTATCTCTGAAAAACAAGACGATACTCAAGCAACTTTTGCTAAAAATATAACACGTGAAGATGAGAAAATTATTTGGGCAGAAAATGCAGAGCAAATATTCAATAAGGTAAGAGCACTAGATTCATCTCCAGGAGCATTTACTTACTTAGACAATAAAGTTTTAAAAATATGGAAAACAGAAATAGCTAATATTAAAGATGAAAGTTACAATGTTGGTGAGATAGTCTATCAAGATAAAGAAGCTATATATGTAAAATGTGGAAATGAAACAACACTAAAAATTTTGGAATTACAATTAGCTGGAAAAAATAGAATAACTACTAAGAATTTCTTATCTAATAAGAAAAATTATATTGGAATTAAGTTAGGTGATATAGATGTCTAAAACTAATGCAAGAGAATATGCCTTTAACATATTAGAAGACATTATAATAAATGATGCATATAGTAATATTGCTATTAATAAAATATTTAATTCTAAACAAATAAATTTACAGGATAAGAAATTTATAACTGAATTAGTATATGGAACTCTGAAAAATAAAATTTACTTAGAACATATACTGAAGCATTATTCTAAAGTCCGTATAAAGTCCAAAGTAAAAGTATTATTAATTATGTCTATTTATCAAATTTTAAATATGGATAAAACTCCTAACTTTGCAACAGTTAATGAAGCAGTAAATATTGCAAAAAAAATAATGGGAAATCATACTAGTAAGTTTGTTAACGGAGTTCTTAGAACAATTATTAGAACTTTTAATGAAAAAAATTTACAATATGATAATGAAAAACAGAAAATTTGTATTGAGAATAGTTGTCCTGAAGAATTATTTAATATATTAGAAAATCAATATGGCTTAGAAATAGCACAAGATATAATACTAGCTTTTAATAAAAAATCAGAGAATAGTATTCGTTATAATCCTATTAAAACAACTAAAGAAAAATTATTAAAATACTTTAAAGATAATAATATAAATGCTAAAGAAAGTGTTATATGTGAAGATTGTATATTACTAAATTCATTAGATTTGAATGATTTATATTTTGAAGAGGGTATGTATACAATTCAAGATGAAGCTAGTTCTCTAGTGGCCTGTGTACTAAATGAAGATAATAAAAGATCTATGGATATTTTAGACACTTGTGCTGCACCCGGAGGGAAAAGTCTTCATATAGCTAGTAAATATTTAAACTCTAATTTAACTGCTTGTGATAAATATATACATAAATTAAATTTAATTAATAAAAATATTGAACGGTTAAATATAGACAATATTATTACAATTAATCAAGATGCAACTAAATTAAATAATAATTTTAAAAATAAATTTGATATTGTAATCTGTGATGTTCCTTGTTCGGGTATAGGAGTAATAAAAAATAAACCAGAAATAAAATATAAAATTACAGATAACTATATACAAGATATTTCTAAAATACAATATTCTATTTTAGAAAATAGCATTAATTACTTAAAACCTAATGGCTTGTTAGTATATTCTACTTGTACGATAGATAAACGTGAAAATGAGTATAATATTAAAAGATTTTTGGAAAAATATCCTAATTTTGTATTAGAGAAAATAAATATAGATAGTATTGTTAGTGAAAAAGAGACAGGAATATTAAATATTCTTCCAAATGAATATAATTGTGATGGTTTTTTTATTGCTAAATTAAGAAAATTGGAGGCATAATGTTAATAACTGAATTAAAAAAATATAAAAAGAGTAGATGGTTAAAAGATTTTGATAAGATGTCTATATATTCATTAAGATTAGATCAATTAGAAAATTACTTAGTATCTATTGGAGAAAAGAAATTTCGTGCAAAACAAATTTATGATTGGTTGTACAAAAAAAGAGTTGCAAGTTTTAGTGAAATGAAAAATATTCCAAAAGCACTTCAAGAAAAATTGGATGCAGAGTTTAAAATTACAATCCTTGAAACATTAATTCAACAAGAATCACAAGATGGAACTATGAAATTTCTTTTTGAATTACAGGATAAATATACTATAGAAAGTGTACTTATGCGTAATAAATATGGGAATTCTTTGTGTGTTACTACTCAGGTAGGTTGTAGGATAGGGTGCACATTTTGTGCTTCTACTCTAGGTGGATTAAAAAGAAATCTTGAAGCTGGTGAGATAGTAGCTCAAGTACTAAAAGTTCAAAAAGAATTGGATAAAGTAGGAGAAAGAGTTTCTAGTATAGTAATAATGGGGATTGGTGAGCCATTTGAAAATTATGATGAAATGATGGATTTTATAAGAATAGTTAATTCAGACGAATCATTTAATATAGGTGCGCGTCATATTACAGTTTCTACATCAGGTATTGTTCCTAAAATTTATGACTTTGCAAACGAAAATATTCAAATTAATTTTGCGGTATCGCTACATGCACCGACTAATGAACTACGTAGCAAAATTATGCCTGTTAATAGAGCTTATAATATAGATAAATTAATGGAATCACTGAAATATTACCAAAAAATAACTCGTCGTAGAATAACTTTTGAATATGGATTAATGGGAATGGTAAATGATCAAGCAGAGCATGCAGAAAAACTTTCTGAAATAATAAAAGATTTAAACTGCCATGTTAATCTAATTCCTATAAACTATGTTCCTGAGCGTAACTATGTTCGAACAAGTAAAAAAGATATTTTCAACTTTGAAAGAATACTGAAAAAGAATAAAGTTAATGTTACTATTAGAAGAACGCAAGGTGATGATATTGATGCTGCTTGTGGACAATTAAGAGCTAAGGAAAGAAAAGATGAGGTAAAAGGAGGTATTCCAGATGCCAGTAGTATATTCGTATAGCTACAATAAAGGACTTAAAAAAACAAAAAATGAAGATGCTATTAACATTGCTAAAAATAACGATAATAATTTAATTAGTATAATATGTGATGGAGTTAGCAGTCATAAAAATTCCTCTTTTTCTAGTAATTATATTGTAAAAGAATTAACTAAAAAATGGAAAAAATCATCTTTTATTAGTTACGATAATATGAAAGATTGGATTTTAGATAATATATTACTATTAAATAAAGAGATAATTAACAAATCAAAAAAACAAAATCAAAAAATGGCTACTACTTTATTAGTAACAATAATTTATGAAGATAAAATATTAATAATTAATGTAGGTGATAGCTTAAGTTATGGCTTAACTACAGATAATAAAATGAAGTTACTAGCTAAAGATGATTCTTTTGTGGGTGTTCTTCTAGATGCAGGTGTAATTACTGCAGAAGAAGCAACAATTCATCCTAAAAGACACACATTAACTCAAGCGATAGGAGTTGATGAAGATATTGAAATTCATATCAATGAAGAAAGTATAGAGAATTTTGATTATATATTAAATTGTTCAGACGGATTAACTACAATGCTTGATGATGAAGAGATTTCTAATATTATAATCAGTGAAGATTTATCAAATGCTGTTAATATGTTAATAGAAAAATCCAATGAACGTGGAGGCGTTGATAATATATCTATATCATTATTTAAGATATTAAGAGGGGTACAAGATGATAGGTAGAATTATATGTGACAGATACAAAATTATAGATCATTTAGGTACAGGAGGTATGGCAACTGTTTGGCTAGCAGAAGACACTATTTTAAATCGACAAGTAGCTATAAAAACATTTAAAATAGATTCGTATGATGAAGATGCTATAAAAAGATTTAATAGAGAAGCAAATGCTGTTACTAGTCTTTCTCATCCTAATATAGTATCTATATACGGGGTTGAAAATGAAGACAACTTTTATTACTTAATATTAGAGTATGTAGAAGGAATGACTTTGAAAGAATATATGTTACAAAATAAAAATATTCCTTTAGAGACAGTTATTCATATAATGAAACAAATTTCAGAAGGATTATCTCATGCTCATAAAAATGGAATAATTCATAGAGATATTAAACCACAAAATATACTGATGACAAAAGATCTTAATTGTAAAATTACAGATTTTGGCATATCAAGAGCCTACGGAGATACTACACTCACTCAAACTAATCAGATGTTGGGAACAGTATATTACTTATCTCCTGAACAAGCTCGAGGGAATATAGCTACAGCCCAAAGTGATATTTATTCATTAGGTATATTAATGTTTGAACTTATAACTGGTAAAATTCCGTTTAAAGGAGAATCGGCGGTTGCTATCGCTCTAAAACATTTGCAAGAAGAATTACCTGATATTGAAAATTATAGACAAGAAATACCTAGAAGTATAAAAAATATTATAAAAAAAGCTACTATGAAAAATCCTAACGAAAGATACGTAAGTGCTAATGAATTAAGAGAAGATTTAGAAACTTCTTTGGATACTAGTAGATTGAATGAAACAGTATATACTGGTTTTTCTAATATCAATAATAACGACCTTGAACAAACTAGAGTACAACAAATAGTTAGTAAACCTAATCAAGTAGAACATATTAGAGAAAATAATATATCTCAAAATAATATTGAACAAAATGATCAAACTAAAATAAATGAAAAAAAATCATCTACTTTTGGTAGAATATTAGCTATAATTTTATTGCTAATATTTATTACAGGAACTTCTATATTCGCATATAATTATTTTGTTGGTAGTAATAAAGTATCCGTTCCAGATGTGAAAAATTTAACTGTTCAAGAAGCTAAATCAGCACTTAATAAAGCAGAGCTTACTGTTGGAGAAATTATAGAAGTTCCTAGTGATAGTGTAAGTAGTAATCAAGTAATCAGTAGTGATCCTTCTGCTGGAAAAAAAGTAAGTAAAGGAAGCAAAGTAAATTTAAATGTTTCTTCTGGTAAAGCTACTATAGAAGTAACAAATTATATTGGTATGACTGAAAATCAAGCCAAAAATGCTTTAGAAAAAGTTGGATTCAAAAATATAACTTTTGAGAAAAGTGATTCTGATACTTATGAAGCAGGGAAAGTTATGGCCCAAAGCATTGAAGCAGGAAAAACTGTAGTACCAAAAGAAACATCTATTACTATAACTATTTCCACAGGAGCAAAAAAAATAACAGCTCCAAATCTAAAAGGAAAAACTCTGACAGAAGCGTATAAAATTGCAGATAATTTAGGAATAAATATTAAAGTAGAAAAATATGAATATAATTCAAATTTCGAAGAAAATCAAATTGCAGAACAACGTACTGAAGAAAATTCTGAAATTAAAAAAGGAGACACTATTTCTGTAGTAGTTTCTAAAGGTAAAGAGCCATTAGTAAAAATAACAATGCCCAATTTTGTAGGGGGTTCACTAAGATCTTTGCAATCATGGGCAGATACTAACAATGTAAATCTAAGTATTTCCTACAATTCTAGTAGTACAAAAAGTGTAGGAACAGTACTATCACAATCAATAAAATCAGGAGAAAGTATAGTTCTAGATAATACAAACTTAGCAGTAACAGTTTCAGGATCTGCCGAAGAAAATAGATAAAATAAAGAGGGAAAAGCTTGTTGATTAATATATAGTCGCAAGCTTTTCTTATAAATCATAGAAAGGTAAACTATGAATGAGATATTAAGAAAAAAATTAAAATTACTACCTGATGAACCTGGATGTTATCTTTATAAAGATGAACTAGGAGATATAATTTATGTAGGTAAAGCAAAAAATTTAAAAAATAGAATAAAGAGTTATTTTACAGGGACACATAATAAAAAAACACAACTTTTAGTTAGTAATATTTATGACTTAGAATATATAATAGTAAATTCTGAAAAAGAAGCATTATTACTAGAAAATAATTTAATAAAAAAATATAAACCACATTATAATATTAGATTAAAAGATGACAAAACATATCCTTATTTAATGATTACAAAAGAAGAACACCCTAGAATAATTTTGACTAGAAAGTATAAAAAAAATAGTGCTAATATTTATTTTGGACCTTATGTGGATATAAAATCTGCTACTCAATTAAAAAAAATAATTGATAAAATATATCCTTTAAGAAAATGTAATCCTATTGAAAAAAGAGCTTGTACATATTACCAAATAGGTGAATGTATCGGTCCTTGTGCCAAAAAAGTTACTAATGAAGAATACAAAAATCAAATAAAAAATATTAAAAATTTTTTAAATGGTAATACAAAAAATATATTAAATAAATTAGATGCTAAGTTAAAAAGTTATGTAGAAAATTTAGAATTTGAAAATGCTGCAACAATTTATGAATATATTCAAGCAATTAAAATTTCAGTAGAAAATCAAAATATATCTATGACTAGTAATATTGATAGAGATTATATAGGTTATTATTATGATGAAAACTATATATGTATTCAAATATTTTTATCTAGAATGGGTAATATTATAGAAAGGAAAGTAGAATATTATAACTTATATAGTGACTATACAGAGGTTTTATATTCGTATATAATACAATATTACGCATTAAATATAGCTCCTAAGGAAGTGTTTATAGAAGGATTAGATGTTGAGTTACTTACTGAACTAATAGGAGTAAAATTTATTAACCCTAAAAAAGGTTATAACAAAAAAATTATAGATACTTTAAAAAATAACGCCAAATATTATCTAGATAATAATATAAAAATTGAAGAGGAAAAAGAAAAACAACAAATATTAATGTTAAATAATTTAGCGAAACAGTTAGGTGTTACAACTATAAGTAATATAGATGCATTTGATAATTCAAATATTATGGGGCAAGATGCTGTTTCTGTAAAAGTTAATTTTTTAAATGGTAAAAAAAATACATATGGTTATCGTAAATTTAAAGTGAAATATACAGAAGGTATTAATGATATAGAAACTATGAAAGAAGTTCTGTTTAGAACATATAAAGATAAAGATACTAAAACTAATTTAATAATAGTTGATGGTGGAAAAAATCATGTAACAGCTGCGATAGATATTGTACATAATATGTTAGAATTAAATATAAAAATTATAGGCTTAGCTAAAAATAGTAATCATATAACTGAATATATAGTTACAGATGATTATGAAATTATAACTTTAGATAAACATTCAGAACAATATTTATTTTTGAAAAAAATTCAAGATGAAGTACATAGATTTGCCATAACATATCATAGAAGCTTAAAAACTAAAAATATGTTTTCTTCTCCATTAGACAATATAAAAGGTATTGGAGCAAAGAGAAAAAAAATTTTGTTGGAAAACTTTAGTAGCATAGAAGAATTGAAAAAATCTAGTCAAGAAAAATTGAAAAAATTAGGTATTCCTAAAGATGTTATTTTAGAAATAAAAAATAAACTATAAAAAGGTTTATAATAACATTGCAAAAGCTATCATTTTTTTGATGAAGGTATTGTAATTATTTATAAATAATGAGATAATAAGAATATAATATTAAATTAAGGAGATATTAATTTTATGACAAAAATATTAGCAATAAACTCAGGTAGCTCATCATTAAAGTTCCAACTTTTTGAAATGCCAGAAGAAACTGTAATTGCCAAAGGACTGGTAGAGAGAATAGGGATTGATAATGGAATATTCACTATAGAGTTTAATGGAGAAAAAGTAAGAGAAGAGTTAGATATTCCTAATCACAATTTTGCGATAGAAAGACTTCTTAATAAACTTACTGAAATGAATATTGTTGAAAAAGTAGAAGATATTGAAGGTGTAGGACACCGAGTTGTTCATGGAGGAGAGTTTTTCGATAAATCTGTTTTAGTTACTGATGAAGTACTAGAAAAATTGGATAGTATTCAAGATCTTGCTCCGCTTCATAATCCTGCGAATATAATGGGAGTAAAAGCATTCCAAAAAGCATTACCAAATGTAGAGAATGTTTTAACTTTTGATACAGCATTCCACCAAACTATGCCTAAATCTACTTATATGTACGCAGTTCCTAGAGAATATTATGAGAAATATGGTGTCAGAAAATATGGAGCACATGGTACTAGTCATAGATACATAGCACAAATGGCTGCAGAAGTTACTGGAAAAGATATAAAAGATTTAAAAACAATATCTTGTCATATAGGAAATGGGGCTTCTATATGTGCTATTAAGAATGGTGAATCTATAGATACATCTATGGGATTCACACCACTATCTGGTTTAGTTATGGGAACGAGAACTGGAGATATTGATCCAGCTACTATCCCTTACATATCTCTAAAAACAGGATTAAATTTAAAAGAAATAATACATGTATTTAATCACGAATCAGGACTTAAAGGGCTATCTTCTATCTCTTCAGATTTACGTGATGTAGAAGATGTTCGTTTCACTGATAAAAATGCAGCAGAAGCTATTGATGTTTATATCAATAGAATCAAAGAATATGTAGGATCTTACGCTGCTGCTATGAATGGAGTTGATGTAATAGTATTTACTGCTGGAGTTGGAGAGAATGCTACATGGGTTCGTGAAGAAGTTTTAGAAGGATTAACTTTCCTAGGTTTAGAAGTAGATAAAGAGAAAAATAATGTTCGTGGAAAACTAACAGAAATAACAACTCCAGAATCAAAAGTAAAAGCGTTCATTATACCTACTAATGAAGAGCTTATGATTGCTCGTGATACTTTTGATTTAACAAAATAATTTACAGTTAATATTAATTTTGACTACATAAAACAAAAAAGATAACTTAATGTTATCTTTTTTATTTTGATAAATTATTTTTCTATTGATAGTTTTGATAGTTTGTAAAAAAACTGAAATTTTATAATTAAAATTTTTATAAAAGAAATTATAAATAATTTATATTTATAGAGAAGAGAGAACTTTTAAATAAGCAATAAATATATATTTTGATAAAGTTATTAATTATATTTAATTAAACATAACATTAGCAAATATATATACAGTTTGTTATAATGTAATATGGTATCAAATTTTAAAGGAGATTATTATGTCTGTATTAAATATTAAAGATTTAGAAGTATCGATTAATTACAAAAAGATATTAAAAGGTTTAAATTTAACTATAAATTCGGGAGAAATACACGCTGTAATGGGACCTAACGGAGCAGGAAAGTCTACGTTAGCTTCAGCAATAATGGGACACCCTAAATATGAGATAGATGGTGGAAGTATTTTATTAGATGATGAAGAAGTCTTAGAAATGGAAGTAGATGAGCGAGCTAAAGCAGGATTATTTTTAGCTATGCAATATCCATCAGAAATACCAGGAGTACCTACATCTGAATTTATTAAATCGGCTATTAATGCTCGTAGAGAAGACAATATTCCTATTATGCAGTTTATAAAAAAACTTGATAAGACTATGGAATTTTTAGATATGGATTTAAAAATGTCTCAACGTTATGTTAATGATGGCTTTTCAGGTGGAGAAAAAAAACGTAATGAAATTTTGCAAATGATGATGATTGAACCTAAGTTTGCGATATTAGATGAAATAGATTCTGGTTTGGATATAGATGCATTAAAAGTTGTATCAAAAGGTGTAAATGAAATGCGTAGTGATAAATTCGGCTGCTTAATAATTACACACTATCAAAGACTACTAGATTATATAACACCGGACTATGTTCATGTATTAATGGATGGAAAGATAGTAAAATCTGGAGGACCAGAATTAGCACTTAGATTAGAAAAAGAAGGTTATGATTGGCTAAAAGAAGAGGTGTAATATGGACAATAACAAATTAAAAATTAGTATAAAAACACTTAATAAATTGTCTAATGTACTTTCTGAAGTAGAATCATATAGTCTACTTCGAAGAAAAGCAATGTATGAAAATTATAGCTTATCTTATCCTAAATTACATTCTATGAATTTAGAAGAATGGAATTTATTAGATTTTGATACAAATGATTTACTAGAAATAGACAATTCTGATTTTAATAAAGAAGATTATGCTGATGTTATAAATTTTGATGAAAACAGTATTACAATAGTTCAAAAAAATAATAGTTTGAAGTATGTTAATATACCAGATAAATATAAAAATCAAATTATTGTCAATGATATATTTTCTGCTATGAAAGAAAACAAAAATTTATTAGAAGTATTTGGACAAATTGCTTCACCAGAAAAAAATAAATTAACATCACAACACTATGTTTTATTAAATTCTGGTATCTATATTGAATTGTTAGATAATGCTAATATTGATGTTCCAGTTCAATATACTGCGATAGTAGATAATGATAAACAGTCTTTCTATAATCATGTAGCTATTAATGTTGGAAAAAATTCTCAATTAAATTTTATAGAAAATTATATATCTCCTGTATCTAATAGAGCATTTAATATGATTACAGAAGTTTTAGCAAAAGAAAATTCTAACATAAATTATAGTTCAGTTACTAATTTTAATAGTAAACAAAGAGGTACTATTGTTAGAAATGGTATAACTCAAAGATCAGCTATATTAAATTGGAACATTGCTACTATGGACAACGCTGATGTGTTTTGCGATAATACAACTAATATAATTGGTGATGGCTCTGAAAGTAATTTAAAACTTGTTACTTTAGGAACAGGTAAACAGAAAATATATTTCAATAGTGAACTTGTCAATCAAGGATTAAATACTAATGGAGATATTTTACAACACGGAGTATTATTAGATGAATCACATATAGTTTTTAATGGAGTAGGATTTATTGTAAAAGGTGCTACTAGCTCTAACGCTTATCAAAGCTCTAGATTACTAACATTATCAGATAAAGCTAAAGCAGATGCTAATCCAATGTTACTTATAGATGAAAATGATGTTGCAGCTGGGCACGGAGCTTCTCTAGGAAAAATTGATGAAGAACAAATATATTATCTAAATAGTAGGGGACTTAGTAGAAAAGAAGCAAGTAGACTTTTAGTTCATGGATTCTTATCTCCAGTAATCGAGAAGTTAAAAGTAGATAAAGTTAAGTTAGAGACAATATCTCTTATAGATGAAAAAATAAATAAAGTGAGTGAATAATTTTGAACATTGAAAACATTCGTAAACAATTTCCTATTTTAAAGCGTCAAATTAATGATAATAGTCTAGTTTATTTTGACAATGGTGCAACTACTCAAAAACCTGATTATGTAATAGATGCAATAACAAATTTTTATAGTAATTATAATGCTAACATACATCGTTCTGTATATACTTTAGGAAATGAAGCAGAAAATATTTATATAGATTCAAAAAGAGCTGTTAAAAATTTTATAAACGCTAGATTTGATGAAGAAATTATATACGGAAGTGGGACTACTGAATTATTAAATTTAGTTGCAAATATGCTAGAGCAAGAATTAACAGTGGACGATGAAATTATTTTAAGTTCTTTGGAACATCATGCAAATTTCATTCCTTGGCAACAATTAGCTAAGCGCAAAAAGTTAAAATTAAAAATTTTAGAAGTAAATAAAGATGGCTTTATTAGTCTTAATGAGTTAGAAAATTCAATAACAGATAAAACTAAAATTGTATCGTTAACTTACGCTTCAAATATTTTAGGTATTCTAAATGATGTTGAAAAAATAGGACAAATTATAAGAAAAAAAAATAAAGATTTATATTATGTTATAGATGCAGCACAAGCAGCTCCACATATTAAAATTGATGTTCAAAAAATAGATTGTGATTTTTTAGCCTTTAGTGCACATAAAATGTGTGGTCCTACTGGGATAGGTGTATTATATGGGAAAAAGAAATTGTTAGAACGCATAAATCCTGTGAAATATGGCGGAGGAATGATTAGTATTGTTAATGATAAGGACTCTTCTTGGGCTGAATTACCTAATAAGTTCGAAGCTGGAACACCACTTTTAGCTCAAGCAGCAGGATTAAAGGCAGCTATAGAGTATATAAATAATATTGGACTAGAGAATATAGAAATTTATACTAAAGAATTAACTAGATATTTATTAAGTAAATTAAAAGAAATTGAAGGTTTAACTATATATGGATGTCATGACGTATCTAAGAGAGTGTCTTTGGTAGCATTTAATTTAGAAAATGTACATCCTCATGATTTAGCAAGTTTTTTAGATGCTAGAGGTATTTGTATAAGAGCAGGTCATCAATGTACACAACCTTTACTAAATCGCTTAGAAGTTTTCTCAGTAGCTAGAGTAAGTCTTTATTTTTATAATACAAAGGATGAGATTGATATTTTCATTCAAACACTAAAAGAAACTAAGGAGTTTTTTAATAATGAGCTTTTCTAATTTAAAAGATATGTATAAGCAAGTTATTTTGGATCATAGTAAATATCCTCATAATTATGGAGTTATAGAATCAGGATACAAACTTGAAATGTTAAATCCATCTTGTGGTGATAAGATAACTATAAGTATGAATATAGAAAATAACATTATTAAAGATATAAAATTTATAGGAACAGGATGTTCTATATCTATGTCGTCTGCATCAATGATGACAGATGAATTAAAAAATTTAACTGTAGAAGAAGCCGATAATAAGATTAACAATTTTTTAAATATGATTATGGGCTTAGATTATGATGTTAATTTACTAGAGGATAGCATTTCTCTTGAAAATATTTCACAATTACCTGCTAGAGTAAAGTGTGCTACTTTAGGTTGGAAAATTTCAGAGAAAATATTAAAACAAAGGAGTGATACTGTTGAATAAAAATGAAGAAATGTTTAGTGAATATCAATATGGATTTTCTGATATAGATGTATCTATTTTTAAAACAGAAAAAGGTCTGACTAAAGAAATAGTAGAAACTATATCGAAAAAGAAAAATGAACCTAAATGGATGTTAGATTATAGACTAAATGCATTAAAAGAATTTTATCGTTTACCGATTCCTACATGGGGAGGCGATCTTTCTGAAATAGACTTTGAAGATATGACGTATTATGTTAAACCATCGGAAAAAACAGAGAGAAATTGGGATGAAGTCCCACAAGAAATAAAAAATACATTTGAAAAACTAGGTATTCCTGAAGCTGAACAAAAGTATTTAGCAGGGGTTTCTGCTCAATATGAATCAGAAGTAGTCTATCATAATATGCATAAGCAATTTGAAGAGTTAGGTATAATTTTTGAGGACACTGATACTGCACTAAAAAATCATGAAGAATTATTTAAAAAATACTTTTCAAAATGTGTAGAATCTAACGATAATAAATTCTCAGCATTAAATTCAGCTGTTTGGTCAGGAGGATCATTTATTTATTGTCCTAAAGGAGTGTCTGTTGAAGCACCTTTGCAAGCGTATTTCCGCATTAACACCGAAAAAATGGGACAATTTGAAAGAACTCTAATTATTATTGATGAAAATTCTTCACTACATTACGTAGAGGGATGTACAGCTCCAACTTATTCAGCTAGTTCATTACATGCAGCAGTAGTTGAAATATTTGTTGGAAAAAATTCAAGATTTAGATATACAACTATTCAAAATTGGTCTACTAACGTGTATAATTTAGTGACTAAGCGTGCAATAGTTGAAGAAAATGGATCTATGGAATGGGTAGATGGAAATTTAGGATCAAAATTAACTATGAAATATCCTGCTTGTATTTTAGCAGGAGAAGGCGCAAGTGGAAATACACTTTCGATAGCTCTTGCAAGTGAAGGACAAGTTTTAGATGCTGGATGTAAAATGATTCATTTAGCTCCTAGAACATCTTCATCAGTAGTTTCTAAATCTATGTCAAGAAAAGGTGGAAAAGTAAATTATAGAGGTTGGATAAATTTTGGACGTAATTCAGAAGGATCTAGATCAAATATAGAGTGTGATACTTTAATTTTAGATGAATATTCTACTTCTGATACAATACCTTATAATATTATAAATAATTCAAATGTTTCATTAGAACATGAAGCTAAAGTTTCTAAAGTTTCTGAAGAACAATTATTTTATTTGATGAGTAGAGGACTTGATGAAACACAAGCTACAGAGATGATAGTTATGGGATTCATTGAACCATTTACTAAAGAATTACCAATGGAATACGCAGTAGAGTTAAATAGGTTAATTTCCTTTGAAATGGAAGGATCAATAGGATAATAATTATAGTTTATACGTGTCAATTAAAGGTTCTGTTAATTTTATAATTATATAAAAGGCATATCAAACAAGATATGCCTTTTATTTTATTTTTTAATTTTTCTTTTTACAATTATTATACAAATAATTGATAATATTGCAAATAAATAACCGTTAGAAGAAACAGTAGATCCTGTATTAGTTAATTTTTTGTTATCATCTGTTTTATTGATGATGTTATATTCTTTCTCTATCTTCTTGTTCAATGCATTATTATCTATTTTAACAATTGGATTATTATTAAAATCATTATTAAGGTTATTTTCTTTATAATCTGATGATGTAGTAGAATTATTAATTTGATTATTATTTAAGTTACTATCTTTATTATTTTCAGAATTATTTGGTTTATTTTCTCCATTATTACTATAATTAGTATTCGGTTGTTTATATTCTATTGCATACATAGAAAAATGATTAGTTTTAAATGTAACTACACTATTATTTGTTCCATTAATTATCTCATGCTCTTCTAATTTTCCATTGTCACCTACATAATATATTGCTTTTATTTCTTTTCCTCTAATTTTAGGTATTGTAACTGTGTAATTTCCAGTAGGAATTTTTACTACTTCATTTCTATATACATTAATAAATCTAATATCATAAAGATCTACATCTTTATCTTTTAATGTATCAATATTTTCAGGATTAATTTTTTCAACAACTAATTTCAAATCTAAAAAATTCATACCTGTAACTCTAGAAGTTTTATTTTCGTCTTCTATTGTGTGACGAGGATTATTTTCTATAATAGTTCCTTTTTCAACTAGATTAAATGTATTTACTAAATCACAAGTTCTATGATCATAAGGAAATTTTCCAACTATTTTATTTTTTACTACAAGTGGGAAAGTTTCAATATCATATTTATCATTATTTACAAGTCCTACCATATAATCAACATTAGGGTGTAAATTTGCTTTTACTACTCCATCGTTACTATCAACAACTATTGTTTCATCTTCACTAATTAATTCAAAAGTTATTTTTTCTTTAATAATTTTATTATTAAATGATGTAGTTATTTCTACAGGTACTTTTTCTTCTTTAGGTTCTACGTAATTTTCATCTTTTTTTATTACTTCAAATGTATCAAACCATCTTTGATATTCATCATTTTCATCAATAGGATAGTGATTCATAAATGCAAAAATATTTTTTCTCTTCATACCGTATTTATGATTTTCTTTTACATAAACTTCATAAATATCATCTGCAATTAACTCTATATTAGGAAGCATTCCACCTACAGAGATAAATTCTCCTAATGGACGTTGTTTAGATATGTTAAAAAATATAAAAGTAAGATTATCTTTTACACTATTTCCATTTGTATCAATTATTTTCATTTGGTTAATAGTTACTTTCTTAAAATTTTCTATTTCACATCCACAGTTTTCTACTACTAATTCTTCTGTTAATCTTTCATATTCATCATCTACATCTACTGGCAATCCATCCATAAATGCATAAATGTTTTTCTTTTTCATAGAATATCTTTCATTTTCTTTAAGAGTTATTTCATAAATGTCATCAGTAGTAAGTTTAATTTTGGGAAGTTTACCATTAGCTGTTTTAAACTCTCCTAGTAGTTGATTTTTAGATTTATTATAAAATATAAATGTTAGCTCATCATTAACGTTATCTCCATTTTGATTAATTATTTTTAATGTATTAATTATGGATTTATTTGAATTATCTTCATTATTTTCTAAAGATATTTTTTCTTTTAAATCTACATTTAATAATAATTTTTGGTTACTATCTATGTAAGGCCAAGAAAGGCCGCTAGCATCAGGTTTAATAGTGAATGAAAATTCTTCCATAGAATACTTATTATTGTTTACTAATTTTAATGTGTAGCTTGTATTTTCTTTTAATTTAGCAAATATTTGGCCATCAATATTTTTAGATTTAATATTCGTAACTCCATCTGTAAATATAAATTCTAAATCATCTTTTATTTCGGCACCATTACTTAAAACACTTAAATATAAATTAGAAAATTTAGTAGTTTCTAATTTATTTTCATTTTTTAAAACCTTTAATGAAAGAAAAAGTTTATTTGTATTAGTAATATAAGGTGTTCCATCTTTAATAATAAAAGAAATAGGCTCAACTATATATTTATTATTGTTAATCATACTTACATTATATATATGATTTTCTTTAACTTTATAAAAATCAATATAACCATCATTTGTACTGGTAGCTGTAATCACCGAATTATCCATACTATCTGTAATATTAAATGTTAAGTTATCTGTAACTTTTTCTCCATTACTATCTAATAACATAGGAGAAAAAGTAGCTGCATTAGCAGTATTTTCAGATTTTAAGTTACAAAATACCATTAATAAAGTTGTTATTATAAATATTAAAAATAATTTAGAATGTTTTTTTATCATAATCTAACCTCACTGTACTTATTTTATTCTTAAAATTAAATTTTAATTTAAAAAGTATGAGTACTAATAACCTATTAGTTATGAATTATAATCCGTAATGTAAATTTATTTTTCATAATTTATTCTCCTGTGTAAGTTTTATTTTATTGATATATCTACCTAATTTAAAATCAAGTATTTTTTATATCATCTTTGTTACATATAATTT
>NZ_JACBYC010000255.1 GCF_013415425.1 Gemella sp. GH3 | reverse complement strand
ATATTAAATATCTACAAAAAAGAATATAAACTATTATTGAAATTTATTTTAAATTTTTTAGTAGGATTTTTAATTTTACTAATACCACTTTTAATATATTTTCTAATAAATAATTCATTATTAGAAATGATATATCAATCTCTTATTATAAATATAAATTATTCAGGAGATGCACCTATAGGATTAAAAGATGTTATTTTTTGGATAATAGGAGTAGCCAATGATTATTCATTAGTTTTAATAATTTTATTATCAACTTTGTACTACTATAAAAATAGCAAAAATATGGTGCTGATAGGAATAGTTTTACTTGCTTTTTGTATATTATTAAGTATAATCTCCAAAAGAACGTACTTACATTATTTAATAGTATTAATACCATTGTTTATACCTTATATAAGCATACTGTTAGAAACATTATTTGATAAGATTAATTATAGATTATCTCTTGTAATAATTTGTTGTTTTATAGTTACTTCTTATTTTCCTAGTTTGATTAATATAAAATCTCAAATACAAGAAAGAAATGTAGATAATTCAAGAGATATAGCGGAACTAGCTAATTATATAAAAAATAATTCAAATGAAGATGATAGAATATATGGTCATAGAA
>NZ_JACBYC010000147.1 GCF_013415425.1 Gemella sp. GH3 | reverse complement strand
TTTAAAGAGATAGAGGCTCAATCACGATTTGCTTTATTATTAGGCAACGAAGGTGAAGGTGTAAACCAAGAATTATTACAACAAACAACACAAAATCTTATCATACCCATTTATGGTAAAGCTGAGAGTTTAAATGTTGCTATTGCAGGTAGTATATTACTCTACCAGTTGAAAGGTTGACCCTTTGTTCAAATTTCGGCTATAATAGTTGATGAATTTATTAAAAAATGAAGTATTCATTAGCTATACATCACTGAAACAATTAAATGATCAACCGATAAAAAGACGTAAATTATTTAGAAAGTCGAAAAGGGAGAATAACCGTGACTGAAAGTTATTCCAACTTGAAATAATTTTGTTCATCTTTTTGGTTACTTAAAGAAATTTAAGTCGGAATTGTCATTCCGTTATCAATAGATATACAAGTGTATGCTTAGGCATAAATTTGGGTGGTACCACGGAAAGCTTTCGTCCCAGTTCGATATGGGGTGAAAGCTTTTTTGATGTTGAAGTATTTGAGTTTTCATTTTCAAAAAATAAAATAGTGGCATTAAAAGGAGGAGTTCGGTCATGACTCAAAATGATACGATGGCGGAATTAAAACAACAAGCTCTCGTTG
>NZ_JACBYC010000096.1 GCF_013415425.1 Gemella sp. GH3 | reverse complement strand
GTAGATGAACTACTTGAACCTCCACTACCTCCACCTGGCACTTTTAATTTTTGACCTGGGTAGATAAAGAAATTAGAAAGTCCATTTAATTGCATGATTTTTTGATATGAAGTACCGTACTTACTTGCAATTAATGATAAAGAGTCACCATATTGAACAGTGTACGTAGATGTACGACCTGAGCTACTTGAAGCCGTTTTTTTAGAGCCACTTGTAGATTTAGACGTTGATACTGATCCAGAAACCTTTAACTTCTGACCAGGTACAATTAAGAAGTTATTTAAACCATTTAACTTCATAATATTTTTATAAGTAGTTCCGTATTTAGCTGCAATAGATGATAATGAGTCTCCCGCTTTTACAGTGTACACTGAACCACTATTAGATGATGTCTTAGATTTTGACGCGCTAGATGATGATCCTGATACTTTAAGTACTTGATTAGGGAAAATTAAGTTTGAAGTTAGGCCATTAAGTGATTTTAATTTAGCAATTGAAATACCGTATTTATGAGAAATTGACCAAACTGATTCTCCACTTTTTACTGTATGTGTCGTTGCTGCATGTGCTTGCGTAGTTGCTAAAGCACTAATTGCTGTTGTTCCGATAAGGGCAGTAA
>NZ_JACBYC010000129.1 GCF_013415425.1 Gemella sp. GH3 | reverse complement strand
TCCTTCAAACGTAGCTATCACTGTTCATCCAGAACTTAAGTATGGCCAATACAATGTAGAAGGACAGAAATTTATTGTTGCTCAAGCCTTATCTGAGACTGTAGCTGATGCTTTAGGTTGGGATAAAGATACAATTCAACTTGAAAAAGAATTTACAGGTAAAGAGTTAGAATATGTTGAAGCGCAACATCCATTCTTAGATCGTACGTCACTTGTGATTAATGGAGATCACGTCACAACAGATGCGGGTACTGGATGTGTTCATACTGCTCCTGGACACGGGGAAGATGACTATATCGTTGGACAAAAATATGACTTACCTGTCATCAGTCCTCTAAATGACAAGGGTGTATTTACTGAAGAGGGCGGCCAATTTGAAGGTATGTTCTATGACAAAGCGAATAAAGCTGTCACTGACTTATTAACTGAAAAGGATGCACTTCTTAAATTAGACTTTATTACACATAGCTACCCACATGATTGGCGTACAAAAAAACCAGTTATCTTTAGAGCGACACCTCAATGGTTTGCTTCAATTAACAAAGTAAGACAAGATATCTTAGATGCGATTGAAGAGACTAACTTTAAAGTAGATTGGGGTAAAACACGTATCTACAATATGA
>NZ_JACBYC010000172.1 GCF_013415425.1 Gemella sp. GH3 | reverse complement strand
GTACTTCTTCTGTACCGTCAATTGGTAAGTTTGGATCGAACTCATCTTTATGACCTTGTGGTACTTCTTCTCCACCGAATTGTGTGATTTCATCTACTGGTTCTTTTGTTACTTCTGTTGTTGGTTCACCTTCGCCTACTTTTTCTCCCGTTAATGGATTAATTGTTGTTGGCGTTGTTGTTGTTTTCTCTCCAGTTTGTCCTTCTTGCGTTACTTTCTCTTCACCTGGTTTTAAGTATGGATTGAACTCACGTTTTTTCTCGAATGGTATTTCTTCTTTAGTAACCTCTGGTTCGCCTGCTTTTGGACCATGTTTTGTGACATCGTCAACCGGAGGTGTTACCACTTTACCTGTTTCTGGGTTCTTAATGCCTGGTTTACCTGGTACTTCTTCTGTACCGTCAATTGGTAAGTTTGGATCGAACTCATCTTTATGACCTTGTGGTACTTCTTCAGGTGCAAAGTGTACAATCTCGTCAACTGGATTTTTTGTAACTTCTGTTGTTGGTTCACCACGTTCAACTACATCTCCTGTATCAGGGTCAACTTTAGTTGGTGTAGTTGTTGTTTTCTCTCCATCTTCACCTTTTTGTACAATCACATCAGGTGAGCCTGGTTCTAGAGT
>NZ_JACBYC010000098.1 GCF_013415425.1 Gemella sp. GH3 | reverse complement strand
CCATCTTTGAACTTCGGTAAGTTTGTAAATTCGTAACTCCAGTTATCTTGCTCACTTACTTCTTTACTTTGAACTATTTCTCCGTTTGATAATAAGTTTACCGTGATACTTGTTGGACGTTTGCCATCTTGGTTATTATTATCTTCCCAAGTTTTTACTCCAGATACTTGTGTATTTTCTGGCGTGTATTTGTTTGTTATGTTATAACCATTGATTATTGTTTCATATCCAGCAACTTGATTTTCTGTTACTGTATATTTTATCTCTTGCCCATCTTTGAACTTCGGTAAGTTTGTAAATTCGTAACTCCATTTATCTGTTGCACTTACTTCTTTACTTTGAATTACTTCTCCGTCTGCCAGTAAATTAACTGTGATTTTTTCTGGGCGTTTTCCATCTTGGTTATTATTATCTTCCCAAACTTTTTGTCCAGTAACTTGTGTAGTTTCTGGTGTGTATTTGTTTGTTATGTTATAACCATTGATTATTGTTTCATATCCAGCAACTTGATTTTCTGTTACTGTGTAATTTACTTCTTGTCCGTCTTTATATTTCGGCAAGTTTGTAAATTCGTAACTCCAGTTATCTTGCTCGCTTACTTCTTTACTTTGAACTAATTCTCCATTTGAT
>NZ_JACBYC010000023.1 GCF_013415425.1 Gemella sp. GH3 | reverse complement strand
ATCTAGAAAAATTTTTTCATAATATGCAATACTAATAATAACAATTTACTCTGAAATAATTCGTTAAAAAATAATAAATTAAACATATTTTTAACTATTTAAAAATACAATATAAAATAATCTTAACTACATCAAAAGATTAATCTATAAATTATTTAATTAAAAATATTATAAACTATATTATTTTCACAAAAAAATAGTACAGCATTAATTCTGCACTATTTAGTGATATCATTTAATAAGATAATTTTTTATAAAATAATAAATGTTCTGCAATTAAGCATAGAGATTTTTACTATATGATGAATATTATACAACCTGAATAAAAAGTCTGCTGACAAATTGCATGTGTCAACAGTTTGAAAAACTTGATACGCTATATTTGCATATCAAGTTTTTATATTAATTACGTTTTTTTAGTTTTAAGGCAACCAATAACGATGACAACAAAGCTAATATTCCAAATAAATCAGCATCAGTATTTATTCCTGTTTTTGAAAGTTTTCCTTTTTTAGGAGTATCTTTCTCTTTATTTTTATCTTCTGGAACTTCAGGTATTTCTGGAATATATTTGTTTGTTATTTTATAACCATTGATTATTGTTTCATATCCAGCAACTTGGTTTTCTGTTA
>NZ_JACBYC010000141.1 GCF_013415425.1 Gemella sp. GH3 | reverse complement strand
GCTGCTAATTGTCCTTGATGCGTTAAATCTTGTAACGCATATCCTCCATTTACACTATTGATATTGATTTGTTTCGTATCACCAAGTACACCTTTACCTGTACCTGTCGTCGCTGCTTCTTTGATGAGATTAAGTTTATCAACAACTTCACCAGTTTCTGCATCAACTTTGATATTCCAATGTGAAATTTTAGGTGTTGTAGTAATCAATTCTACATTGTAAACATACTTATTTGTTTTACCATCGATTTGTACTTTATTTGTTTTGACGGCGTCATCTTTCATATTTTTCGCTTTCTTAGGATTAAGGTTAACCGCTTCAAACGCTTTTTTAGATGCTTGTTCTTTGTTGATCGACACCTCATTAGTTGGTTTCACCTTCTTCGCATCAGTGTCACCGTTAATTAATACAACTTTACCTTCAGTATTCACATGTACTTTAACCTCCTCATCAGGAGCAAAGACGTTACCTACCTTAGGTTGTAAAGTGTAGTGCGTAAATCCTTTGTTGTCTTTTTTTACATCAGTGACAACATAGTCTTTATAATGGTTCTTAACGTTTTCTGAACCAGGCAATGCTTTAAGTGCTTTTGGTGCGTCAGTCTGTTGAGTAACCTTCGCATCAATGTCTTGTT
>NZ_JACBYC010000157.1 GCF_013415425.1 Gemella sp. GH3 | reverse complement strand
TCCACAAAGAAATATCATCACTAAAGTTATGGGGACTGACAAACGCGTGTCACCTGATTTATTTGTTAAAAGAACTAACTTTTATGACTTCTTGTTATTAAATACAGATGGATTAACAGATTATGTTAGAGATTACGAAATCCAGGAGGAGCTTAATCAAGATGACACAATTGAATCACATTGTGAACGTCTAATGCGTTTAGCGATGTCCCATGACTCCAAAGATAATGTAAGTTTCATACTGTCATCGATAGAAGGTGACAAAGTATGATAGGAAAGATGGTTAATGAACGCTACAAAGTAATTGATAAACTTGGTGGCGGAGGAATGAGTATTGTATATTTAGCAGAAGATACAATACTTAATCGTAAAGTCGCAATAAAAGCTATTTCTATTCCACCTCGTGAAAAGGAAGAAACCTTAAAACGCTTTGAACGAGAGGTACATAATTCTTCTCAGCTATCACATGAAAATATAGTGAGTATGATTGATGTAGATGAAGAAGACGAATGTTTCTACCTAGTAATGGAATATATTGAAGGCCCTACATTAGCTGAATATATACATAGTCATGGTCCTCTAAGTGTAGAAACAGCAATAAAATTTACCGAGCAAATTTTAAGTGGTATCAAACACGCACATGA
>NZ_JACBYC010000063.1 GCF_013415425.1 Gemella sp. GH3 | reverse complement strand
ATAACGTACCATCACGGACGAATATGACGATTGAAGCAGAAACTGTTGAAACATTAAGTCACAACCCTTACATTGTTGCACTTAAAGATGCGACGAATGACTTTGATTATATGGAAGAAGTTAAAAAACGCATTAATGAAGATGAATTTGCATTATATAGTGGCAATGATGACAATGTTGTTGAATTCTATCAACGTGGAGGTAAAGGTGTTATCTCAGTTATTGCAAATGTTATCCCTCAAGAATTTCAAGATTTATACGATGCTAAACAAAGTGGAGAAAATATTTCAAGTCAATTTGAACCTATTGGGCAATTATTAGACTCATTATCTGTGGATGTTAACCCTATTCCTATTAAGGCACTAACGGCACATTTAGGTTTTGGTAATTATGAATTAAGATTACCACTTATCCCATTAGATGACGCAGAGCGTAATGTATTAGAGCAAGCTTATTATCAGTTTAAAGCAGGTGAACATTAATGAAGATTTTACTTATAGGCTATGGAGCGATGAATCAACGAGTTGCTAGACTAGCTGAAGAAAAAAATCATGAGATTGTAGGAGTCATAGATAGAACTCCTAAAGATTCAACACCATACAAGCATTACAATAGAATAGTTGAAGCTCAAGACGTTGCTGATGTAGTGATTGACTTTTCAAACCCTGAATTATTAATACCATTA